>JBAZYZ010000008.1:0-29941 GCA_041659085.1 Minisyncoccota bacterium
AACTGAATATCCGGACCCATCTTTATAGAGATAACCGCGGTAATTCCCTCAAGCACATCTTCACCCGTCAGATTCTCTTCCTTTTCCTTGATTATATTATTTTTGCGCCCGTAGGTATTTAAAATACGGGTAAGCGCCGTCTTAAAACCGGTTACATGAGTTCCCCCAAATGGATTAGGGATATTGTTGGCATAGGCGTAAATACGTGAAGAGATGTCATCCACGTACTGAAGAGAGACTTCCACGCTTACGTTGTCGTTTTCTTTTTCAATATAAAAAATATTCTTGTGTACGGGCTTGTAGGCCTGGTTGTGAAATTTGACGAGCGAAAGCAGACCTCCTTCGAAATAAAACGACATTGACGGCGCTTCTATCTCAAGTTCGGAGAAGTAAAACACCTTGTCCAAATCCATCTTGCCTTTGTAATCACGCGCGTCAATAACGCGGACCCGCATGCCTTTCACGAGATATGCCTGTCCACGCAGGCGGTTTACCACCGTACCCCAATCAAATTTTATTTCTTTGAATATCTCCGGGTCCGGCTGGAATAATACAATAGTGCCGTTTTCTTTTGAGCTCTCAAGTTTTTTGACTGCAGCTTTTTTCTTACCGCGGGAGTACTCCTGCGCGTATTTTCCTCCGTCACGGTGAACTTCCACGCGAGCGTATTCAGAGAGGGCATTCACAACCGAAGCGCCAACACCGTGCAGACCACCGGAGACTTTATATCCTTCCCCGCCGAATTTTCCGCCGGCGTGAAGCGTGGTCATAACCGTCTCAAGAGCGGAAACTTTTGTCTTCTTGTGAATGTCCACCGGGATACCACGGCCGTTGTCAGCCACACGGATTCCGTTTTCAGGAAGCAAAACAACTTCCACTTCATTGGCAAAACCACCCATCGCCTCATCGCGCGAATTGTCAAAAATCTCCCAGATAAGGTGGTGCAGGCCATCCGGTCCGGTTGTGCCTATATACATCCCGGGACGCTTCCTGACAGGTTCAAGACCCTCCAAAACGGAGATATCTTCGGCACTATAATGATGTCCGTTTCCTTTCTTTTCAGCCATGATTTTTAGGGTGTTTTAAACAAAAAAGCACCTGTTTTGGTAACTCAATTTTAGCAAAAAACGCCTTAAAATACAAGCATTTTAGGTAAAAACAGGGGGTGATTAGGGCTTGAGAAATATAGCCATTCTGCGCCAATCGTGTTTGAAAGCTTTGATATCCACAAATACGTCCTTCCCGTGCTCCAAATAGAGCGACTCCGGGTCATTAAAATAGAAACCCGTGAGTTGCCCACGCCTTTCAGGAAACTCAATTCCGTCGTTTTCTTCATACCCCGTAAGGACCACCATATGGAATTTCGTTTGGCCGAGAATGTGTTTGGTTATGGAAACAATAACCGGATGTCCCGATTTTAGTTCGTCATGGATTTTTTGGAGTCCCATAATCTCTCCTATTTTCTCGCCCCTCTCGGCTTTTAGGCCGTAGCCTTGCGCAGCTTTCAAAAGATATTCGTGGAACCACCCGGACTTGCTGTAACCGCCTTCCCTCTGTCCCGTCTCGCACATTTCCAAAAGTGATGGTGTTTTTTTGCGGTAAAAATCCAGAACCATTTTCAGGCACGCCATGCCGCAAGCCCTCGGCATCCAGTACTGGTCCGCGACGTCCAGAAATTGAGAATAGTACGGAACGTCCAGTTTCATTTTATTTTTGAGCAAGTATTATAATCTCATAAAAATCTTTATGTAGAAATTCAGCGAAAATATCCACATCTTTATTCATTGAAATTTTAGAATATTTAATAACCTTAAGTCCGGAATCCTCAAGCCATCTAAAAACACCTTTGTCATCTTTCCAAAAAATAAAATGTTCTGGAACAGGTTTATCTACTTCTATGGGCAAAGAAAACAAAAAGTATGTTCCTTTTTTAATATTGGACACTAATGACGAAAGATATTCCGTAGGACTATTTGCGTGTTCTATAGAATCTTGGAACATGTAAGCGTCATAGTCACCCGGGTATTGCGAGCTGTTTAAATCGTATAATTTAGTTGAGATTTGTTTTGTGTAATCTTTATGCCAAAACCCCAACAAAGCATCGGCAAAAACTATTGCTTCCTTGTCGAAATCAAGTAAATCCAGATGGACATTGCTGTTTTTAAAGACATACTCTTTAATGTAATTTTGTGGAACACCAAAACCAATTTCACAAATATTTACTGGTTTAATCTTGTCTAAAAATTCAATTATCTTCTTTTGTCTTTCTATGTGCCAGCTGCCTGGCAAATAATTATGCAGGTGCATTGCTAGTCTTAATTCTAAGGAACCATAAATATCATTACCATAGTTATTAATTCCCGTATCCCAAGTAATCCAAGCATTAATGACACCGCTTTTTGTTAGATTAAGCTTTTGACACAAATATTCAATTTCTTTCTTGTGTTCCCTAGACCCAACAACAGTCGAAGCAAACTCCTCTATTTTATCTGTTTTGAAATCCATTTTCAGTTATATTATCTATCTTACTTGCCAACTATTTTGGTTATTAAGAGTGTCCGTAACCTTGTTCATGATTTCGTCCAGCTCATCATCGGATAAAGTTTTTTCAAAGGATTGAAACACCAGATGGAAAGCGTAGGAAATTTTTCCGTCTTTTTCAAACCGGTCGAATAAATCAGTCCGGACGAGCAGGTCTCCTGCCTCATTTTCAATAATTTTCCTTACCTCATTCTCGCTGGTTCCGCTTGGCACAAACACGGCAATATCGCGGAGGGCGAAAGGATAGGAGGAAACTGTTTTATGGCTGACCATGGACTGAGACACAAAGACTGGCGCTTCATATTGAGAAGGCTCCGGGAGCGTCTCTATCAATACGTCAAAATCAATCTCGGCTATGCATGGCTTGACGCTTGATATCGGGTCGCCAGAGACAGGTACGCCTAATAGCTTTTCTATTTCTGAAACAATACTTTTTACCTCTGGGTCAAAATCGCTCCTTTTCACACCATCATCAATGGCAAACCCGAATTTTCTGGTCTCGCCACTTTTTGTAAACACGTCTCCAAACTCAAAAATCTTAATTACTTTCTGGCCGAGGAGTGGAGCATTATGAAGATTGAGATTAAGAGATTCTCTTATTCCACTGGCTAAATTAGCGCGCAGTTTTTCTTTATCGTCCGCCAGGCCTTTTACTATTGAAATCTCGCCTTTGTCGCCAAACGAGTATGTCATTACTTCAGAGAATCCGTGACCAATCAATATTTCACGGATCTTGTTTTCGTAATACATGCGCTTGGGAATCAACCCCGTTCGAGAAAGTTTAGGAAGTATTGGAACTAACTTGTCATACCCAAGGATGCGCCCTATCTCCTCCGCAATGTCTTCTTTAATGCGGATATCCAAGCGTTCGGACGGGACAGTTACAACAAATCTTTCTTCCCGTAAATTATCGTTCACCCTTCCATATCCGACAGTATCCTTAAACCTCGGAGCATCATCCAGTTTTTCAGTAACTACCTTTTTGTACATAGAGGTCGCGTGTGTAACGTTTCCGTCTCCCACGTATATTCCTACATGGTTTATACCGCCTGAGACTTCTGTTCCTCTTAGAAAATCAATTGAAGAAGTGTACACGGGGTCATGATTATTGTTTGCGAAAACAAGGTCTCCTTTCTTTAGATTCTTTTTTTCAATTCTTTTTGTATATACATATTGGTCAACACTCATGCGCGGAATGCTGATACCTGAATGCACATACAACCACGAAGTAAACGACGAGCAATCAAACACTGCAGGAGAATCAAACCTAACACTTGAACCAAGGCGATACGGAGCTCCTACTGCCCTATTGGCCAAAAGCGCTATTTCCTCTTCGGGAACAACCTTTCTCCATTCAAAACTCAACCGCTCAAAAACAGATTCAACATCTTCATATTCGTACTCGGTTCCCAAAATATCATTAAGTTCTGAAAGTGAAATACCGACATGGTATGGCGCGTCTTTTTGGGGATACACATCAACCACCTCGCTTGCCTTTGCGTTACCGCATAATTCTTTAATCAGATTCGCTGTCATATAGAGACCGTCTTCCACCAGGGAATTGGCGATACCGTTTTCAAAACGCTTGGACGCGTCGGTACGGATACCATACTTTTCAGAAGTTTTACGTATTAGGCCCGGCGCAAAGTTGGCGCTTTCAAGTATGACACTCGTGGTATCAGGATTTATTCCGCTATATTTTCCTCCTTTTATTCCGGCCAGACCGAGAACTTTTTCATCATCCGCTATCACAAGCGTTTTATCATCAAGTTTTAGCTCTTTATCATCAAGAGTCGTCAACGCTTCGCCCTCATGGGCAAAACGCGTGCAAAGAGTACCCTTAATGCTCCTTGTATCATACGCATGCATCGGCTTGTTAAGCGCAAACTGAGCGTAATTAGTTATATCAACAATATTATTTATACTCTTCTGTCCTATGGCATTTAACCGTTCTTTTAGCCATACGGGGCTCTCTCTGACGACTACCCCGTCAATACGCATGCCCATAAACCGTGTGCATGTTTTAGCGTCACCAATGGCGATAACCGGACTCTCAACTGAAGCGTCGCAAAAATCTTCTCTTTTTTCTGTCCGCTTATCTTCTTTAAACGTGTAACCAAAATCCGCGCACAGTTCCCGCGCCATACCCCGATGCCCCAGCGCGTCATGCGCGCGATTCGGAAGAACTTTAATGTCGTAAACAGCGTCACTAAGCAAAGAGATAATTTCCTCTACTTCAAACGATTTTTTATTCAGCGTATCGGCAACAACCTCATCACCAGGAAGGGTATCAACAATGTAGTCCTGCAGCCATGACTTTAAAAATTTCATATTAAAATTGATTAACCACCCTTAAATCACCGTTATACAGAAGGCGCACATCATCAATCCCGTATTTAAGCATTGCCATGCGGTCAATGCCGCACCCAAAAGCAAAGCCGCGGTATTCCCGGGGATTAACTCCGCCCGCCTCAAGCACACGCGGATGAACCATGCCCGCCCCGCCTATCTCTATCCAACCGGTGCTTTTGCAAACATTGCACGCAATACCTCGTCCTTTGCATTTGAAACACCTCATATCAAATTCGTTTCCAGGCTCAACAAAAGGAAAGTACGAGGAACGCAACCTTATGACGATGTCGGTTTCAAAAAACTTCGAGAAAAGCTTCTGCATAACCCCGACCATCATGGAGAGCGAGGCGTCTTTAGCCACGTAAAATCCTTCTATTTGATAAAACTGCGCTTCGTGTGTCGCGTCAGTAGCTTCATTACGAAAAACTTTTCCCGGACAACCGATCGCGAGCGGAAATCCCCGACCTTCCGCGACGTACTTTTCCATTGTCCGAATCTGCATATTGCTCGTATGCGTGCGCAAGACATACCCCACTTCTTCGCCATATTTATTACGTCCTTTTTTGTCTTTAATCCAGAAAGTATCCTGCATATCTCTAGCGGGGTGGTCAGCGGGAACATTTAACGCGTCAAAATTATGCCATTCGTCCTCAAGCTCCGGACCGTCAACCGTATCAAACCCCATCTCTGAGAAAATGTCCGAGATCCGCGCAACCGCGAGAGTTATGGGATGCAGGTGGCCTTTTTCGGCTAGTTTATCCATAAAGCCAATTATACAGAAAAAATGAGATAATTAAAGCGTTTTAGATGCTTTAATTCTTCCTGAATTTCGGCGTAACCCAAAATCCCAACCGATACTTTCCGCCAAGCATCATGCGGGTCTGGGCTTCAAGTCCGGGGATGGCGCCAAAAATAGTGATTGTGACCGGAATAAGAACCCATTGGAGAACCATAAAAAACTTCCGTCGTTTTACATTTTTAAATTCTTTCGGCATTTCAGGCAAAAACCTCATTGAAAGATATGCGGAGAAAAATAGTCCCGACATGGCGAGAATCATAAGGTCCCGCGTGATAATCGGCAGGTTGTAAGAAAGAATGGTCGCGTTAAACACGCGCCCACCCAAGACAAGAGGAAGCCATCCCAGTAGAAAGATAAAAATTGGATTGGTGGCAAGTGACCAGAATCCCTCCACCTGTATAAACGCCATGTTAATTCTTTTCCGAAGCGGTATTTTTTTATTCTTCATAAAGTTGAAAAGAATATATGGAACATTTTCCACCCCCCAGGTCCAGCGCCTTTGCTGTTTATAAATATTTTTTGCGGTTCCCCAGAAAGTCGGAGCCAAATTTGCGTCCATTGAAAGCGGGTAAGACATCGGCACCACGCGATAATTTCCATTATTAGCGATAAACAGATTCCAGAATATCCGCGAATCTTCCGACACCATATTATTCTGCCAGTACCCCCCTTCGTAGAGAGATTTAAACGGCACAGCATGGGAAGAGAACGTGGCTAAACGCTCCGGACGCTCCTGCTGGATCATCTGCCAAAACGTGCCGGATGACGCCACGACGCGCGACAATGCCGGAGCTTGCCAGATATTGTTATTGTAGACCGGCACAGGCTGGTATGAAGCCTTGTAAGGTTCTTCTGTTGTTAAGAAATGCCATGCAAGACAGTTAAAATATTCGGGATACACGACTGTATCTATATCAAACGCCGAAACTATGACATCTTCATATTTAATGTTATTAAAGTCCAAAATTTTCCTGCGCGCTTCTTCAGCGGCATAAGAAATGTTTGATCCCTTACCGGACATCTCGCCGGGAATATTGGCGGGGTGCGTGGTAATCAAAAAGTGACCGAATTCTCCGGCATATTTTCCTTTTACCCCGATCGCGATATCCTGTGCCGGCGCGCCCGCTTTCGCCTCTGTGGCAATAACAACAGCAAGTTTCTTCCGGTCAATATTGGCGGAAATGAGCGACGCAACGCCCTTCTCCACGACATCATAGCTTTCGTCATAAAACGGCAATATGACCATATGCGTAATGTGGTCATATTTCAGGTTCAGAAGGCGGTCGGACCAATTGGCCGACATGTTGTGCTTCATTCGCTTCCAATTTTCACGCAAGTGTATAGAAAGGTAAACAGTTTTCAAAAACCAATACAAGTCAAAAATTATTATGAAAAATGCCGCCGCAATCGGGAAAAAAGCCGAAAGAAATATGGTAAGTAAAATTGTCCCCCACGACAAAGCGCCCGGCATTATCTCAAGCGCCCGGTAGATTTTACGGTCACGACCGGAAAGCTCGCCCGCCTGTCCGACGTGGAAATATGGAGATTTAATGTAACTCATCTGACTTAAATACCATAATAACACGACCATGGCAATAAAATGCCTACGGCCTCACAGGCCGTAAAACCGTCCCGATTCGCCTATTCTTTGTCGGTAAACACCACCAGCCGGTTGGAATAACTCTTATCAGTCTTGCTCCAAACCCCGCCACAAGTGATCAAATTAAGGTGAGATCCATCATCATTTGAAATAAACACTCCTGATGACTCTTCACCTTCTCCATAAACCCTAAGTTCGCGCACAACAAAAACAACGGTTGCGCCTTTTTCATCTTCAACATATATTTTGTCTCCCTTTTTTAATTTATTTAAGTCATCAAACACCGCGCGTATACCGTCCTTCCAGCCAAAGTGACCAACGATAACGGACGTCCCTTTCTTTCCTGGCAACGGCCCAAGGCCATACCAAGCCGCGTTGACGGGACCCTTCGGCGCGTCCACATCCCCGCCGTCTGTAAGACCCACATATTCTGTCACAGCATCAACGTTAATCGCCGGTATTCTTAGGCGCGCCGGACGGCCTATATTCTGCGCCACAGAAGCTGCGGGAAGCATAACCCCTAACATATTGTTGGCTTTATCTCGCGTTTTTACGCCCCAAATACCGGTACCTTGAATCAGCCCAAAAGGCGTGAGTATTTCCGCGCGGTATTTCTCCTGAAATTTTATCAATGCGCGCATAGTCCCCAAACCAAAATAGTCTGTTTCATTTCCCGGGGACCCCATGCCTAATCCGGCTATGCGAGTTTCTAAATTGACATTGAGAAATTTTTGAAGTTTGCGCACATCTTCGCCTTTCATTCCAAGGAGAAGCGTCCGGTTAAAAACATTTGTTGAAGCTAGCGTAATAGCCGGAGGGGAAGTTAGCCCCATAAAAACAATTACCGGCAGAGTTAATTTTAATAAGATTTTAAGTTGCATGAATTTTTAAGCAAAGTCCCCGCTAAAGCGGGGCCCCTTGCTTTTGTCGCAGTATATCTGTTGTCCGGCATAAAACGATGGCTGAACAATGCCTTTCTTACTTTACCGGTGAAACCTTGCTGGCGCGATAAAATACGATGAGCGAAGATGATATCAAGAAAGCCAGACTTGCCAGTATTCCCACCCCACCCCAATTAACATTCTTATCCTCCGGAGGAAATCCTGTATTTGGAAAACCGGGAATGTTTGATGTTGACACGCCCAACACTTCAGGCACAACAACCACCGCGGGCGAGAAATCAATGGCAGTCAAACCGTTGGCGCGACCCTCGGCTGTGCCGATATTTGTTGTTGTCTTGGTAAGATTCGAGCTGCAAACGAAAGTCCACGTTTCATTACTCTCAAGCAGGCCATTTTTATTAAGGTCTCCGAATTGTCCAGGAACACTATCCGTTACGGTAGCGCATTTATCGTCGGTAACCTTGACGCCGGATAGCGGCGCGGACCCGGGATTGGTCACGGTATATGTGTAAGTAACCGATCCTCCGCCAGCCGGGAGGGTAAACACGCTCGGTGTTTTTAACAAGTGTATCAACGGCGGCACAATTGATACGGCGACAACAACGGTCGCGTTTGCGTTATCGTACGTTTCCCAACCGCTATAGGAGCCGTGCGCGGTGGCTGTGTTTGTCTCAGTCTGAGAAACCGTCTTGGCGCAGCTGTATAGCCATGTTTCATTTGTATCAAGTTTTGAATCATTATTGATGTCGCCTAAAACATACCCTACATTACTGCATTTATCATCCTTAACCCACACGTTACTCATTGCAACCTGCCCGATATTTGTCACCGTGTAAGTATACGTAATCTGTCCCGGTCCCAATGGCAAAGA
Source organism: Minisyncoccota bacterium (assembly GCA_041659085.1). GTDB lineage: Bacteria > Patescibacteriota > Minisyncoccia > Phycocordibacterales > VMEP01 > JBAZYZ01. The sequence goes on from JBAZYZ010000008.1 coordinate 9,066, forward strand.
CAACGGGTTTGGTATTTTCGTTATGTTTATATTCGGTATGAGTGCAAAGATTGTGCCTCCGGATCCAGAGACCGGGGCGGGAGGAGGGACCACGCATGTCGGTCCGGAAATGGTATTGCCAAGTAACGTAACTGCAGCCGTGTAAGCAAAAGCTCGGCCATTCAAAGTTGCGCCTTGACCAAGAGTGATGCTGTTCGCCGCGAGAATATTACCTACCATCGCATTACCTGCCGTAAATGTCGCATCCCTTGCAAGCCTCCACCACACATTGCAGGCTACGCCACCCGTACCCGAAAAGACAACGTTAGCGGTGCCTGTGCCGACAAAATCCCTCCCTGCCCTAAAAATCCAAACGTCAGTGGCAGGACTACCGGTACCGCGAAGCGTGAGCGTTCCCGACAAAAGGAAGTCCACATCAGTACAATAAACGCCAGGATCTAGGACTAACCCAGTAAGGTCCCACGTCGGTAAGTTAATATTGGTACAGGGTTGAGAAATGGCCTCAATACCGCCGGGACCGTTAAAGACAGCCAACTGAGCGGCTTGGGCATCTTGAGCGGTTCCAAAACCAGGTCCATCACCGAGATGTGGGTTACCAGCAGTAAGAAAAAGCGTGTTGGCGGGCCCATCTGTATAGGATGCAGCCGGATAAACACCAAAATCTCCGCTTATTGTTGTTTGGCCTGCGCCGCCATTGGTGGCTCCAGCGCCGGATAAAACTGAGTAACTGGCAGCTGCCCCAAGACTCGGAGATGTTGCCGCATACGCCGCTATTGGCGAAATAACTCCAAACGCAACAAACATAAAGGAAACCCCTAAAACTTTCACTGCCAAATTTTTACTGAATATTTTCATATATTTTATTTACTAATTAGTTTATTAATGTTAAAAGCCAACGATAAAAAATAAGTATAATAAGCTTACACATAGATGCCGTTCCTGAGGCAAAACCATTACAGCCGGTTATTTGTGGTATTCGGGAGAGGTAATTTGGAGTTTATTATATTTAAAAACTGACTAATGCTTATACCTATTAGGGATACGAAAAAACGCCTATAATATAGGCGTTTTTTCGTATCCCTCCCCCTTGTCCCTTGGTGTCAACCACTATAAACCTTTATTTCCCCGGATGGTCTAAAAGTGATTTTATGTCTTCCACGATTTCATCAAGCCTATGGTCGGATTTCACATAGTACTTGCTCACTCCGGAAAGAATATATGATTTTACGGTTTTAGGACTGGCGGCGTTTGAAACCACAAAGACGGGAATTTTGCTCCATTTTCCGCCGTTAGCTTTGAATTTCTTCACAAAATCAAGACCATCTTCTTCGCCCAAGAGATGGTGGTCAAGCCAGATTGCGTCAATTCGTCCCAAATCTTCAAGATACTTAAGCGCCTGCTCAATACCCTGCGCGGTAATAATACCCAATCCGTTTTTCTCCAATCTCGCATTAAAAGCCTCTTCAACACTGCGAGCGGAAATTACGCCAAAACCGCTTTTTTCAAGTTTTGTATTAATCACCTCAAGCAGAGGACGGTCGTCCTCTATAACCAGGATTGTTCTTTTTTGGGGAATTGAAGATTTTTTAACCATACAATTTATTATATATTAGTTGCAAAAACACCGATAAATTTACTTTTTATTTCTTTTGCCCCCGTGTTTTTTAATAACAACCAAAGGAAGCGTCACGTAAAAAACAGTGCCTTTAGATTTTACCTTATTACCGGACTTAAACCATACTTTCCCGCCAGAATTTTCAACGATTGATTTTACAATATATAATCCCAGCCCCGTCCCGTCAGTATCCTTATTCCTGACATTATCAGCCCGAAACAATTTGGTAAATATTCTGCTTTGCTGATTTTTTGGGATACCATAACCGGTGTCGGAAATTTTTAGAAGAATATTATTCTTACTCATTAATGAAATTGAAAATTTTATCCTCCCGCCTAGATCGGTATATTTTATTGCGTTTGATAAAATATTTTGCACGACCATTCTTAAGTGTTTCGGGTCGGCTTCCATAATTGGAATATTCTCGTCGAATGAAAAAGAGAATTTTATTTTTTTGGCGTTAACCTGCGGTTTTTGTTCGTCTATTACGCTTTGCGCGAGTTCAATTATATCAATTGACTCCGGTTCAATCACGAATGTTCCGAGTTCAAGGGAAGAAACATCCAGCAGGGCGTTAACCAGCTCAACCATCCGCTGGTTGCTGCGGTACACCTCATCCAAATATTTTTTTTGTTTTTCATTCAGCTCCCCCACGTCTCCCTCCAGAAGCATTTCCGCGTACCAATTAACCGTGGAGAGCGGAGTGCGGAGCTGGTGAGAAGCAAGCGAGACAAATTCTGTTTTGGCCTTATCAATCTCCCGCTCATAGGTTATATCACGGAAAACCTTGATTGTTCCGATTACTTTCCCGCCGAGAATAACCGGTGTTGCGGTAATTGCCACGGGGAATTTTGTTCCGTCCATCCTTAAATGATAGTAGACGGCACCGGTAACAGTGGAAGCGGTAGTAGTGCCGGTTGAGAGAGCCATCCTTACGGGATGCTTTTCTGGCGGGACAGAAACTCCTTTTTCGTCCACCAGGGTAATGGTTTCGGAGAAATTTTTCCCAAAAACTTCCCTACTCTTGATATTTAGCAGCTTTTCAGCTGTTTTATTTATAAGGATGATATTCCCTTTTTCGTCGGTAACAATAAGCCCGTCACCAATTGAAAGTAACACAGCTTCTTCTTTCGCCCTGGACATTTCAAGGCTTTTGGTTCGATCAAGAACTTTCTTCTCAAGCGTTTGATATGATTTTTTTAGTTTCTCTGCTGTTATGGCAAGCTTCCTTCTTACGACCTCTTTTTCCTTGGCAGTAGCCGCAAGTTTTTCCGCTGTCACCACAAGCTTCCTTCTTACGACCTCTTTTTCCTTGGCAGTAGCCGCAAGTTTTTCCGCTATTATCACCAGTTTTCGCCTCACACTCTCTTTTTCACTTGCTGTAATTAAAAGCTTCCTTCTTACAACTTCCTTCTCTTTGGCTGTAGCCGCAAGTTTTTCCGCTGTCAGAGCAAGCTTAGCTGCGGTTGCGGCAAGTTTTTCCGCCGTGGTAGCGAGTCGCGCCGCAGTTGCGGCAAGCTTCCTTCTTACAACCTCTTTTTCCTTGGCTGTAACCGCCAGTTTCTCTGCGGTCAGAGCAAGCTTCCCCGCAGTCGCGGCAAGCTTGTGGCGAACATTCTCTTTTTCCTTGGCTGTAGCCGCCAATTTTTTTGCAGTCAGGGCAAGCTTCTCTGCCGTTACCTCAAGCTCGCGTCTGACAATCTCTTTTTCCTTGGCTGTTACCTCCAATTTTTGCCTGACAATCTCCTTTTCTTTAGCCGTAACAGCCAGTTTTTTTGCCGTTATGGCCAGCTTAGCCGCAGTTGCGGCAAGCTTCCTTCTCACAACCTCCTTTTCCTCGGCCAGAACTTTGAGGTTGGATATTATATCATCTGATGCTGAAGCAAGAGTTTTTCTAATCATTGTTTATTCCTTAACTGTGGCCGAGGCCCTAACGCAGCCCGCGCGGTATTTTGATTCTTCAGTATTTCTTCTATTTTCTTTACTATATCATGAAGCTTCCAGTCGGATTTGATTAAATACTGGGTCACAACTTCATTCATTAACTGTTCAATGGTCCCGCTTAAGTTGGTAAGGATTATAATAGGAACCATTTTCCCCCAGTTGTCCTCACGGATTTTCTTGAGCGCAGCCATGCCGTCCATCTCCGGCATAATGATGTCAAGTAAAATAAGGTCAGGGTGTCTTGAAAGCGCTACCCCAACTCCCTCCTTGCCGTTTCTGGCCTCAAGGGTAAGGAAGTTTTTGAGACGAAGAATATCCACGACTGCGCCACGGAGACTTTTCTCATCTTCTATTATTAATATGGTTTTTTGTGTTTTCATAATGTTTTCCCCATACCAGAGAGCCGACCAAGTACCCAAGTCATTACAACCAAAAGACGAATGCCGGAAATCCTGATAGGTTCGCGGCGAATGCGAGGGGAAATACGGGGTAAATTCCCGCCTGCCGATAAGCATGGCTTTTTTATACCGAACTTGTCAAATGTGTTGTTAGGTTTTCATTCTAGGAACTAAACTTGAGGGTAGAAAAAATCTGATCAAATTTTTGGAGTAAATCTGTGTCGGTGGGATAGGGGTATAATCTTATTAAAAAGCAATTATTATCACCGGCTTTTTGAAAAAAATACCCATAAAAACTTGTCTCTTCTCTTTCTCCGTTTGCGCGATAAATATATTTCATCATTCTTACACCATCAATGGTTGTCTCCTGAGCATTCGAATCACCAATCAATTCCCCATGGCACTTTAAATCAGCGTATATATCCCCTTTAATCATTATCTGGCCGTAACTAAAGCCCTTGAAAGTATCGGAATCAAACTTAAAATTCACCAAACTAAAAGAGGGGCTTTGATTTGATGTTATCGGAGCATACGACGACCCAAAAGCCATGATTAAGTAACTCGGATACTCATACGGCGATTCAAAAACTAAAGTGAAGTCATCTGGATATCTGATAGAGTAGTTAAATTTTGTATTACTGTATGTCTTCCAATTTGAAGTTTGGGAAGTCGAAGCCGGCACTATTGAAGTGGTCAAAGTGGCCGCGTCCGCTACCGCTACCGCGGGCTGATTCCCTTGTCTATTGCGTACGTAAGCATAGATTACGCCTCCAATTAAGAGGGCGGTAACAAGTGTGAGGAGCAGAAGTGTGATGAATCCTTTGTGGTTCATATGCTTATAAAATCAAGTAAATACAAAATTGTATCTATACTAACTGGAGCCGATTAATAACTACGGTCATTACAAACAGTAAACGACAGCGCGGCCTTATGATGGTGCGGGATAACTGAACGCGGTGTTGCAAATATAATAAGACTTGTGGCTAGTAAGCCGCATGTACTTGCTATTAAATAAACAATGTGGTATATTTAAAATGTTAATATCCTCTCTGGCGCAATATCATCGTAATGAAATATTGCCAACAAGACTTGATTCCAGACGCGATAATATAGACATAACTCCGCTATTCTGGTTCTACTGTAATATTTTTGTAATAATATATTGCCGTAAACGGCTTAATCTTGAAAGCAGAAAAATGGTTACACACCCGATTCACAACCCCATATAAGTATCCACGTGATCAAATATGGCATCTGTAAACTAATTTATGCCGACCAAAAAACATAAACAGAATATACAGCACCACAAAGTGATGACGGTAGCCCATCAAGATTACGCGAAAGGGCTTAATTCCTTTGCATTTTTTAAGGTACACGACCGCGCGATCGGTGAAGATTTGGTGCAGGACACATTTCTCAAAACATGGAAGTATCTCGTTAAAGGAGGAGAGATTGAAGTAATGAAGGCTTTTCTTTATCATGTTTTGAATAACCTTATCGTGGATGAATATAGGAAACATAAAACAACTTCACTTGATGTCCTTCTGGAAAAAGGTTTTGAACCGGAAGCCGACCGCCACGACCACTCCGAGCGCCTTTTAGATGTTCTAGACGGGAAGGCGGCACTTCTTTTAATCCAGCGCCTCCCTGAAAAATACAAAAAAGTAATGCGTATGAAATATACGCAAGATTTATCCCTTAAAGAAATGTCACTTATTACAGGACAATCAAAAAACGCAATCGCCGTGCAATTGCACCGTGGACTCGAAAAACTTAAAAAATTATACAACCACACATAACGAACGGTTAACCCACGCAAAAAAACGAAAACGAGAGATAATCCTGGAGCCGCCTCTCGGACTTGAACCGAGGACCTTCGCTTTACAAAAGCGTTGCTCTACCACTGAGCTAAGGCGGCATATCGAAAACAATCAACAAACAACCAGTAACAATTTACAAGGGAAAACCGCTACAGTCAACCGGTGTTTTTATTATTGTAAATTATCTATCACTTCTCATGATACCCGTTCTCCCTCCTTACCTCCTCCTTATGCGCTGAAATATCTTTCAGAAAAAAAGATGAGCCGGCCGAGTGATGAGGCAAATTTGAAAAATGGGGAAAATTTTTAAGGTGCTTGGACAAACGCGGCGCAATCGTAGACCATTCACGTAACGCTGTTTTGCGCGCGTGACGTAGAAAAACTATTGCGTGAGAAATGCCAAAAACAACGGCGCGCAGAGAATAGATTTTCATTTTTCCAAAAAACTCATCGACTGACGCTTCCATACGGTCAATAGAAAAAAAAGTTTCCGGAATGTATTCTTCGCGCACAACGATTCTACCCGCGTGGATTTCCCACACCCTAAATAAAACCATTATGACAATGGCCATGGCGGATATTAGGAGAAACGTCACCGGGACGAACATAATTTTTTATATAGAGAAACGCACAAAACGGGAAAGTTCTATCTTCTCGCCGAACTTCTGCACAGCCTGGTCTAATAGACCGGAAATGGTCACCTCACTATTTTTTACAAACGGTTGAGAAAGCAACACTCTCTCGGCAAAGTAAGCATTCAACTTGCCTATAAGTATCTTCTCTCTCATAGCATCATCCTTTTTCCCCTGCGCGTCAACTTCTTTTCCAAACATCTCACGCGCCGCACTTGTGGCTTCCTCCGGGATATCTTCGGTTCTTAGGTATTCGGGGTTAGTCGCCGCAACATGCATGGCTATATCATAAGCCATTTTTTTGAACTCTTCGTTCTTGGCGACGAAATCAGTCTCGGACATAATTTCCACCATGGCCCCGACCGTGCCGCTCGCGTGTATGTAAGCCTGCACCGCGCCGGCTCCCAATGTCCGTCCTGATTTCTTGTCGGCTACGTCACGGCTCTTTTTCTTCAGTATCAAAATAGCCTTGTCCTTGTCCCCACCAGCCTCTTCAAGCGCTTTTTTGCACTGCATTACGGAAACCCCGGTTATGTCACGCAACTCTTTGATTTGTTCGGTAGTTATCATCGTAAATAATTGAGTAATTAAATAATAAAAATAACCAACGGTTAAATAGTTTTTAAGCTACTCTGCTATTCCGCTGTTTGGCTATTTGCCTTGATGCCTTCCTTGTACGATTCAACAATCTCACTGACAAAAAAAGCAACACTGGACAAAGAGGAGTCATTTCCGACTATAGGATATGTAACCTGCTTCAAATCACAATCGGAGCTAGAAATGCTTATAACAGGAACTTTCATAAGTTTCGCCTCCTTTACGGCTATATGCTCTTTCTTTGAATCGACAACAAAAACCGCCGCAGGAATATTCTTGAGTGAAGCTAGTCCGGCAAAATATTTTTCAAGTCTGGCAATTTCACGGTCTATGAGGAGACGCTCTTTCTTGGTGTAAACATCCGTAGCACCTTTTTCGCGTTCTTCCAGGAGTTTGGCGAGTTTATCAATACGCTTCTTTATTTCAGGAAAATTCGTAAGGGTCCCGCCAATCCAGCGCTCAATAACGTACGGCTGACCCAATTCTTCCGCCGCTTTCTTGATGGCATCTCTGGCTTCGGGCTTGGCTCCAACAAAGATAATGACTTTACCAGTAGAAGCAAGAGATTTCACGAATTCCTTGGCTTTATCCAACCCTTCTTCAATTTTCTCCAGATTCAATATATCAACACGATTCTTGGTACCCAAAACGTAAGGCTTGACCGATGGGTGGCGACGCGTGCGTGTATAGCCGAAGTGGGCTCCGGCTGAATGCATTTCGTCTATTTTGCTTGATGTTTTGACAGTCATATTAACCCGACCAGTCTATCAAAAAAACCTCCCGCGTGCAAATACGCAAGAAAACACCGGAAAAGGCGCATAAATAAGTGGGGAGACTGTACCTCATGTCATATTCCGTGGTAAAGTTTAACGGTCAGTTAAACTAATTGAGGTACAAAAAAATTAAAAATAAACTAAAAAATATGCGAATAAATAAAATAGTTTCAGGTATTGTCATCCTCGTAGTTATCGGTGTTGGGGCGTGGTTTTATGAGAATTCAAATAAAACGCCAACATTAAACACCGACCAAGGCTCGCGAAGTGAAGAGTCTTCCGTTGTTGAAACTGTGGTTCCGGCCGAAAATTCAAGCGGAACAATTGAAGCTGGAGTTGTAAAAGAATTTCTGATAACAGGCAAAAATTTCTCATTTGTTCCGTCTGCGATAACAGTCAGCAAGGGAGATCGAGTGAAAATAACGTTTAAAAACGAAGACGGGTTCCACGATTTTAAAATTGACGAATACAATATAGCAACACCGAAAATTCAGGGCGGGAACGAAAGCGCGGTTGAGTTTACGGCGGATAAAGCCGGATCTTTTGAGTATTATTGTTCAGTCGGGAGCCACCGCTCCATGGGGATGTATGGAACGTTAGTTGTTAAATAGTCCAGGCCTATCAAAAAAATCCCCGGCTAGATGCCGGGGATTTTTGTAAAATCTTATCTATGCTATCTCTTTCAAGTACTTTATCATCGTATCAGCATCACTTACTTCAAACGGGTCGGTTGGGCAGTCATCCGACTTACCGGGTTCAATGAACATTTTTTTGATTTCCCCGTCTACGACATACATACTGTATCGCCATGACCGCAAACCGAAACCGAGGTTGTCCTTCTTAACAAGCATACCCATGGCTTCGGTGAACTCGCCGGAACCATCCGGAATAAGTTTAACCTTAGTTATGTTCAAACTTTTTGCCCATTGGAACATTACAAAAGCGTCATTTACGGAAAGGCAGTAAACTTCCTCGATACCAAGAGCTTTAAATTCATCGTACTTGGCCTCATACCCCGGAAGATGCGTAGACGAGCAAGTCGGCGTAAAAGCCCCCGGCAGCGAGAAAACCACCACTTTCTTGCCGTTAAAAATCTCACCGGTGGAAACATCCTGCCAGCGAAAGGGGTTCTCCCCTTCCACGCTTTCGTCTCTCACGCGGGTTTTAAAGACAACCTGCGGAACTTTTGTCGGTATATTATTCATAATATTTTATCAGATTAGAGTTTACAATTTAAAACTGTACCCAAGCATTATACAGTCCGTTTGGTATAGACGCAAAAGTCCGGACATGTCCGGACTTTTACAAAAAAACCATGTTGTTTATCCTTTGCGAAAAAGCCGCCTGACCTTTTCTTCAAGACCCCAAACGCGCCCAGCGTCAAAAGAAAACAAGATAAAGAAAGCAACTGCGTTTATAAAATGGGAATCAACGACATAGCTGTGAATATCCTGCTTCGGGAACGGCAGGACAAAATAATAAAGAACCATGAGAAGGATGCCGGCAATAGAGCTCCACCTGACACAAACACCGAGGACGAGTGACACTCCTATTAGAGTGATGCCCCAGGCATTCATGAAATTGGTGACGGGAAGCATTCCGGGTGTCAGGAAGAAATCATAGAAACCGGCAAAATTCTTTGCTCCCTCCAGATAGCCGGCCGCCGACCAAGCCGAGTTCAAAACCTTGGGAACTCCTGCGTACAACATATACCAGCCGAGTGTCATGCGCAGCAAAAACAAAGAAACTTTTTGATATGTAAGCATAAAAAAATAATTAATTATTCTGATATTTCAACGTCTTAATTATAGTAAATTAAAAGGAAGTATGTAATGCCGCCAGTGGGGAAAACCATAATTGCCCGCGTTTTACCGTACAGCCCTGTATCCCCCTTCCACCCCGTTTTTAGAAAGCACAATCTGCCAAAGCTGGTTCTCGCGCGCCCGGAATGAACCCGCGCAGGATAAGAGATAGTAATTCCACATGCGGTAAAAACGTTCGCTATATTCACTTTTGAGTTCCGGCCAATGCTTGATGAAATTAGCGCGCCAAAACATAAGCGTCTTGTCGTAATCAGCGCCGAAGTTGTGCCAGTCTTCCACCACGAATAAATTCTCAATCGCCCCGCTTATCTGTTTTATGGATGGCAGCATTCCGTTCGGAAAAATATATTTGTCTATCCACGGGTCGGTAGCCACAACAGATTTGTTGCTCCCGATCGTGTGAAGAAGAAAGAGGCCGCCGTCCTTTAAACACCTTTCCGCCACTTTCATATATGTGCGGTAATTTTTGTAACCTACGTGCTCAAACATTCCCACAGAAACTATATGATCAAACTTTTCGTCTATATCCCGGTAATCCTGCAGACGGAATTCCACAGGCAGACCGTCGCATAACTTACGTGCCAAAACCATCTGCTCTTTGGAGATGGTTACTCCGACAACCGAAACGCCGTATTTTTTCGCCGCGTATTTGGCAAAGCTTCCCCAGCCTGAGCCTATATCCAGAACCCTCTGCCCTTTTTGCAGATTTAGTTTACGGCAAATCAAATCCAGTTTGTGCTCCTGCGCTTCATCAAGCGTCTTTGCTTTATCCCAATATCCGCAGGTATAAGTCATTCTTTTGTCGAGCATTGTCTGATACAAATCGTTGCCTATATCGTAATGCCGTTCCCCCACTTCAAAGGCCCGTGTTTTGGACTGATGGTTTACTAAAACCTTTACGCCGTAAAAAATGATCTTTTCCCGCAAGGAACCTACTCGTTCATTCAAACGCGCGCGCAAAACTTTAAAGAAAAAAGCGTCAAGCTCTTTAACATCCCACCAGCCGTCCATATACGATTCACCTAAGCCGAGCGAACCCCCCAATAACGCTCTCTTGTAAAAACGTTCATCGTTTACAACAATGTCCCACGGCCTGTCGCCGTCTATTTTTACATCAGCCTGTGCCAAAATTTTCTCCGCTTTTTTCTTTAAGATTGAAGACATATGACTTTTCAGATTATATGAATACTTAAAAACGCACAAGTTCCGTGTGGGGGTTTGTATGCCTAAATTTTTATTTCAACGCCTCCCACATCCCGGGGTCCGCGCCGCCGTCTATTTTGAAAATAGCCACACCGCGCACGCCAAGCTTTCTCGCCAAATCCACCTTATCTTTTATGGCCTTGGCGTCGCTCCACCAGACGATATTTACCGGACCGTTTATGTTTATCCCGGGCGCGTTTTGGGCCACCGTGGAAGTCGGTATTGTTTGACCGATACTGTTTCCAGCATCAACCGTAGCCGCAGTCGTGGTCGGGGTATACATAAAACCTATTTCGTTGGAACTGTTCCTTTGCGGCGTAATGCCGAGTGATGCCGCCAAATCAGTCGCGTACTTAGGGTTTAACGCCCACTCCAAATCATAGCGATAACCGTACTCTGAAAGTTTCGTCACTTTGTATTCATAACCGTAAGTGGCGATACCAATGGCTATTTTCTTTTTTGAAATAGTTTGCGCGGCAAGAGCAATTGATTTTTCCACCCATGCCGGGTCGGCAACCGGAATATATGGAGCCGCGCGGGCACGGTTTAGTTTCACATCAATAGTTCCCTGGTCGTAAGTCATGAACCGCACCCGGTCGCAATATTTATTGATGGCGACAAAGTCATTGGCATAGCGGATATCTTTGGGGATTGTGTCGTAACGAGCGTCAAGCGGAGTACGGGCTTCAATGGTGCACATCAGCCACTTCTTGCCCAATCTCTGATAAAGGCCCTTTAGGAAAGTGGCAAAATATTTTTTAGTGTCGGCTTTTTTGCCTTCAAAATCAATGTCAATACCGTCAAAGCCTTTTTCTTTGACCAGATTCGCAATTTCATCTTCAAGAGCGATGCGTGTTTTCGTGTTAGACAAAACACGGTGGATAGCGTCTCCATTTGCCCACATCACGGTTGGAACAACACGGATTTTTTTCTTTTTGGCTTCAGCTATCAATGTCGTCCATGGCTCTTCGTCTATTTTCATCGCGTCGTACAGAGTGCCGTCATTTTTCATCGTGTAACCAAACGGATTTATTTCCGTAAACGCATCCAGGTGCGCAAGGGCCGTAGCTGTGCCGGTCGCGGTACGCCAGTAAGGAATCCATCCGGAAACTTCAAGGGGTGGGACAACCGGTTTTTTCACAACGGTTTTCGGGGTAGCCTTAACAGCCGCGTCCGCGCCAAAAGCCGCGAACAAAAGCGATGCCACCAAAACAAATTTGAGCGATTTTTCCGACATAAACGCCAAAATACCTTTTAGTATTTCCATTTTAACACAAATATCTATTTAGCTCCTTTTGCGCGTCCTATTTTAAGTACTTGCCAATAACGCTTTTCAGGGTGTTTATGGGTATTGAAAACCCGATACTATTGGACCCGGAGGCGGTGGCCACATTAATCCCCACAACTTCGCCGCTTAGATTAAGGAGCGGGCCGCCGGAATTGCCGGGATTTATGGCCGCATCCGTTTGGATAATATTTTTTAACTCCTCAACCGCGCCGGTAGCCTGGTTTTGAGCCTCTATGGTCCGTCCAATGCCGGAAACCACCCCTACCGAAACGGAATTGCTGAATTCACCCAGAGCATTCCCGATAGCAACCACGGTCTCTCCCACCTTGAGAATGTCGGAATTACCCAGGGGTAAGGGCCGGTAAACGCTTCCTTCTATTTTTATAACCGCAACGTCGTTGTTTGGGTCCCTGTAAACAACTGTGGCTGATTTCTGCTTTCCATTTGAAAGGAGAACCGTGTATTCGGCCGCGTCGTCGTAGACTACATGTTTATTGGTCAGTATGTAGCCGTTGCTTGAAACAATAAAACCGCTGCCTGCGCCCACCTCTTTTTTCTCAATTCCTTTCTGTGTATAAACGGGAACTTGGACTCCAAAATTCCTGAAAAACGGGTCATCGCCAAACGGATTTACGTAAGACACCTCAAGCTGCGGAACTTCCCTGGAAATAACGATCGAAACGACAGACGGCGTAGTTTTGGTCACTGTGTCTGTGAGCTGATTTTGTTTTGACTCGCTGGTCAATATAAGACGGCGTAATGTTTCGCTATTTTTCTCTTCCGAAGCATCGAGGCTCTTAAGTTGGTTATTCAAGTCGGATAAAAAAACTGTGTTCTTGACCAGGTCGCGTTTCAACCGATAATTTTCCGCCAATAGATATGCCAACAAAACAGCCGGAATGATAACGCCTAAAATAACAGCTGCTTGTTTTTTGTACGACATATTGAGTTTAATCATACGCCTACATTTTAATAACTACCTATTTGATGTCAACTCCTTCTTAAAAAACAACTTAACAAAAACGTACAACGCCAGGCTTGAAACGGCAATAATTATGCTGAATTTTCCCATATCTCCCGGGCTAGGGTATTGATAATCCACATTAAAAAAATCGGTGAGAAACGGCACGCTGGAAATAAACACCCCGAGCATCAGTTCGGCTACGCATAGTCCCAAGACCTGTAATTTCTGGATACCCAACGTAATCTTATGGCGGATACTTGACGCAAATATGAAAAATATCAACCCGAAAATCATAAAAGCAAGCACAACCAGAGTGTTTGTTTCCGAAGTCTTAAGATAATCCGGACTAAAAACGAACACGGAAGCGACTCCTATGGCCTCAATCGCCCCAAGCCACGCAGCAATAGGCACCACCCGCTTCAAGAAACCCTGTTTGCTCGCGGGGGGAATGTCCCCCTTGGGACGAACGGCCCAATAAACGACAAGAATGCCGGGCAATCCAACGGCAAAGTAGTTAATGAGCGTAACATTAAGCGGTGTAAGCGGAAACATATACCCAAATGAACTCACAATAGTAAAAAAGAAAAATCCCAAAAAACTCTGGCTTAGGAAGGTCATTGCGAAAACTTCAATATTACCGATAAAATTATCGGCCAATTTAACCGCTCCCGGAAGCGCTGAAAAACTGTTATTCATAAGCACTACGGCCGCAAGCTGCCTTGTCGCCTTGGCGCCGTCAAACATCGCCACGCCAAGATTGGAAATCTTGACGGCGAGCGCGTCATTGGCGCCGTCACCAACCATTGCCGTGAAGCCATCGTGCTTTAGAGCTTCAATAAGCTTAACCTTCTGCTCCGGCAGCACACGGGCGAATATACTGTAATTCTTCGTCTTTTCCGCGAAATCAGTCTCGCTCCATTCTTTCATCTCCGAGCCCGTTATTGTGAGGTCTGAACGTGCAACTCCCGCCAAACTGGCCACCGCGCGTGTCGTCTCCAAATTGTCGCCGGAAATAATCCGTATCCGCACCCCGCGGTCCTGGAAAAATTTTATTGCGTCGCGCACCCCCTCGCGGAAACCTGTCCTAAACACAAAAGTTGAAACCAAGAAAAACGTTTTCTCGGAAAATGCTTTCTGTATATCTGTCCCCGGAGAACGGAAAACCGTGAGCAAGCGTTTGCCTTCACGCGCATTCCTTTCTATAAATTCCAAAAGGTCATTCTTTTCTTTGTCTTTTGCAAGATAAGGAAGGAGCAAGTCCGGCGCGCCGGTAATAATCATCTCGGGACCGGCGCGCCCTTTTACAGTAATGGCCCCATACTGTCTCCACGAAGAAAAAGGAAGTACATCCAGTATCTCCGGACCAGTTTCGTCTTTATCCTCATCCCACTCCGAAAGGTACTTTTTAACAGCGTTGATTGTCTGCGACGATTCACCGGATACTTTTATGTAAAGAAGGGTAAGCGAACCAGCAACCTCTTTTGCCATGCCCACGGGAATATTCATCTCCTCAACGACAAGAGAATTTTCAGTCAGCGTGCCGGTTTTGTCCATACAGAGATTTTTAATCCGCCCCAACTTTTCCGTAGCATTAATATCCTGGAATAGAACATGGCGGCGTGAGTAACTTGCCGCGCCAAAAGCGAAGAAAAGCGTGGCGGTGACAATCAATCCCTGTGGGACAATAATGCTCGCCAAGGCGCCGGCATTTTTTACGATAGCCTCTATGGGTTCACCTGTGACATATCCCCGGTACGCGACAAATACAAGAATTGCGGCGAGAGCATAGCTGGAATATTTTATTATCTTCGCGACGGAACGCTGTATGGGGCTCGGATTTGTCGTGTACCTCCTGGATGATGCCGTCATCTTCGCTATACGACTTTCCGCGTAAAGCGTCTTAATACGGATGGAACCCGTCCCGGCCGTTATTATGCCTCCGGCAGGCACGCCCTCTCCGACTTTTTTTGCAAGGGAATCTGATTCTCCGGTAAGCAACGCTTCGCTTATCTCAAGAGAATTAGACTCAATGATTACACTGTCACATGGAATCTGGTCTCCGGATTTGAGCAAAATACGGTCACCAACTTTTATCTCGTCCGGAAATACCGTTTCTTCGGAATCATCTTCATTCACGCGAACAAATCGTACCGCCGTAAGTAACTGCAGTTTTTCCAGTGAAACGCGGGCATTGAAGTCTTGGGCTATCCCGACAAAAACGTTAAAAAACACAATAATACCCAGAAAGACGGCCGATTTCGTGTCTCCAAAAACAAAAAGGAGGGCTACCACCGAAAAGATAACCGCATTCACGAACACAAAAAGATGGCGTGAAAGTATATTCCCGCTCTCAAGAAACGCTAGTTTATAAGGCTCAAGCAAGCCGCCCTTGCGTCCTGCGGAAAAACCCGCATCTGTGTTTTTCTTTTTCTGAAGACTGGTCATATTTACAACATTGTAACTTATTGCGGACTGAAAGATAACCGTTTTATAGGGTGAGGCCGGAAACTATGAGATAATGACAACATAATAAGAGCATCGTATAAAATGCCGCCATGCGTATGATTCGAACTCACAAGATGGTCCTCGCTACCATCGTCATAGTTTTGTCAGCGGCCTTATACCTTTTTATATCCCCGGGGGGAGAAAAAATTTCCACGTCGGTTGCAACCCAAACGCCTAAAGAAACAGGAGCGCAGACGCTCGCCTTGACCGAGCCCAAACTTTCGGAATATCTAGAAACTCTTGGGGGGTGCGGACCGTATTTCGAAGGAACATGCGTAAACATGCGGTCAGGTCCGGGTAAAGAATACCCGGTTGCGGGCAAATTGCGTAACGGAATGATACTTGAGACATCCGGTGTTACAAAACTAAACGGGCGGGAATGGTACAAAATAACATTTGACGACTGGTTATGGTACCCGGAACGCGTAACCGGAGATTATTTTGTGGCAGCGGAATTCGTGCAGTCACTTCTGGACGAAGGAAATATTTCGCTTGAAAATGGCACGTATGCTTCAAGTACAAAACGGATTCTTGTAGACCGTTCGGAACAAATGCTCTACGCCTATGAAGGCAAGACGCTGTTTATGAAAGAACCCATCTCAACAGGACTGGAGTTTACTCCCACGCCCCGAGGCATTTTCACCATATACAAAAAAACTCCAAGCCGATATATGCAGGGTCCATTGCCTGGCGTCAGTGACCAATACTATGACCTTCCGGGAGTTCCGTGGAATTTATACTTCACCGAACAAGGAGGTGTCATCCATGGCGCTTATTGGCACGATAAATTCGGGCAACCATGGTCACATGGCTGCGTAAACCTGCCGCCCGAGCAGGCAAAAAAACTCTACCGATGGGCCAATGTCGGCACTCAAGTCGTTGTGCGGGATTAACCGGACGCGCCCGGCGGAGCAGCGATGTGCAAGAATTCCCCGCTAAGCCGCCCTGCGCATGATTTTCCCCTTAGCCTCCACCTCCTCTCCATGAAGGAATGAATCTATTGCGCGCAAATCATCCGCGAAACCCGCTTTGTAAGCTTCAGAAATACCACTTTTCGCAAGCTCGCTTTTTATCCACATATACGTCATCTCCCTGCTTACCTTTCCGCTATTGGCATGCTCCACCAGCACCGATAACACTTTCGGCAACGGCACCCCTTCTTTCTTGTACGAACGCGGATTTAAAAGAGCGTCAGTCACGTCAGCTAAGTGGATGATATCCGCCATGGAAATTCCAACGACATCAGCTCCGACCTGAAGCGCTCCCACCGACAATATTTCCCCGCCAAGAGGTTTGCGGGAATAATTATGGTGCATGCCGGCAAGCTTTGCCTCCGCCAAAAGACCGTGGGTCTCCAGAATCCGGCGCGACTCTTCTTCATGCGCCGTCATTATTTCTGAGATGGTACTTTCAGCCGAAAAACCGCGCTTAGCCAAATCATCAAGCTCATCCATGGAAAGAACCGCCCCGACCGGACAGACTTGAATCGGGCGCACCCCGCGCGCGCTTAAATCTTCCCTGTACGTAGCCAGATTGAAAGGCGATCCGGAGAGTTCGGATATGTGGGCGCGAACCGCCTCAGCCTCATGTCCGGACAGATGAACCTCCGCGCCCAAAATATCCCACCATTTCGTGTTTGAAATCGGATTATCCAGAACAGAACGGGGAATTACGATTTTCCCGACGTCATGCAGCAAGGCTGCGCGTAAAAATTCCGGAATGCTAACCCCCTCCGCGACAATATTATCACTCAAGTTAACCGGGGTGCCACTGGGTCCTATGAGCGTCTCGTGAATTTTATACGAAAGAATTTCAAACGTGCGAACACAGTGCTCTGCCGTATCGTGGTGGAACAAGCGCATCACGGTAAGCATTTCCCAATCTTTGGACGCAGGCGCAAAACCGGACGCCTCAATGCGCGCGCTGAATTCCGCCTGCGTGCGCTTCACGCAACCCTCAAGCAACCCCTTGCTTAAAAGTTCTCCGATAATGCCCTCGTATCGGCCGTTTTCGGCTATACTCCGCGCTTCTTCCTCTCCTTGAATCTCCCCCTCAAACGATTCCTGAGTATTCATACTTCCCATAAATATAACAAAAACATGGAAATATTGGTACTTGCGGAAATTTTACCAAGTGTTGCATGATGACACGGGGTTCGGTAGAGTTAAATTCATGGTTCTTTAGTAACGGAAGGAGTCAGAAAAGTGAAAAATCTACTGGTTTTTATTGGTGAAAGCGGTAGCGGGAAAACGACGCTCATCACCGAACTCTCCGGCAGATACCCGGAACAGTTCAAAAAGGTTGTTACCTGCACAAGCAGGCCCGCCAGAGCAGGTGAAATAGACGCGGTGGATTATCATTTTCTCCCCGAAGAATATTTCATTTGCAATCCAAATCTCGTGCTTACAAAGAGGACTGCTGACGGTTTCTACTACGGCACCAGAAAGCTGGATTTGTTCCACGCGACACGAAACCTGCTTCTAACATCAAGACCGACCGGAGTCAGTAAGTTGGTCAGCTTGGGATGTCGGAACATTGTCGTTGTCCGCATATCCATAGGCGAGAAATTGAAAATACGGAGAATGCGCCAACGGGGGGACACCGATAAGATAATCTCGGATCGGCTGCTCTCCGACACCCGGAATCAGACTGTTGTCGATTTTGGGAAAATCCCAGTTGTCGATCTTCATGCTGAACAGAAGATTGAGGACAAAATCAAGCTCGTACTGCAGACATGCTAATGGTTGACCCTTATTAGCATGTTTTTTTTATTTGTTAATTTCATAAATGACTTATTGGCGTTCTTGAAATAACCCGCTGCCAGATTGCGATTTTTTTCATACGTGAATATCCCCTGCAATAAGTTTGTATATACCGAGGCAGCTTGAAATGAGTTAAGGATGTTGGCGTCCAGTTTGTTTCTTCCAAAAAACATTTTTATTAAGTCTTCTCTTTTGAAATAAAAATTGGCGCGCGGGTCATCGATAAGCTGAATCCAATTATCAAATTGTGAACCGATTCTGATGGTGGAAAAATCAATAAGTACGATATTACCATTTTCATCTTGAAAGATATTATCGGACGATCTGTCTGTAACTATAGTACGCCTCCTTATGGTCTGTTCATCATTTAGGTAAACGTTCAGGAAACCCAGAGAGTCTTCCAAACTAAATCCCGGCACGTGCTTTGCCAGCAACATAAGCACCTTGTTCTCGAAATCCATCACCCCGCGCAAGTTCCCAATCGGAGATAATGAACGCAAATTCCGTATGCCGCGCGCCAATTTTGATTCGTGAAGCCGTATTAGGTCTAGGATTGTTTGTATCTTTTTGGAACTCAAGTCAAAGAGATTTACAGGATTGCCTTTTACCGCCTCCATAACAATATATACAGTATTATTTTCCAGAGTATTTAAATCCAGGATTCTTGGACAGGCCACTTTATTCAAATAAAATAACTCCATGATATCGGCCTCCATGACCAAACTTGACTGCGTCTCCTTGCTTAAGGCGCGCTTGAGACAAATACCGCCAAGATTGCCTCCCTTGCTATCGAAAAAATCAACAATACATATTTGATTATTATACCCAGATGATTTTTCCCGGACAACGGCATTGCGTAAAACATCGTCAAGTCTTTCAGTATCCAGCTTCAAATACGCGCCAATTTTATCCGCTGATTTTTTCAACATGTTAATGGTGCATGTTTCGTCCATGTATTTAGCTCTTGAAATAAGCCTCCAAAACTTGCCTCAGAACTTTAGTCGCGACAACAACATCTTCATTCAACGACTGTTTTATGGGATTCATCAGGGAGAAATTTCTGCGGGAAAACATGTCGTTTTCAATCAGAACGATTATGGCATTGGGGTATATCGCCCTTGCTGCTTTTGCGTTTTTTTCCGCAAAATTATTTTTCTTTTTTGAAAAGAAAATTTTTTCTCTTGAAAGTCTTCTTGTCAGATTCACAAAAATCTCACAATCGCTGTTGTCCTTTGAAAATAAATCTTCTGACATAAGTATTAGTTCGGGTTGCCTGATCTTATGAAACTTGTCTCCCCCCAATATGTCAATTTCAATATCTTCGGCTGAAATATTTTTGCGGGCATTAATCAAATGATTCTCCCAGAAATACCTTACTGCTTTTCTGACGTTGGTTAATCCATTTTTGTTAATCTTGTTTGATTTTTCCTTACCCAAATGCCATTCTTCAACATTAAAGTGCGGAAAATTTAACCGTGACCAAAACTCAATGAACTTTGAAAAAGTCGCGTATCCTTTTAGCCTTGGGTATTTTTCTAAATCCCAGCCCTCAAGATACCTCACACATTCAGTCAGTGTCCTTGGCGTACCGAAGTATTTTATTTTATTGGTATCGAGAAATTGTTTTAACTCTTTCTCAAAATAGACCTCTATGCACGCTATCCGTCCATAATCTTTGACTATTTTTTTATTAAACGTCTCCAGGTTTTTATTCTCGACAATTCCATGGAAATTCAGGTAGTTATAATACGCTGCTATGGATAGCGCGTGTTTACCTTTATTTAAATACCAAGTCTTAGGCATTTCCAAGCCAATTGACTTGTCGTCGTCAAAACAAAGATTTAACGATTCGGGGCTATACCCGTGTTTTAGGAAAAATTTTTCAAGTACTCTGAAATTAGTGTCGCCGAATGTCAGGATATTCCGTTTTTCCAAATAAATAAGATCGTCAGAATATTCGTCCAAATTAAAATCTTCATTGCTTACGGTGACTCTTATTATCTTTTCATCAGTTCTCTGTATTTTCATAACATATCTCTATATACAGATATTGCTTGTTTTATAACAGTCGCCCTGATTTCTCTACATTCAATATATTTATCATATTCATTTGGATCAATCCAAAGAACTTTGTTTACGTTTCCCGCCGGGTCGGATTTGAATTCGCCAATAGGCTCAATGTTGCAAAAATATTGCACTCTATAGTGAACATCGCCGTTGGGAGAAACGACTTTTTGATAGCTGATTGGTTTATAATCCACCACCCTGCAATTTGTCTCCTCCTGAATCTCTCTGGCCATCGTTTGCTCGATAGCCTCTCCGGGCTCACGAGTTCCGCCCGGAATACCCCATATATTCCAATCAGAGTGGCCCACCAACAACATTTTTCCGTTCCAAAAACAAACTGCGTGGGCTTTTAATATAAACTCGTCCGGAATGTCGTCAAACGTATCGGCGCGCGAATAGAAAACATCACATCTTTGACCATCATGACTGATTGCGTTTTTGAATGTTTTCATGGCAGTTTATATTCCTTGAACAAAATACTCCGG
>JBAZYZ010000009.1:0-28532 GCA_041659085.1 Minisyncoccota bacterium
GTGGGGTTGTTGGCGATTTGTATAAAATCCAGAATTTGTTCAAGCCCAAAGATGGCAGGCTGTCATTTCGTATCAAGGAAGTAGAACCGGAGGAAAGTTATATAGACCACATGACACTTTCCCGTTTTGTCTATAACAAAGATGCCGAACTTTTGGTTGATTCAGGGTTCAAATCAGTCCGTGTTTTTAAGAAAGAGGCCTTACTGTCGGGTGAAGGCATATCAAAGCAACGGATTTTATGGAATGGCGAAGATGTCTCAGAGACGCTCGGTAATTCAATCGCGATTTTTGAAAACTCCGACGGGGAAGGGCGTTTCATAGAGCCAGGCAAAGATATCGTTGAGATTGAAGGTAAACTGTCCGGCTCCGGCGCCGAAGCGTACCTAGTGTTAAAATCATATTATCGCGATTGGACATTAGGGGAGATTTTTGAGCAAGCGAAAGCAAAGAACAGCATTTCTTGGCGCGAATTCTTGGGCTCAGCGCGTACTCCGGGAGATTTTGTAAAGGTGGGGGTATTGATGGCTATAACGGTGTTTTTGGGGGTGACTTCTTCCGTGGTACCGTCTTTGCGCTCAGGTGCAATTACAATTAACGACACCAAGGAACTTGCAGCTCTTTTTGGTCCGCAGAAAGCGTCCGCAGACACACCTGGTTTCTTCCCGGTAGTAGGCAGGTCTATTGTTGTTGAATACTGGAACGGAAGCTCTTTTAGCACTTTGGATGTGTATTCTCCCCGCTACTATCAAATGACGCGTAATGTGTTCCGAATTCCAAAAGCAGCCATTCGGGAAACAGGCGATATGCGTTTACGAATAACAGCAACAAATCGTCACAAGATAAGTTATATGGGGTTTGTGGCGCCAAACGAGACGATCGTGCCAAAAGCGGAGACTCTTAAGGTAACCAGAGCTTTCCACCAAAGAGAAAGCAAGGATTATGCTTCTGTTTTAAACTCCAGGCAGTCCGGTGATTATTTGCATACAATTCCCGCGGATATTGTTGATGTTGAGTTTGAAGCCCCGGTGCGTGAGTTAAAAAGTGACGACCAGGAATCGTATGTCCTTGCTTCAGGTGGTATATACACCAGCTTGTCGGAGAGTTCGCGTGTGGAAGCTGGCGACTGGGTATCGAAACTCGATACTGATGCGAGGAAATGGCTTGAGGCCATGAATGCGTTGCAAGAGGAGCGAAGAGTTTGAACAGGTTCGTTGTAAATATAAAATAAATGGACTATTCCTATAAAAAAGAAATGACAAAGACGCACCTTGCGCGCTTGATAGTGGGTGTTTTCTTGGCAGGTATTGCTGTGGCGGTTGCTTACGGTATTTTTTGGTACGTAACATTGCCTACCATACCGGATGATTATAAAACTGTTTTTGCAGACGCTCTAATTGATGCCAACCCTAGTGTAATGGAAACAATTCCTCCAGCATTTACGCTCCCTGATAAAACGGAAGGAGACGCTCAAAAATTATTTGGCGCTTCTCGTATGTCAGCCGTGTTTGATTTTGGGAACCGCACCTCCGGATATTTGGCTAAAATTCTTGACTCAGAAAGCCCTGAATTTGAACCATACAAAAGTATTGCGGGGTACTTTCTGCTGCATTCTTTTTATGACTCCGGCGGTAGTGTCACTTTTATGGCAAACGCAGTAGAGTCATCCAAGTTTATGGATGATATAACAAAAAGAGCGGCAACGGTTTTCCCTGGTTTATTCTCCATACCGCTTGAAAAAATGACATATCCGGAGAAGTCGTTATATTTTGCCAGTTACCTTATCGCTATGAGCGACAGGAATGATTCCGTCGCAATACCGGGGAATGCATCGCTTGAATTAAGTCGCGCTTATCTCCAGATGAAAAAGTACCCAGAGAGCAGTTTGTATAAGATAGTGTCAGTGGCTAATGTGGAAGATAAGTTGCATAATCAGTTTGCTATAGTTCTTGATCGGCTTGAAAACCGAAAACAAAGTAACTATTCAGGACAGGCGGATTTAGAATATGCATCTTACGATACTCTTGCTGGACTAAATCTGACATCAGTGGCAATTGATAGTTTGCGCCAGTTTGGCGTAGCGGGTGCATTCCCCGAAGTGGAATCGATAGACACCGGCGCCAATTTTGCGAACTCCTACGGTATTTCCAAGGAAAACGCAACCTCGCTTTTTAGGTTTACGAATTATTTGTATGTGAGACATATGGCTGTCTTCTCAGAGGAAACACCGGAAAATAAAGCAAAAATTGAAGAATTAGTCAAGAATATGGTTGGCGTGTCTCCGTACCAAAACGTTACCGAATATTCATGGATAATTAAAACTATGAAAAAGGTAAGTAACAGCGATGGCATCTATGGATTTTATACTGTAAAAGACATTTCATCCATAGCCAAACGAAGTGAAAATTTCAGGGAATATCTGAATACAAAAGGGTATTCATACATATTGGGTTCACCCAGCTCCCCCTAGTATTTTTTGTGGCGGTGTATTGGCTTCTTAATAAAAAAACAGCGGGAGAGTGTCCCGCTGTTTGCTTGGTTTCCCAGCCCCTCACTTGAGTGAGAGTGAAGAGAGGGAGTAGATATTGTCGCTACTGCCCCCGCTCCAAGAGGTTTCTGCTTTGTACAGGACTGGCCGCATTTTTACCTCCGGGGCGAGCCATTTCACCGTACTGTATTTCGTTGTCCATCCGGCCGGGTAAATATTGCACCAACCGGACACCTCCACCCTGAGGGCCCTGAACTTCCCGGCCGGTACGGTTACTTCTTCCCAGCCGATGATTTTTCCGTCTCCTTTGCAATTGACCTCCTTTTTGTTATGGTCCGGATTCTTTGGATTGAATACGGATTTTACGGAGTATTTCTTGCCGACCTCGAGCGGATAAGCATGCTCTTCATACGACGGGGCAAACTTCTCGACCACTCCTCCGGGCATTTGCCGCTCAACCATGTTGCCTTCGCGGTTGTAGATTCGGAAGTTGCCGGGATTCTTGCTAACCAAGAAAACGACATCACCGTTTCCCCTGACTTCCGTTACCTCCATCGGGTCATTCCACTGGCTGCTTTGACCGTTTTGGGCGTCACTTAAGCTGCGATACCCGCTGTAGGTGAGCGAATCTCCCACCTTGAGTGCTGGCGGTTTTGAAAGGTCGGTTACCGTTGAGCTCGGTTTCGCAGAAGCCAGTTCGGTTGGAACGCTGATGGGCTTTTTTACGTCCATCGCGGCGCCGCTCGGGGTTTCTGTCGGACGGATATCCGTAACAGCCGGTGGCGGTGAGGTCAGAGCTTGCGCCACTTTGGTGTCGTCGGTCGTCGCCGCAGGTTTTTCCTGGGCGATAGCCGACAATGCGAAAAGCGAAAGTGCAAAAGCAAAAACTTGGATTTTTTTCATGGTGTGCCTCCGTTAGGAAAAACAAGTTGAAAAATTTTATGCTTGGATCGCGCTCTTACTATACAAATGTGAAGAACGAATCCTAAGTTTAATCATATCATACTTTGTTATATAAGTCAATCACATATTAACCTATTTTAAGGCTTAAGAATAAGGATAAAATATGTGGTTTACTATATTATCCACAGGCATTGGTAGAAGGATGGCACCCTATTTTTAGTCAAATGGTGTAAATAGTTCTGCCCTTATGATTATATTTTGTGTTATCATTAAGTGCTAGTGATGAAAAATATCAAAGAGCAGAAGACTGTTTTATTGTTTTTGACCAAAAACGCAAGGAATGTTTTCATAAGCGTAATTTTACTTTTTATTTTAGTTGTTTATTTTGTGCCCCCGCTTTCTTACGCCATAGGCAATGTTTTTTTTGGGGAAGCTAGATCGCTTTATAATGTCCGGTTGGCGCAGTTTTTTTATAAGACTTCCGTTAGTCCCATATTTTCAAGTCTTCCGCCGCGTTATGCACATCACCAGTTGTCCCGCACCTACTTTATACAAGGCAGGTTAGGTAAAGCGTTGGAAGAGGCAAAAAAAGAATTGGAGACATATCCGGACGATACGACCACTTACTACATACTCGGACTTACTTACGGATATATGAATCGCGAGATGGAGGCGATAGACGCTTTTTCTAGGTACATAGGAACACATCCCGGCACATGGGCGGCAAGAAACGATAAGGCCTGGCTGCAGTTTCGTATAGGAGACATAGATGGGGCGCTTGAAACAATAAAACCTGCCGTAGGGATGTTTGCGCGCAACGTCTGGGTGCAAAACACCTATTGCGCTTTACTTTTAAACAAGAAGGATTTTGTCGGGGCAAAGGAGGCTTGCTTGCGGGCGAAAGAAACAGCTGAAGCGATGACGGAAGAATCCTGGGGGATGGCGTATCCGGGGAATGA
This sequence comes from Minisyncoccota bacterium, assembly GCA_041659085.1. Lineage (GTDB taxonomy): Bacteria > Patescibacteriota > Minisyncoccia > Phycocordibacterales > VMEP01 > JBAZYZ01. The sequence continues at coordinate 4,348 of JBAZYZ010000009.1, forward strand.
CCCCAGGATATACGGTACGGGTTTGAAAGCGATGAAGATATCCATAGAGCAAAACCTAAAATTAATACAAGATGCTGGCGCCAAGTAAAAGTCGCTTATGTGCATAACATTTGATTGTCAATTTTAAAAAGATGTTATTATAAAGTAGTAATAGATATTCTTAAAATAGATGAAACAAAAACACCTGCCTAAATATGTTTCAAATGGCCTCAAGTCTCTTTTAAAGAGTCGCAGTTTGTTTGGCGCAGCAACCCTATTGTTTGTTCTTGTAGCCGTATTTTTTGCGTCACGCGGGGTGGTGCCTTATTCATCGGAGCTTTCATACATTGAGCGCTCCTCGGTCGGCGGCAACATCGGTTCAGTTGTGCCGGCAAGCTGTGCGAGTGTTCCACCGACAGAGCACACACGCGGCGAATGTGGTTCTTCTGTGTGCGTGGTCTCACCGGCTAACCCAAAGGTTGGGGATACGGTCACTTGGAGCTTGTCAAAATACGACATAGATACGTACATATCTCTGGGGAACTATGTAGTTGGGTCATACATCGGAACTAGTCCTAATTACACCAGTAATACAAATTACGGCGGTTGGGCGCAATATCAGACCTCAATCTCAAAAACTTACTCGTCTCCCGGAACACAGTATGCGACGTTCTTTTTGCACACTGCTTATTGGGAGGATTCCAGAACAGACACCATAATTTCAGAGAGTTGTTCTGTAGACGTGACTGGCGCTTCTGCTCCTGCTTCTGTTTCTGCTTGCGGAGCAGACAACGGAGTCCCAACCACATCAGCTCCAAGCGGCAGTCTATGCAGCTCAGGCGCGCCAAGCACCCCATATCTGCAGTGTAGCGACGAAATGGGCGATACGTGGGATTGTACTTATAGCCAGGACCCTCAGTGGAAATACCAGACGGTTAACATTGACGGCTGGTATTGGAAATGCGGTTCTACCTATTGCAGCGCGCCGTATAGCGCCCCAACCACGGCTCCCTCAGTCACATACAACAAACCGACAGTTTCCTTCACAGCTACCCCTTCAAGTGTCGTAAGCGGCGGCACGGCCGCCTTAAGTTGGAGTTCAACAGACGCTGCTTACGGTTGCTACGCCCCTATCCCATGGCCTGGAGCCACAGTAGAGAGCTGTTATTACGACGACTACAGCGAGTCGGATATCTGCACCGGCGGTCCGGTCTATCTGCCAGCGAACAATCCTTCCCCGCCCCCTTCTTCCGGCCCGATTACCGCTGACACGACCTTCACGATTACATGTTCCGGTCCCGGTGGTTCAGTTTCTCAAACAGCGGGGGTTACCGTTACTTCCTCTTCGCCCCCGGGCTTTTTCTGCGGCTTACCGCTCATAGGTTCTATACTCTGTCCTCCCACCACAAAAACCTGTCCTGACGGTTCAGTTATACCGATAGCGAGCACTTGCCCCGCCACCACAAAAACCTGTCCTGACGGTTCAGTTATACCGATAGCGAGCACTTGCCCCGCCACCACAAAAACCTGTCCTGACGGTTCAGTTATACCGATAGCGAGCACTTGCCCCGCCATTCTTCCAACTATCTCTATACCGACAACCTCTACCCCGGCCGAAGTCGCATACCCTGTCACTTGGGGTTCATCACCCGGTGACACATCATGTACTGTGCAAAGGAGCATTAACGGCGGCGCTTGGGGGACATGGTCCGGTCAGGTTCCGGCCGGAAGCACAAGCGGGTCCGGTTCAGAAACGCCGGCTAATCCTGGAACAGAAAGTTGGCGGAACACCTGTACCGGTCCCGGCGGTAGGGTTACCGTATCACCGGTCGTGTCTCACACGGTTACCGCTCCTTTGTGCCCTGACGGTTCAATCAAGGCTACAACGAGTTGTTTTAGGACAAACGAGTGCGGAACCGCTTTGGGCAACACTACCTGCGGCTCAGCTTGCAGCGCCCCGGAACCGGATTGTCTTAGGGTGGGTATCAACAACTTTACCGCCCAACCGGCTAAGGTTGTGAGCGGCGGCACATTCTCTCTGACCTGGGGGTCATCCGGAGCCGACAGATGCGTTATCTCGGGCGTACTAAACGGAAATCAGACCGAAAGCGTGCAGGTGGGAACGTCCGGCAACATGACAACGGTAAAACTCCGCTCAGATCCGTCCGCCTTTGCCACCTATACCCTGAGATGTTCAAACGCCAGATATTCGGATACCAGAAATATCAGTTTGCAGGTGCTGTCGCCGACAATCACGGAGTTCTAATTTAAACCGATTGCTTGCGGAAAGGCGGGGATATTCCCCGCCTTTTTGTTTTGGGGAAAATCGGCTATGATAAACATACGTTTGTGGACCCCGTAGTAGAAAATGGCATAGGGGTTCTAAAGATTTATAAAATAGTAAATAACAAGAAATTATAAGCATAATTAGAAAATCGTGGAAACGGAGCTCTCCATGGAGCAATGCCACTTTTCACTACCGGATGGACAAAGAACAAATAGAAAAACTGGCTAAGCTCTCCAGGCTCTCGCTTAAGGAAGAAGAAAAAGAGGGGTTCCTCAAGGACTTCAAAGCTATCCTTGGGTATGTGTCCGAAATAAATTCGGTGGTTGCCGAACTTCCCGAAAAAGAAACAGGAAAACTGCGGAATGTGATGCGCGAAGACGGGGAACCACACGAATCAGGCATCAATACGGATGACATACTCTCAAATGCGCCGTCCGTGCAGGATGGATTCGTGAAGGTTAAGCAGGTATTTGAGTAATATGAAAATTGATTTAAACACCCTGTCCATAAAAGAAGCGCACGAGGCTCTTTTGAAAAAAGAGGTTACGGTTCGCGAACTTGCGGAGGCGGCATTGTTATGCGTAAAAGAACGCGACGGGAATATCCACGCCTATCTGGAAATCTACGATGACGTGATGGCGCAGGCCGATGCCGCCCAAAAAATGATTAATGAAGGCGGGGCTAAGGAACTTACAGGCATACCGCTTGCCATAAAAGACAACATTTTAATCAAGGGTAGAAAAGCAACCGCGGCGTCAAAGATACTTGAGGGGTACACGGCTCCTTATGATGCCACTGTTGTCAAAAAGTTAAAAGCGGAAGGGGTGGTGTTTATAGGACGAACCAATATGGACGAATTCGCCATGGGCGGTTCCACGGAAAATTCCGCGTTTGGTCCGACAAGGAATCCCCACGATGTGACGCGGGTTCCGGGCGGTTCATCTGGGGGTTCGGCAGCGGCAGTTGCCATGGGAAGCGTTTTGGGCGCGCTTGGTTCTGATACGGGCGGTTCAATACGCCAGCCGGCATCTTTGTGCGGGGTAGTGGGGCTTAAGACGACCTATGGACGCGTGTCACGCTACGGTCTTATGGCTTTGGGTTCGTCGCTTGACCAAATCGGACCCTTTGGCAAAACGGTGGAAGACGCGGAAATAATCTTTAAGGCTATTTCAGGGTTTGACAGGATGGACAGCACTTCCGCGCCGGACGACATGATTGTTCCAAGAAAAATAAATACGAAAATAATCGGCGTGCCGAGGGATTTTTTGGGGGAAGGTTTGGATGAAGAGGTTCGGGAAAATTTTGAAGATTCCATAAAAAAGCTCAAAGACTTAGGCTATGGAATAAAAGACATTTCACTGCCTAATATCAAATATTCACTTTCCGTTTATTACATAATTATGCCTGCGGAAGCCTCCACCAACCTGTCCCGTTTTGACGGTATAAGGTATGGTCTTTCAAAAGATGGCGGCAACACCCTTGTTTCGTATATGGAGACCAGGGGTGAGGGTTTTGGCAAGGAAGTGAGGCGGCGGATAATGCTAGGCGCTTACGTCCTTTCTTCCGGTTACTATGACGCCTATTACAACAAAGCGAATGCTGTCCGCCTGCTCATAACTAAAGATTTTGGGGACGCTTTTAAAGAAGTTGACGCTATCATCACTCCGACGTCGCCGGTTCCGGCTTTTAAAATAGGAGAAAAAACAGAAGACCCCTTGGCGATGTACTTGGCTGATATTTTTACTGTGCCTGTAAACATCGCCGGTATCCCGGCCATATCGGTGCCGTCAGGAAAAACAAAAAATGGACTTCCTCTCGGGCTCCAGATAATGTCGTCTCATTTTGGTGAGGATACTTTGTTTGAAATAGGGAAGAAGTTTGAGGGCAAAAATAAAAGTTAAGGGGAACGGACCCGGTAGCAGAAAACGGCACTGGAAGCGTGGGGTAGTCTACATGAATGCTAAAATGTTAGAATTAGTAGCGTATAAATAATAAAATGACTTCTGCTCCATTGGGAGCGGTGCCGTTTTCACTACGGGGTGGATTATAATCAATTCATAAATCTGGAATATTTCTTCTACAAAATCTACCAATTTTTTGCGTGGATAGTCGGATTGTTGTTGGGCGTCTCAAATACCGGCGATTTTTTTGGAAATTTATCGGGCTTTCAGGGTTTTTTGAAAATATTTTTTGAGATTTTGACGATAATTTTTTTGACGGTTATTATCTATTGCCTGGTTAGGATTTATGAAGTTAGGAAAGAAGAGAAGGCTAAGCTTGAAAAAGCTCATATAGCCATTGACGATGAACCATACCGAAATCCGCAGTGGGATGTGGTGCTGAAACACGTTGAGTCGGACGAGCCGTCTGACTGGAGGCTGGCGATTATAGAGGCTGATAATATGCTGGACGCTATGGTTAAAAAGATGGGTTACGAAGGGGAAAATCTTGGGGACCGGTTAAAGGCCGCGGAACACGCCGACTTTGAAAGCTTGGATAGCGCTTGGGACGCGCATAAAATGCGCAACCAGATTGTTCACGAGGGGATCGGATTTGAGGTTACTCAGGAAGACGCCGAAAGAGTAATAAAGCTTTATGAAAAGGTTTTCAGGGAGTTCAAGTATATCTAGGCTTGTTACCAATGCCCGGCGGTTTGCGGCACAGAGAGAACTCGCAATTTATATTGCATTTACCGTGTTTCTGGGTATAATAACCCCATTGTTTTAGTTATGGTTTTTATCGCAGGTTGTGAATCGTAAACATAGCGGGGTGGAGAAGATGTATCTCCGGAGGGACTAATAGCGCGAATAACCTGGGGTTATGAGCCCGCCGGAAGACATGAAAATTTGATGTCAGGGGTTGTTTACATAGCGGGGTGGAGAAGAAGTATCTCCGGAGGGACTAATAGCGCGAATAACCTGGGGTTATGAGCCTGCCGGAAGACATGCGAATTTGATGTTAGAAGTTGTTTATATAGCGGGGTGGAGAAGAGGTATCTCGCAAGGCTCATAACCTTGAGGCCCACGTTCGATTCGTGGCCCCGCAACAAGTAGTCGTGGGTGACAGACACGAATAATCTCAAGTCACTTACGGTTATGCCGATGTAGTTCAATGGTAGAACGAAGGACTCATAAGCCTTAGACAATGGTTCGATTCCATTCATCGGCACCCGTTACCAGACGGAATGAAAGTAATATGCGGCCATAGCTCAACTGGTTAGAGCACTCGCCTGTCACGCGAGAGGTTGCCGGTTCGAGCCCGGTTGGCCGCGCAGGTTTTTAAAGGTTTGGTGGAAAATTACGAAAGACATATTTTTTTAAAAAAGTTTGTTTTAGCCGTTGTAGCTGTTTTGGTAGGTCGAAAGTTTAATAAGCCGTTGTAGCTCAGTTGGTAGAGCACGTCATTGGTAATGACGAGGTCAGCAGTTCAATCCTGCTCAACGGCTCCATTACTAAAGCCTTAGCTTGGAGCTATTAAGTGATTAAACAAAAAAGAAGGCTGATGAAATAGCCTTCTTGATACAGCACAGAAACTTGTCTATGGAGATGGGCGCGCCCTTGTCTCTTTTTTAGCGACCGAGTAGGGTCTGTAGTGGATTTCCCTCTGCGCTTCCAGGGTTTTCTTGAGGTCGCCGAAGGTGATTAGGGCATCTTTCATGTTTCCCAACATCTCGTCCACTTCAAGCGGTGACAAAGACCTTATGTTGGCTTCCACGTACTCCCTGTGCGCCGAAGAACGCCGATCTCCCAGGAAGCGGTCCGAAAGTCTTTGCAACCCTTCGGCAATCCGCATAAAGCTCCTTTTCGCGTCATGAAGCCGTCCACGGATCTTTTCGCCGCGTTCTTCACGGACCTTGCGCACTTCCCTGACGATAAAGCTGAGCCCCGCTTCGTAACCCCTTTTTTCAAACACGGAACGTGATCTTTCAAGTATGTCCGTCTGTTCTTCTGTCGGGCCACGGGCCAGGGCTAGGGCAGTCTGCATGTTTAGCCGGCTATCCCCATCATCGCTTTCGGTCCCGTCAAGCATTTCCAGGAGTTCCTTGTTCAGGCCCGTAAGCGTGTGGTACTTTTGCGCCCAACCAATGCTTTCACCGAACGCATTTGCTACTCGTACCAATCCGGCGTTTATTGCTCCGTGGGTGGTGCCGCGTTTGACAACCTCTTCTTCAACCACCAGGCGGACTACCTCCACATTTTCGCCGTGTGTTTGCGACAGGCGCGAGGAGTTTTCCGAAGCCTGTTCAAGGATACGAGTGACGTTTTTCTTGCCATCGTATTTTTTGGGGTCAATTACGCACATGATGGTTTTTACCCCGTCTTTTACCTGTGACCGCCACCGGCGTTCCCCGGCTTTGATGTAGTAGTAGTCCACGCCTCCTTTCCGAAAGGCGAAGTTTACTACGATTGGCTGCTGAAGCCCTTGGTCCTTGATGCTCCTCGCGAGCCCATCCAGCTTTTTGAACTTCTGGCGCGGCTGGTGCGGGTCCCTGAGGAGCTGCGAAACCAGAAGTTCGCGTATCTCGGATGTCGGAGTTTTTGATGCTGGTAATTTCTTGGATTCGTTCTTAACCATGTCTCAACCTCCTTTGTCTTGTTGAAGATCAATGCCTGCTCTCTGACGCTAAGCGCATATTATATTACTTAACTTCCCATGTCTATTGGGTTGGCACCAGTCTCTGTTTTTGTGTAATATGTAACGGTTAGCATGAAATATCGGCGGGTAGTTGTTTTGGTGGGTCCAGCACGGGCAAGCGCCTATATCAGTAAAATCGCTAGAAATAATTTGCCGAGGTAGCTCAGTTGGCAGAGCATCTCACTCGTAACGAGAAGGTCGGGAGTTCGATCCTCCCCCTCGGCTCCAAAGATTGCTTATAGACACCAGGTGTCTGTAAGTTAAAAAATGAAAAATAAAGAGCAAATAGAAGAACGCCTGCGTCAGATAGAGGAACTTATGTCCTTGCCTGATTTTTGGACGGACAAAAACGCGGCCCAGGATGCGGTAAAAGAATTCAATGAGCTAAAAGAAAAACTTGCCGGAGTCGGCAGGTATGACAAGGGCAATGCCATTATGACTATATTTTCCGGCGCGGGCGGAGACGATTCAGAAGATTTTTCGCGTATGCTTTTCCAAATGTATGTAAAGTTTTTTGCGCGCAAGAATTGGGATTATAAGTTTATTCACGAGAATAAGAACGACCATGGCGGGTACAGAAATATTACAGTAGAAATACTGGGCAAAAATGTCTATGGCACGCTAAAAAACGAATCGGGTGTTCACCGGCTCGTGCGCATCTCGCCGTTTAACGCCAAAAAACTCCGCCACACGTCTTTCTCTATGGTGGAAGTTATTCCTGATTTTGAAAAAATGGGCGAAGTGGATATTCCGGAACAGGATATGCGCGTGGAATTCAGCAAGTCTTCAGGTCCCGGAGGACAAAATGTCAATAAGCGGGAGACGGCTGTTCGTGTCATTCATATACCGACCAACATAGCCGTTCATGTGGAGTCCGAGCGCTCCCAGGAACGCAACCGTGAAAAGGCCATGCAGATTTTGAAAGGGAAACTTGTAAAAAGGGCGGACGACGAGAGGAAGGCGGCGGAATCAGGCATGTATATATCTAAAACGACCGAGGTGGAGTGGGGGAACCAGATACGTTCTTACGTCCTCCATCCTTATAAAATGGTCAAGGATCATCGCACCGGAGTTGAAACGTCCAACGTTGACACTGTGCTTTTGGAGGGAGAGCTGGATGAGTTCATGGAAGCAGAGAAGGGTCTCTAAAAATGTATGGTATAGAGTACGCCGGATGTAGTATAATGCGGAAGTAAGTTTGATTTTAACTTGATGCACAGCACCGCATAGACTATATTTCACACTAAGAAATGATTTACTTCGAGAAAATCACCAAAATATACGAAGACAATTCCATGGCGCTTGATGATGTGACCTTTACCGTTTCCGGCGGCGAATTTGTTTCAATTGTCGGGCATTCCGGCGCCGGCAAGACGACTCTTCTTAAAATGCTTATGGCTGAAGAGCGCCCGACTTCAGGCAATGTCTTTTTTGAATCAATCGACGTGGACAGTCTCAAAAATTCCGAACTTACAAAATTTCGCCGCCGCTTGGGAGCCATATTCCAGGACTTTAAGCTTTTGCCGAATAAGACTGCCTACGAAAACGTCGCTTTTGCCATGGAGGCGTCCGGGAAGGCGGATGACGAAGTCCGCGCCGATGTGCCCCATGCGCTTGAACTTGTTGATTTGGGTTCTAAAATGCACAACTTCCCGCATCAGCTTTCGGGCGGTGAACGCCAGAGGGTCGCCATAGCGCGCGCCATAATAAATCAGCCCGATGTGATCATAGCCGATGAGCCTACCGGTAACCTCGACCCTATAAACACCTACGAAATCATTCAGATTTTAAAAAAGATTAACGACATGGGAACGACCATAATACTTACCACTCACAATAAGGGCGTCATAGACTCTTTGGGTAAGCGGGTTATTACTATGGAAAAGGGAAAAGTTACCCGCGACGACCAAAAAGGGAAATACGCTTTGTAACTGATATAATCACTATATGATTTGGACAGATCTCAAAAGAATAATACGCGCCGGAATTCTTAACTTCTCCAGAGTTAGCGTGGTGTCTCTTTCTTCTGTTTTTATTTTTACAATCACCCTTTTCGTTATCGGCTCGCTTATCCTTTTAAACGCTCTTTTGAATTATTCGCTTGAGCAAATCAAAAGCAAGGTTGACGTTAATGTTTATTTCACGGTGTCCGCTCCGGAAGAAACAGTGCTCGCGATAGAGGGAGCACTCGAAAAATTGCCGGAGGTGGCCAAAGTGGACTACACTTCGCGCGAGGTTGCCCTTGAGAATTTCAAAGAACGGCATTCCGCCGACTATCTCATCATTCAGTCGCTTGATGAGCTGGGAGATAATCCTCTCGGGGCTACCCTGAATATCAGGGCCAAGGACCCGACCCAATACGAAAGCATCGTGAATTTTTTGGAGGGGGGGAGCGAAATAGTCAAATCCAATTCAAGCTATATAGACAAAATAAACTACCATCAAAACAAAGCCGTAATTGACCGGCTGAATAAGATCATTGCCGGCACCAAGAAAGTCGGGTTTGCCGTGACCTTGGCGCTTGTTATTATTTCAATCCTTATAACTTTCAACACTATCCGTCTTGCCATATACATATCACGCGAGGAAATAGGGATTATGCGTCTTGTCGGGGCGGGCAACCATTATATCCGCGGACCGTTCCTTATAGAGGGTGTTTTGTACGGCATCATCTCGGCTGTTGTCACCATGATTATTTTTTGGCCGATAACAGTCTGGCTGGGCAGAACAACAACGATGTTTTTCGGCGGTATCAATCTCTTTAACTATTACCTTTCGTATTTCTTTGAAATATTCGGCGTTCTGCTCATTTCCGGCGTGTTTTTGGGGGCAGTTTCAAGCTTTTTGGCAGTCCGCAAATATCTAAAATAGGCAGTTTTTAGCTTTTCTTTAACTGTGCTAAAATAGGTTAAATCTTTTTACAGTCGCCCCGCTTAAAAGTGGGGCGACTGTCGGGTAAACCGGAATAAATGGCAAAAGAGAACAAACAAAAAAATCGCAAATACATTTTTGTGGTAGGAGGCGTGATTTCCGGAGTAGGTAAAGGCATCGCCGCCTCATCAATAGGAAAGATTCTTCAGTCGCGGGGCTTGTCGGTCACCGCGATTAAAATTGACCCATATGTGAACATTGACGCGGGCACCATGAACCCAACCGAGCATGGTGAAGTCTTCGTGCTGGATGACGGAGACGAGTGCGATCAGGACATGGGTAACTATGAACGTTTTCTGGACATCACTCTCTCTCGTTTGAATTACATGACAACCGGGCGGGTGTATGAGTCGGTTATAAGGAAAGAACGGAATCTGGAATACGGGGGAAAGTGCGTGCAGGTGGTGCCGCACATCCCGCTTGAGGTTATAAACCGCATAGAAAAAGCGGGGGAAAGGTCCAAAGCCGACTTCGTGGTTATAGAAATCGGCGGCACGGTCGGCGAATACGAAAACATTTTATTCTTGGAGGCGGCGAGAATGCTCAAAATCCAGCATCCCGGAGACGTGCTCTTCGTGATGGTTTCGTACTTGCCGATTCCGTCCAAGGTCGGGGAGATGAAAACAAAGCCTACCCAACATGCGGTCCGCAATCTGAATTCCGCCGGCATTCAGCCTGATATTTTAATCGCGAGAAGTGTCGTTTCCCTCGATAAAAAACGTAAAGAAAAGCTGGGGTTGTTTTGCAACATTGAACCGGAGAGAGTGATCTCCGCCCCAGACGTCGATTCCATATACGACATACCGCTCAATTTTGAGAAAGACAAAATGGGAGAGATGATTCTGAAGATTTTGGGCATGGAACGCAAGAATGGAGACAGTTTGTCCGCATGGAAGAAATTTTTCTCAGCCGTGCCCAAACTGAAGGATGAAATAAACATAGCTATAGTCGGCAAGTATTTTGATACCGGAGATTTCGTTTTATCCGACTCGTATCTTTCCGTGATAGAGGCGGTTAAATATTCCGCATATACCCTGAAAAAGAAGCCAATTTTGACCTGGATTAATTCCAAGGATTTTGAGGCAAATCCGGCAAAACTGAAAGAGCTTAAGAAATATGACGGCATCATTGTACCGGGCGGTTTCGGCGAGAGCGGCATTGATGGCATACTGAAAGCCATCCGCTTCGCCAGAGAAAACAAGGTTCCGTATCTGGGGCTTTGCTACGGCATGCAGCTTGCTGTTGTGGAATACGCGCGGAATGTCGTTGGACTTAGGGATGCCAATACCGCTGAGATAAATCCGAACGCGGAGCACGTGATTATAGATATTATGCCCGAGCAGAAAGAAAAGCTCCGCAAGAAAGACTATGGCGGCAGTATGCGTTTGGGCGGGTATGTGGCTCGGCTTAAAGAGGGGACTATCGCCCAAAAAGCTTACGGCAAAAAGGAAGTGATCGAACGCCACCGCCACCGCTACGAAGTCAACCCCGAATATATAAAACAAATTGAAAAATCCGGACTTGTTTTTTCGGGAGCTTCTCCCGACGGACGGCTCATGGAAATAGCCGAGCTTCCCAAAAAAGTTCATCCGTTTTTCCTGGCAACTCAGTTTCATCCCGAATTTCTTGCTCGCCCGTTCCATCCGCACCCGCTTTTTACCGAGTTTTTCAGAGTAGCCATAGCCGAGAAGAAGAAAAAATAACATGACAACAATCGAGAAAAAAACTTGGCCGGAATTGTTTGAGAAGGTTTTGTCCGGCGAGAAAAAGTTTGATTTGAGGCTCAATGATTTTAATATCGGAGTAGGCGATACCTTATTGCTTAGAGAATGGGACCCCAGAACCAAAGAGTATACTGGCCGCGAGTTGAGCAAAAAAGTAACCTACATTTTGAAGGTTAATCCAAATGACACTATGTGGCCTAAAGAGGATATAGAAAAGTACGGTATCCAAGTAATGTCGCTTGAATAAGGCCCATTTTTGTTGTAGGTTGTAGATTGTAAGTCGTGAGTTTTATATTTTGCGGGATCATCTAATGGTAGGATGCAACTCTCTGAAAGTTGTCATCTTGGTTCGAATCCAAGTCCCGCAGCAATCCGCACAAAATATCCCCGCAAGGGGGTATTTTGTTTTGCGGTTGCTCGTGAGACTTGGATTCGAAAGACGGAGGCGGTTTACAGCACACCCTTTCTTCCCTGGGTGCGCTGTCGTCGAGTCGGGGTCGAGAGTACTTGGCATTTTGCCACGAAGTGGCACAATGCTTAGTAACTCGTGACCGAATCCAAGTCCCGCAGCCACCTTGAGACAGGTTCGGAGTCCTAGGAGCATAGGAAGAACCACTCAGGCATCTATTCTGTTAAGGCATACCTGCTGAGAGCAGTATTCAAGAACAAAAAGACCGCCCATTTGGGCGGTCTTTGTGTTTATGAAAAATTATTATTTAAAGTAATTATCAAGAGCTCTATAAAGCCACACAGCAAGCACGGCTACTACATTCCAGATAACAAGGCCTGTAATGAATGTTGTCAGCGTAACAACATTTGCACCAAGGCCAACCTCCGTATGTAACGCATATTCCATAAACCAAGGCCGTATTCCGGGCATTAAAGCGACTCCTCCAAAACAAACTGCATAAACAATACTTATCCACGAACAGGTGACTTTGAGCACTTTAGAATTGACCATAAAAAATTATGATTAAATTGGTAATGCTTTTATTATACACCTAAGCACTTGCATAATATACCCCAGGGGGGTATAATGGGTCTTGTAAGCATACTTTCAATGAAAGCCTTATTTAAACAAACTTTTGTAGTATTTCTTATCCTAATTTCGGTCGGGGCAGTTTTGGCTTGTACTATTGATCTAATGCCGGTTATGGATAACATGGCTTCTAACAACGATGGTTTGATATCGCACCTTGCCTATATCAAAAGTCTGACTTCTGCTGTAACGAGCACAACTATTCTTGTTTCAATGGCCGTCCTTTTTTTTACGGCAATTTTTGCAGCACTTTCTTTTTACCGCAATCCTGACATAGCCTTGCTCCCCAATGTCCAAAACGATTTTAAATGGAAGCGTAGAGATTACTCTTATATTCCACTGTCTAAAATTACTTACTGGTTATCACTTTTTGAGTCGAGTCCTAATTCTATAAATCCGGCATAAATAACACCGCTTCTGGCTGTGTATTTTATGTCGGTAAAGTCCTTGCATAAAGCAAGGCCTTTTCTTTTTACCAACAAATTAAAACAATAAAAAATGAAAGAAAAAATAAAAATTCTCATACAAAACATAAAGCATCGGCACCCTAAAGCAATCATAATAGTTGCTGTACTATTTATAACAACAGTAGTCGTTGGGGCGTCGGTTTTCGCTGTTCTTAACAAGTCTGGAATAGCCAATGCGGAAAATAGCTCATCTGCTAAAACATATAATCCAATAGACGACCCTTCCGTTGTCGCTATTTTAGGATTTGATGCTACTACCACCGGGAATAAGGTATTCAGCAACTCGTGGCCCGGAGAAGTTATCTCTTCGGAAATATCTCAAATACAACCGCAGAGAGAAGGAGTAGTAGTCGATTGGAGAGTACACATCGGCGACAATGTCTCGGCCGGAGAAGTGCTGGGCAAGATTTCTGCGGCGCCTGCAACTCCGGAACTGATAAAAATGCTCGCTGAGCAGACCGAGGCGGCCAATAAATCCAAATCGCAGGCAGTTATCGCCGACAGCTTTGCCTCCAAAGAACAAAAGCGCCTAGAATCACTAAAAAACGCCTTAAATGGAAGTTCCGCTTCAAGTACCGACCTTTCTTTTTTGGTGCTGGAAAGTTTGCGCAAGAAGGTTGAATCGAAAAAAGATATAGTCCGTTCATTCATTGAAAGAACTCTTTCGAACCATGTAAGCACTTTGACTAGTTTTACTGACTGGCGTTACCTGCGTTTTGGCGGATTAAACAAACAATACGGACTTTATAGTCCAAGCGTCCAAAATTCTTTTGAAATGTCGTTCATTAAATTAGCTGAGAAGTTAAAAGGTTCCACGGACTTACCGATAGAAGAAGCCCAGAATTATTTTTCTCTAGTAGTCCAGCTTGCCAACAATTCTGGCAATCCTGCGGACTATCCGGCCGTAAATGAATTTAAAATGACTGCTTCCGCAGACCAAAAGGAGTTCTTGGATGTCATTTCTGACTACAGGATGGCACAAGCGGATCTTGCCGATAAGGAAACGGAGTACAAAATAATGATAAACGAAGGAGGAGCAACTTTGGAGAAAGACAGGCTTATGGCTCACGCCGAGGAAGATGCGGCAGAAGCGTCATACAACACCGTTTCGGGAGCGATTAATGGAGGGTCGTACATAGTGTCCCCTCGCAATGGCACAGTGTCGGCGATTTATAAAAAAGTCGGAGAGCTTGTTGACCCGACAATGCCGATTGCTGTTGTTGCCGGATATGGCAGCGACAACCTTACTATCCGAATGAGCATTCCAAATAATATCCGTAAGCCCCTAAGAGGAGACTTGCTCTCAGTTGTGCGCCCTGGATTTCCAAGAGAGGTGCATAAAGTGAAAATAACGGGTGTAGGCACATCACTTGATGAAACAGGTTCCTATATGGCTGATGCGGTTATACTTGATCATGTAGACTGGCCGGCTGGCGCGTCAGTGCGTGTTATCCCTTCTGAAAATTCAATTACTCCTGTTATTAAACTTTCTTCGATTCTGTGGAACGAGGCAGACGGACATTATATGTTCGGGGTATCGGAAGCAGGAAGGATTTTCAAAAGAAAAATAACCATTGGGCGCACTCTCGGATCTTCGGTCGAAGTATACAGCGGAATTAAAAATGGAGACCGTTATCTCGTTAGTCCGGAAGAAGACTTCAAAGAAAATATGTTACTTGAAAACGTTTTACCGAAAGACAGCGAAGGAAGTTCATCTGCCGGGTCGAGTGAAAAAAAGCCTATGGGCGGGATGGAAATGTAAAGGAGGTGTAATAAACAACTAATATGTTCAACAAAATAATTTCATGGTCGCTAAGCAATAAAATTTTTGTGCTTTTTGTGGCAGGATTTGTGACAGTACTCGGTATCTGGAGTATCAGCACTATGAAAGTTGATATTCTTCCAGACATAAACAAACCAACAGTTACGGTATTCGCGGAGAGTCCCGGAATGGCCGCGGAGGAAATAGAGAGGTTGGTCCTTAATCCAATTGAGGCAGTGATAGCCGGGGCTCCGGGAATAGAACGGCTGACCGGCAACGCATCCTATTCTCAGGCAACGGTAAATATAGAGTTTGCCTGGGGAAGCGACACTTTGCGCAATAGGCAGATAGTGCAGGAAAGATTAACGCAGGCAAACTTACCTCAGGGAGTAAAGCCGGTACTTGGTCCGTCTACTTCTCTTTTGGGGGAAATAATGTGGGTTGGGATAACTTCCACAGATTCAAAAACAACCCCGATGGAACTCAGGACTCTTGCTGACTGGACAATCCGCCCAGCTCTACTCAAGACCGCGGGGGTTGCTAATGTTCTTGTAATGGGTGGCGATGTAAGGGAGTGGCAGATAAATATAAACGCCGAGAGGTTAAAGCGTTACGGGATTATGTTTGATAACATCCGCGATAGCGTAAAAGATATCCTCACAAATAAAAGCGGCGGATTGGTTACGGAAGACGAAAAAGAATACTCAATACGCATTCTCACCGCGCCATCCGAAATCTCTGATTTGCAGAGCATTGTAGTTGGAAGAAGCATGGCGAATTCCCGCCCCATCCGCCTAGGGGACATTGCTTCCATAGTTGAAGGAGCCAGTCCTATTCGCGGAAGTGGCGGAATAGACGGGAAACCTGGAGTTATCTTGCGGGTCATAAGGCAACCCGATGCTCAGACGATAAGTGTAACGGACGCAATAAATACGACATTTGAATCGTTGTCAGCCAGCTTACCGAAAGATGTCGTGTTGCATCCGAATCTTTTCAGGCAAGAAAAATTTATCAGAGCGGGGCTGGGAAATGTCGAGGACGCGCTTCGTGACGGAACACTTTTGGTTATCGTTATCCTCATCATTTTTTTGATGAATGCGCGAATAACGGCTATCACCCTTACCGCGATTCCATTGTCCATCCTTGCAACGGCTATAGTGTTCAAGTTTTTTGGCCTTTCTGTAAACGTCATGACTCTGGGCGGTATTGCAGTCGCCGTGGGTGAACTTGTTGATGATGCCATTGTTGGAGTGGAAAATATTTTTCACAGATTGCGCATATGGATGATTGGCGGGAAAAAAGAAAATCGTGAGAACATTGTAAAACTGGCTTCACAAGAAGTAAGAAATTCTATAGTATACGCGACCGCCTTGGTTGCTGTCGTGTTTTTACCGATATTTCTCATGCCCGGAATTGAGGGAAGGCTTATTATTGCCCTCGGTTCCGCGTACCTCGTGTCGCTTGTCGCATCTATGGCCGTGTCCCTTACGGTAACGCCCGTCTTGTCTGCGTTACTTCTTAATGATAAGGCGCTTGAGGGGCATACAGAGGAGGCGAAAATAGTACAAAAAATTAAAAACCGTATAACGCCGTGGATTTATTGGTGCATAGAAAATGTGAAAATTTTGGGGAGCGTGGCCATTGTGGCGATTATTCTAACAATTGGAATGTACTTTTTCGCAGGCAAAGAAGGGATCCCCCCTTTTAACGAGGGGTCTATGGTGGCGATGGTATTTTTGCCCCCCGGCACCGCCCTCTCTGTTACGAATGATTACGTAACAAAACTTGAGAGTGCCATCATGAAAGTGGATGGTATTCGCCAAGTTAGTCACATTGCCGGACGCGCTCCGGCGGATCCACATGGAGGAAGCGCAAACTCAAGTGAAGTGCAGATTGCTATCAAACCCGGCTTTGAGGGCGAATATAAAAGAATCTTCAGTGATGTACAGGCGATACTTGATAAATTCGGCAATGCAGACTTTAGTTTGGGCCAACCTATTACCCACAGGGTAGAAATGCTGCTTTCCGGTGTCCGTGCGCCAATCGTAGTAAAAGTGTTCGGCGACGATCCCGCGAGCATGGAGCTTGCGGCTAAGCAAGTTGTTACTGAACTAAAAAAACAAAAAGGAATTTCAAACCCGCGCGTCCAGCAAAACACAGTCGTGCCCGAATTCCGTATTTATGTTGACCAGAATCGTTTGGCGGAATATGGGCTGTCTTCCGGTTCCGTTGCAAGCGACATAGAAATGGGATTGATGGGCGATAGACTTGGACAAGTCCGCCTTGGTCCGGCATCCGTAAATGTCGTATCGTATTTCGATGTAGAGTCCAAAGGGTCAATGGAATCTCTGCGCGATTTGGCGCTTCCCTTCAGGGGAGCAGAATCGCTTGGGAGCGTGGGTGACATAAGGATTGAGGGCGGGCGCAACAGCCTAGACCACGAGGGAGGAAAAAGAGTTCTAATAGTTTCAGCGAATTATCATGGTTCTGATGTAGTGGGAGCCGTCGGTGGGGCAAAATCATCGATAGAATCACAAAAACTTCCGGTGGGAGTTACCCTATCTTTTGAGGGAAATTATAAAAGCCAAAAGGAAAGTTCGCAGAGATTAGCTTTGGTTTTTATCGCTGGCATCTTTATGATTTTTGGCATCCTATACTACGCTTTCAAGTCGGTGCCTGTAACACTTTTGGTCATGGC
The DNA here is from genome assembly GCA_041659085.1 of Minisyncoccota bacterium. Taxonomy (GTDB): domain Bacteria; phylum Patescibacteriota; class Minisyncoccia; order Phycocordibacterales; family VMEP01; genus JBAZYZ01. The sequence goes on from JBAZYZ010000009.1 coordinate 21,870, forward strand.
CAATATTCCTACGGTCTTGATAGGCGGAATGGTCGGCGTATGGCTTACGGGAGGATCGGTGAACCTTGCTCATATGGTCGGGTTTATCTCTCTCGCAGGGATTGTGTCCAGAAATGGAATAATGCTAATCGGCCGAAGTTTAACTTTGGTTCAAAAAGAAGGCCTTCCGTTTACTCCGGAGACAATTGTGAGAGCGACACTTGACCGTGTTGTGCCGGTATTAACAACTTCTTTAGTAGTAGTGTTTGCACTTGTGCCACTTTTGATTTCCGGAAACGACCCCGGCAAAGAGATGCTATATCCTTTAGCAGTAGTTATATTTGGCGGACTAATTTCTTCAACTATTATTTCTCTGTTCTTAACGCCGGCTCTGTTTTACAAATTCGGCAAAAAAGCGGCTTTGGGTGGCCAAAAAGATACATCGTCTGGCTTTTAACTTAACATGAAATACCAAAGTCTAGGCCGAGAGCCGCCTTAAAGAATAGTTTGCTTATTATTTAAAGTGCTTAATCTAAAAACAAAAATATGAAAAATATAACAATCAGTATCTTAATTGCTTTACTCGTCGGCGGTGCTATCGGTTTCTTTGCGGGGAAAAGTTCGGGAGTATCTTCTGGTGACGCAAAAAAATTACAAGATGTAACCACTATGATGAATCAGCAGTCATCCGGAATCAAACAGATGGGTGAAATGATGCGAACTTACGGGTTATCCATACAAGATATGGGCATGAAATATAAAGATGAATCTTTGACGGCAAGCGGTAAAGATTTGCAGGCCGTCGGAGAAAAGTACCTGAACGAGAATAAAGCTAAGTCGCAGGAAAGTGGAATGAAGCAAGTGATGCAATAATAAAAGTTTTTGCATTAACTCTCATTAAAAAACAGCCCAAAAATGGGCTGTTTTTTAATGAGAGTTACCCGTCACTTATTGTCCCAAGAAATTTTTTATTAAAATAGATCGGTATTTTGAAAAAACACGAGAAATGACGCTTTTGCTAAGCCCATAACCTGTCCAAGGAGCCCAAAAATGCTATGCTGAAATTACGCTAAAAAAGCCCACGGTTGACACCTTTCGGTTTGTTCTAGCCAGTGGAGGTCAGCCAGCTTGAGATATATGAATAAGTACCAAAGCATTATATTTTTTCTCGCCGCCGCCGTGTTTGTCGGGTGGCTCTTGCTCCGGGACGTTGAAAACATTCCGCTTCCAACAGCGAATATTCCCATCGCGACTGTGCTCTATCTTTGCGACGGAGAAAAAACCCTGAGTGCCGCATACTACAAAGGACCTGAGGCGCCGGTTCCCGACCCAGGAGAGCCACCCATGCCGACCGGAAGTATTGAACTTTCCATAGACGGCCAGGCGAGTTCGACGCTCGCGCAGACGATATCCGTGAGCGGTATCCGTTACGCCAATCCGGATGAGTCGCTGGTATTCTGGAGCAAAGGAGACAGCGTGCTTATTATGCGCAATAATAGCATGGACCTCGACTATACAAATTGCGTCGCAGTGCCCGCGGTGCGTGTCATTTCGCCCGCGGCAGGTGATATATGGAAAGTCGGCGAGACGCGCACGATTACCTGGGTAACACAGAGCATTCCGCCCGAACGTAAAATTTCCATCTCCATTCGCCGCATTCCCCCGCCCCCGCTCCAGGAGGAGGGGCAGGAGTTCGACCCGCTCGTTTTTGTACACCTTACAAATACGGGGAGCGTTGGGTGGACAATTCCCGACATGTATCCCGACGGCATGTACGTGTTCGGAATTACGAGCTATGAGTCGGTTCCCGTTATGAACCCTGTATCAAACGAAAGCGCGCCGTTTAGGATTACGCGAGAGAAATCCATCGGCGGACAGCGGGACGAGCGCGGGTGTTTGGGGCCGGCCGGATATACGTTTAGCGAAGACGTTGGCTCCTGTCTGCGTGTATTTGAAATGACGCCCGATATTATGAAAGCGGCGCGTATTGCCGTAGAGCGCGTGGGCCGTGGATACGCGCTTACCGTTGTGTCGTTCAATTCATACGAAGAAGCCGGTGCGTATGACATCATGCTCGAGCGCGGAGTTGCTCGTGAGAAAACAACCATCCTGATTCGTAATTGGAAAGTGGGGTCGGTAGTCGCGGAATAGACAGATGATAAAATCATGCGGGGGAGCGCCGCGCTTGTCGCTTCCGGATTCGTTCCGAGGAATATCAAAATATCAGAATAAAAATAATCAAACAGGTATTATCCCCCGTATCCTTTCCGCGGCAGCCGAAGTTATAATAGTGTTATAATCAAAATATGAGTAATAACATTATCAAAAATGCAGCCATAAACGCAATGGGAACGGCGCTCTACGTCGCCCTTGTCGCCACTTTTCTGTCTAACACTCAGTATATATTCGGTCGGGACGGGGGAGACCCCAAGTCAGTACTTGTTCCCATCGCTATGCTTCTCTTGCTTATTTTGTCCGCCGCCATTACGGGCTCGCTTGTACTAGGTAAGCCTATTCTCTGGTATCTGGACGGCAAAAAGAAAGAAGCCCTTTCCCTACTTGCCTATACGCTGGGAGACCTTTTCATTATCATGATTATTGTGTGGATTATTCTCTACATGACAATTTCGTAAGCAGCTGTAAATACTCATCGTGTATTTCCTCTACATCCTCAAATGCGCCGACGGGTCGCTCTATACGGGCATAACCATTGACGTAAAGCGGAGATTTGAGGAACACAAAAGCGGCAAGGGTGGTCACTACACAAGGGCAAAAAAAGCTCTGAGGGTGGTATATATTGAAAAGCATCCCGACAGATCCTCTGCCTCAAAACGTGAGGCAGAAATCAAGGGTTGGACCCGTCAGAATAAATCAGATTTGGTAAACAAAAAATAATGAAAATTATTGAAGAGTATCTTGGTAAAAGCGGAGTCAAATATGTTTTTGAATATGAAGACGCGGACTCGTTTGATGATTTGGATTACGAAAAGTGTCGGCAGGCGTATGGCGTTTGTTTCTACGGAGACAATATGGTCATAGGCTTCGGAGGGCAGAAACAGGCCTGGGGACTTATCGGCGGCACGATAGAGCGGGGAGAGAAATTTGAAGAAACCCTCAAAAGGGAAATACAAGAGGAATCAAATATGGAAGTGTTGTCTGCTTTGCCCATCGGATACCAAAAAATGACAGACACGAGAGATGGCGGTTATGTATACCAGCTCCGTTACGCGTGCAAAGTAAAACCGCACGGACAATTTATCTCTGACCCGGCCGGGGGAGTGACAGAAATCAAACTTATAAAACCGAAAGACTACAAACAATATTTTGATTGGGGCAAAATCGGCGAATGTGTGATTGAGCGGGCGTTAGGGCTTAAAAGTCTGCTTTGAGTCAGATAGATGTCTTCTCTTTGTTGGCTTTATTCTTCGATAGTATCTTTGCCAGGAATGAAGCTACCTCCTCCTCGGTCATAAGCGGTACCGAGAGGGCCCCGGCGACTTCTAAAATATGCGCATCAGCAGCTTCTTTTTCCGAGAGGCTGGGAACCATAACCTCGAATTCAGCGTGATATCCCCAATCCTCGCTCCATTTGAGGGCTATTTCGACCCCTTGATACTTATAGTTGGTGCGTTTTTGCGTGCCGCTGATTACTTGGTCAGGAAGGCTTATGCTGTCGCATATGGTTTTCATCGTCTCAAATGAGCTCTCGGGGAAAGAAACTTCAAATTCTTGGAATGATGAACCCTCACCCAGCGTGTTTAATTTAAGGGAGAGCTTTCCCGTACCCTTCGATATATTCCGTGCTATTTTTAAAAGTTTTTTTGGGAAAATATAATAGAGGACTTCTTTGTCGTCTGTGCCGAGCGGTGTTGCCTCGCGCGCAAGTTTCTCCGCTAGCGACTTGTAGCTTTCTTCCGTGAGAAGCGCGCGATGTTCGATTTCGTACATATAAGAAAATATTTATCCGTTAATTTTTCTGCACAATACCGCGTTTACCCGATTTGCATCGGTACCTGATCTGGCTATCACTTCAAACCCGTGATTTTCAATATGCCGAGCCATGCGCCTAAAGTCCATGTATGCCTTATTTCTCTTTTTCCTGTTTTCTGATGTATTAAAATGCGTAATAAAATCAAACATGAATAAGCCTCCTTTTTTTAAGACACGACCGTGTTCATTGAGGAAAGTGTCGACGTACTTTTTCCCCACATGGGAGATTAACACCCCTCGTGAGCATATAATGTCGAAATAATCGTTGCCATAAGGGAGATCAAGGCTATTGGCGAGTACGTACTGTGTGGATGCCAAGTCTTTATGGGCGAAGCGCAACATTTGAGGGGAAATATCTACGCCAAAAACACTATATCCTTTATCCTTCAGGATTCCTGCAATAATACCGGTTCCGCATCCGGAATCCAGCGCAACCGAATTCGAATTCTGGTCCGAATTCGAAATCTCTTTTTTTAGGAAATCTAAAAAGCGAGAGTATCCATTTTCGATATTTACATAATATTCCGGTTTCTGAATATTTTTATCCCATTCCGCCGCTTCCTTATCCCAATTCTCAATAACGGCGTGTGTTTTGAAATAATTACTTATGGTAACTGATCCCAGAGCGTTTAATGCGATTTTTTGGTCTGTTTTGTATACTTGAGCGCTCAACAGATGGGCTGTAACGCTACCGCGGGCGATTCCGAGAGCCTGGCTTATCTGTTTATGAATATGAGAGATTTCAACCATGTCGGGAATGAATTTTTTCGCCAAATCACTGCTTTTGAACACGACTGTTGCGTGCAAGAGGCCGTTTCTGATAGAAAAATTGATTTCGGTAACACAGGGCTGCTTCGGTGTCTCAGCAGTAGCTAGGATGATGGTCGCTGATCTGCTGAGCGGTTCCGCCTTAAGTTTTTTTATGACCTGCGTAACCTGGTCAACCCCCGCTTGTTCATGGATGATTTTGTAATAGTTTCGTCCGGTTGCCTGGTCTCCATGGGGAGAGTAGACGCGATGTATGTAGTCAAGAAACTTTTCGCCAAAAATGTTTATATAATGCGATGTTTGAACCTCAAAAGCATTGTTATACACAATTTGCAGATTCTGAATTTCCAGAAATGGGTCTTCGTCCTGAACTAATTGTCCGCTCGAGACAACGGCGCGCAACGCCTTGAGCCAGACTTTTTCTAGCGTGTCAGCCTTGAAGTGGCAATTCATAGGGGATTATGGCTTGAATATTTCTGATACTGTTTGTCGTCATTCTTCATGTGTTTGAGAATCAAATTTCTGATGAATTCCGATTTATTGAGCTTGTGGGTAAAACTTGCCCAATTTAGGTAATTCTCAATTTCTTTCGTAAGGACGATGTTAAATTTGACGACTGGTCTGCCGCCGTTGTTGTTCAGGAAATCGTTGAGTATGTCAGCCAGGTTTGAATCATCGTACTCGGCTACCTTTAGCAATGGTGAAGTGATGCCTGTTAGGAAAGAATTTTTGGATTTTCCTTGTTTTTTGCTTGCGGTTTTTCTTTGAATCAGAAAAAGAGTGGGTTTGTTTTTTGAGAGGGCGAGTGTTACTTGGTGTCCAACGCTGAAACTTGCTACTGTTCCCTCAATAATCATCACGTCGGAAGCGAGTATGGAACCAACAACCTTATTATAAACTTCTTCGCGGTCCAGAGTGCTAAAGTTGTTTTTCTCGACGATTTGTATGGCCTCTTCCAGCCAGTCACGAGTAATGGCGTGCCCCAATTCCTTTATAAGCCCGCAGATCTTGCGGTAGGTGTTTTTGCGGCTTTTAAGTTCGGATGTCGAACAGGCGAAACATACTTTCATATAAGATATCTATACCATGTTTATCCACAGTAAGCAATGTTGCATGTGTATGGAAGTATGTATACTATACACACTATGAGCTTACACGAGACTGCAACAACCACAAAAGCGCGCAAACGTAAGGGTGCGAATAATCTTGATAAGGTATTGGGGTTTGTCGGGATGACACACAGCTTTAGGGGTGTTGAAAGGGATATTTCGTTACCTAGAGAAAAACGGTTGGAAAACGACATGGAGCATAGCTATCAGTTGGCGGCTGTTTCCTGGTATATGGCAGAGATTGAAGGTTTTGATTTGGATAAAAATAAAGTAATTAAGTATGCCCTCATACACGATTTAGTGGAAGTGTATGCCGGCGACACGCCTCTTTATTCAGCAGATGAGGACTTTATTCGGAGTAAAAAAGACAGGGAAAAAAGGGCTGCTTCAATAATAAAGCGGCAGTTCCCGGAGTTTCCGGAATTGCATAAATTAATACGGGAATATGAAGAAAAGAATGACCCGGAAAGCAGGTTTGTGTACGCCGTTGATAAACTACTGCCGATACTGTCGATTTATCTGGATAAAGGCCATGCCTGGAAAAATAAGAGTATTTCCATTGAAATGATTATAGATAAAAACTCTTCAAGAGTATCCCTTGTTCCGGAAATAAAAAAATACTTTGACGCAATGATAGACATGATACGGGAAAGGCCGGAGTATTTTGTTCAAGGAATATAAACTGCCATGAAAACATTCAAAAACGCAATCAGTCATGATGGTCAAAGATGTGATGTTTTCTATTCGCGCGCCGATACGTTTGACGACATTCCGGACGAGCTTATATTAAAAGCTCACGCAGTTTGTTTTTGGAACG
>JBAZYZ010000010.1:0-27576 GCA_041659085.1 Minisyncoccota bacterium
AAAGCTGGCCTCCGGATTTGGTCTGGTGAACACTATACTGATATCGTTCAATTCGGTTCCGGGCGACGCGGTTTTGCCGTTTGCGATAATCTTTTCCACCATATCCCCCGATTGTATGGATATCCTCTCCTGACATTCATCATTCACGTCGCCGTTACATGGTCCCAATCCACCCACAATAGGGTCATATTTGTTGTTGACAGGATTCCAGTCGTTAAAAAGAATGGATGTTTTTTGGTCGGCTACAGTCGCGGTGGAGAAATAAACCCCATAACCTTTAAATTGCTGGGAGCCGGAGGAGGCCTGAGAAACGCTGATGCCGTAAACTTGGGCCTGTCGAACAATCAGGGCAAGCTGGTGGGTCAAGTTGCTCAGAGAAGCGTTAACGCTGAACTGGCTGTAGTTTATAAAAAGAGTGCTTGAGAGCAGCGCAAAAATCCCCATAACGACAATCATTTCAATGAGAGTGAAACCTTGGTTAGTTTTCCGGCTGCAGATTGTGTGTTTTAGGTTCATATCACCAAAAAATGCTTTTGATTCCAAAAAAATCAAACTTAAAAATATATGTCAAAAAAACGCCGGCAACCATAAACGGGGCAAAAGGCACTTCGCTTTTCATGTTAAACTTCTTCCTCCAGTTTAGCAGCAAAAACAAGCCGACAATACCGCCTATCCAAAACGAAAGTAAGAGCGCGGACACCCCTTCGGCAAAACCGAGCATCCACCCGATACCCAGCGCAATTTTGGCGTCTCCCAATCCGATAGCCCGGCCGCGGGACAAGAGCCACATCAGAACAAACGGCAACGCCAAAACAGGACCCGCAAGAAAATCGTAAAAAGTCGGGGGCACGGGACCGGCGAGAAGCCTGACGAAAGAAACAGCAACAAATGTCCAGACAAACCCGTCCGGGATAATTTTATGTCTTAAATCGTAAACAGTAATAGCTATAAGCAGGGGGAAAATAATAAACTGGCAAAAAACAACAAGCAAAGAAGCCTGTGAAACGGACGGGATATAAAAAATTCCGCTTGAGAAAAGAGGCAACTCCCGGTAGGCGACCGCCAAAAAAGCTATTCCGGTTAAAAGCTCCACGGTCAAATACTGAAACGATATAGCCGACATGCAGGACCGACATCTGCCGCGCTGAAAAATAAAACTGGCTATAGGTATAAGCTCAAACCAGGAAAGCTTGGCGCTGCAGGAATTGCAGGCGGACCGACCGCCTAAAGAACGCCCGGTGTTGTAACGCAAGATAAGAACGTTCAAAAAACTGCCAATGATGGCGCCCAAAACGAAAATAAAAGGATACGCAAGAAACATCATCCTATATATTTTAACATACATTAAAAAACAGGGTAAGCGGAAAACTCGCTAAACCCTCAAAATTTAACGCGGGTAAATATCCCAAAAAAGAAAACTCCGCCTTGGGCGGAGTTTTCTCTGTAAACTTTAGATTTTACCGACCTTGCTACTTGCCTGGGCTAATTTGTAATGTCGTAACACAGCTCCGTTGACCCCTGGACACCGGCGGTTAAAGCACAGTCCGTAGTCAGGCCGGAAAATTGAGCGTTACTACCGGTACAAATAGCAACTGCTCCGGCAGCCTGGTCCGAGTCTGTAAGAAGCGCGGCGTTTGCCGTGTCTTCAAGCAAAGCCCCTAAATGATAACTGGAACAAGTGGCCGCGGAAGTACCTGTCCCCGCGTAAAAGTAGTTGGTGCCCAGAGGGTCCTTGGGGATTGAGGAAATAAAAGTTGGCGCAAAACCTGTCGCAGATGTTGATGTCGGATATTGCCTATTGGTATCAAAAAACAACTCCAAAGCAAGTTGTAGGGACTTCACGTCCGCCACACGCTTAGTATCGCGCGCCTTCTTCCTGACGGTTGAAAGCGAGGCTACGACTATTGTAGACAAGAGACCGATAATGGCGATGACTACCAAAAGTTCAATTAAAGTAAAACCTTTATTTATTGTCTTCATGCTCTTTTAATTACCGTTTATGATTTTCTTATTTAATAAATCCGGTTAAGATCAATTTGTAATGTCGTAACACAGCTCCGTTGACCCCTGGACACCGGCTGTCAAAGCGCAGTCGGTGCTAAGCCCCGTAAACTGCGTTCCGCCGCCGGTGCAAACAGCAATCGCGCCGGCTGCCTGATCCGTGTCTGTAAGAAGCGCCGCATTGGACACATCTTCAAGAAGGGCCCCCAAGTGATAACCGGTACAGGTGGCTGTGCCGCTAGTGCCGGCATAATAGTAAGCGGTGTTTGCGGTCGGATCCTTGGGAAGCGAGGGGATGTATGTGGGATAGAATCCTGAACCGGAGGTGGTAAAGATGGCCGAAGTCGGGTACTGTCGGACGGTGTCAAAATACATTTCAAGGGCCAGCTGCAGGGACTTAATATCCGCCACGCGCTTGGTGTCACGCGCCTTCTTCCTGACGGTTGATAGAGAAGCCACGACAATGGTGGACAATAGACCGATAATGGCGATAACTACCAAAAGTTCAATAAGGGTAAAACCCTTGTTTGCTGTTTTTAACATATTTATATTTTTAATTTATTATATTTTTAACACCCTATTGCTTCAGGCTGAATTATATCATATTGCAGCCAAATCAAGTATATAAAGGTGGATAAGTGCCAATTTTGCCTGTGAACCGTCATGGACCGGCGGATAGCCGCAAAACTGAGGCCTGTCTTACCTGCGGGCAATCTTCTTAATTTTTGCCTAGAACCCGGTAGAAGCAATGTTATAAATCGGAATAAGTATGGAAGCCAGAAGAACGGCAACACCCACGCCGAGCGCCACTATCATAATAGGTTCAATCAAGCCCACTAGAGTGTCCACGGCATTGTCTACTTCTCTTTTGTAAAACCTTGCTACCGTGCGCATTATAAAAGAAAGTTCGCCGGTTTCTTCGCCGACTCTTATCATCTGAATCATTATGCTCGGCATCTCGGAGTGTTTGTACAGCGAGTCCGAGATTGAAACGCCACCCCTGACATCTTCCGCCGCATCCTTCAAAATTTTCTCAAAAATGCTGTTTCCAACCACCGAAGCGCTGATTTCCAGGGCCCGCACGGCGGAAATTCCGGAAGTAAGCATGGTATCCATGTTGTCGGCAATGCGGGAAAGATACAGTTTTTCGTAAAGATTTTTTACCACCGGAATAGTGACTTTTAACCTGTCAAAATACTCCTTGCCGCCCCGGCTATACATTGTCCTCCAGAAGTAAAGGCCTAGAAAAACCAAAATGACAAGAATAAAAGGCCCGTATGTCAGCAAGAAATCGCTTATCCCTATGACAATCTGCGTGTAAAGGGGGGGCTTTTGACCGACATCCTTGAGAATATCCGCCATCTTTGGAATGACAATCGTCATCATGAGTATCATGACGATAATGAATGTTCCAATAACGAAGGCCGGATATATAAGCGCGTTTTTGGTCTTTGAATTCAGCTCATAATAACGGTCCAGGTAATCCGCCAAGTAATTAAAAGTCTGGGACAATTTTCCGGACTCTTCCCCCGCCTTGACCATGTTGACATAGAAGTCGGAAAAAACATCCGGGTGTTTGGACATGGCCGAAGATATCGCAAGCCCGGCCTGTATATCGTCCGACAGAAGTGCCAGTTTTTCGCGGAGCATCGGGTTCTCGGTTTCCGAAGCCAGCATTTTAAAAGTTTTGAGAACCGACACCTGCGCTTCAAAGAGCGTGGCTATCTGGCGGGAAAGAATGACAACGTCTTTGAATGGAACCTTGTTAAAAAACGGAATGTCCTTGAAAATAGACCCGCCTTTTTCCTCAACAACTTTGATTGAAACAATGACTAATCCCCGCCTTTGCAGCGCGGCAATAGCCAAGTCATTATTCATGGCGTCTATTGTCCCTTCTTTTTCTTCGCCTTTGTCGGCTATGGCTTTGTAATTAAAAAGCATTAATTTTGAAGTTTGATGCCGGGAACCGGGTTTTTATAATCTCCAATTCCTTTATCTATCTTAACATCCTTTCCAGACTCACCGGATTAAAGGAGTGCAGATACGCGTTCTCAACAGTAATCTCCCCTTTTTGTATAAGCGACAAAAGCGAGCGGTTCATATCAACCATGCCGCTTTCCGTTCCGGTCTCAATAACAATGTCTATTTCATGAGTACGGCGTTCGCGGATGAGGTTGGAAACGGCATTGTTGTTTATCAAAAGTTCATAAGCCGGGACGACCCCTCCGGATATCCTGGGAATAAGGCGCTGGGAAAAAACTCCGAGGAGGCTGCTCGCAAGCTGCACGCGGATTTGGTCTTGCTGGTCGCCCGGAAAGGAGTCTATGATGCGGTCAATGGTCTGTGAAGCGTTGTTGGTGTGCAGGGTGGACAATACCAGATGTCCCGTTTCGGCCGCGGTTACGGCGGTGGATATGGTTTCCGTATTGCGCATCTCGCCTATCATGATAACATTCACATCTTCACGAAAAGCTGACTTTAGCGCGATTTGGAAATCTTTGGTGTCAATGCCAACCTCCCTCTGGTCAATGATTGAACGATTTTGTTCGTACTGGTATTCTATCGGGTCCTCGATCGTTATAATATGCTCCGCCCTTTCGTTGTTTATCAAATTAATCATTGAGGACAGCGTCGTTGACTTACCCTGTCCGACCGGTCCGACAACCAGGAAAAATCCCTGTTTTTTTCTGGAAAAAGACTCCAGCACCGGCGGCAGGTTAAGGTCGGAGAATGTCTTTACCTTGGGGATAAGACGGAGAGCTATGCCAACTGAACCGCGATGAAAATACGCGTTGCCTCTCAACCTGGCTTGCCCCTTATAATCATAGGCGAAATCAATTTCCTGATTTTCCAGAAAAGCGGCAAGTTGCTTCTCGCTCAATAAAACTTTCAGAAAACCCATTGAGGATTCCTCCGTCACAACATCTCTCTTGACTAAATAAATCAAATCGCCGGAAACCCTGATGGCCGGATGGCGGCCCGCGGAAATGTGGATATCGGACCCGTTTTCGTGTATGACCGATAGTATCAACTCTTCCAGCACTTGTTTGTAGTCGGTAGGCATTTTTATTATTTTTATTTAGGTGAATTTTTTGAAGCTGAAAATATCTCCGTAACCTTCCCGCACACTTCGGTCGGGGTTGAACTCGCCTTAACTATATAACCCGAAGCCCCCAAGACCTTGGCATTTTCAATGTCGGATGATTGTCCAAGATTTGAAAGGACAACTTTTACGGCATTCTCCGCAAGTTTTTCCTCAGACATCATCTGGAGAAGCTTGAAACCGTCAATTTTGGGCATAACCACATCCAAAAGGATAATGTCCGGAACAAGGCCGTCGCGGAGCTTTGAAAGAGCAGCCTCACTGGTCGATACCGGAACAACTTCGAATCCCTTCTCGCTAAATTTCAGGGAATACATGTCCAGAAGAAAATTATCGTCATCAATTATCAGTATTTTTATTTTTTTATTTTCAGCCATATGATATTCGGAAAAGATTATATCGATATTATAGTATATTTCCTTTGCGACCGCATCAACTTAAGGCGCGGGTCAACCCGATATGCCGCCCCGACCCGCAAAAATCGTTTCCGCGAAAAATTTAAAGCCATGGCCGACAAGAAACGGAGCAATGACGCAACTTGAACCCCTGTTAAAGCGCGCCCACTTCGCGGAAAGGAACTTCGCCGCGGGCACATTTGAGGAGGGCATCTTCTTTCATAGTAAGCATTCCTTTTTTCCTCATCAAATCGGCTATCTCAATTTCCGAACCGCTCCTTAGAACAAGCGCCTCCACCTCCTTGTCCATCGGCAGAACTTCAAAGACCGCGACACGGCCGCGGGTGCCGGCCGGACAATCGGCTGACGGTTCAGCCTCGTATAAATTGCCGCTTTTCTTTATCTCTTCCAAAATGGGAAGTTTGAACTCTTCCGGCAAATCGGAAAATTGTTTGTCCACCATCATCTGGAAGCTGTCAACGATTGGCACAGCTTTTTTTGAACTCGGGCAAATAACGCGCACCAGGCGCTGCGCCATGGAAAGAACCAGCGTGGGCGCTATAAGATACGGGTCAACTCCCATATCTATAAGACGTGGAATAACGCCGACTGCGTTGTTCGTGTGGATAGTGGACAATACCAAGTGCCCGGTCAGGGCGGCCTGAATGGCAAGTTGGGCCGTTTCTTTGTCGCGGATTTCACCAACCATTATAATGTCCGGGTCCTGGCGCAAAATAGAACGGAGTCCGGTGGCAAAAGTGTAGCCGATTTCAGGCACTATTTGCGACTGGCTCATTCCCGATACGCTGTATTCAATCGGGTCTTCAAGAGAAACTACGTTCCTTTTTTCCCGGTCAAGTTCGTTCAACATTGAATACAGCGTAGTCGTTTTTCCGCTACCGGTAGGACCGCTGATGAGTATTATGCCGTACGGACGCGCTATAGCCGCGCGAATCGCCGTCAAATTTCTCGCCGTCAAATCAAGCGAATCCAGGGCTTTAACTCCGCGTTCGGAATCCAATATGCGCATAACCACTTTTTCACCGTTATACGAAGGGAAGGTGGAAACGCGGATGTCCACTTTGCGGCCGTCCATGCGCACGGAAAAGCGACCGTCCTGCGGCTTTCTCTTCTCGTCCAATTTCATGTTGGCCAAAATCTTAATACGGGCCACGACGGCGCTGTAAACCGCCATCGGCAAAAACAAACTGGTGTGGAGCGTGCCGTCCACGCGGAAACGAACCTTAACCTTTTCGCCGGTATTTTCTATGTGGATGTCGGAAGCGTTGCCTTCATTGGCGTGCCTTATAATAACAGCGACAATCTTGGTAACCGGGGCATCCTCCACGATTTTACTTATATCAACCTTTTCTTCACTCGGCGTTTCGTCAAAATTTATATCCTCTCCCCCGGTATCCAGTTCACCCAGAGCTTGTGTCACTTCGCCGGTCAACCCCTGATAATTCTTGAGGATTTCTTTGAAATTGCGTTTTGAAATGAGGAATACCTTGAAAGGCATTCCTATTTTGGAAGAGATAAACTGGAGCGCGTCGCGGGCGTCTATGTTGTCCGGGTCTACCAGCCCGACCAGAAGAACGCCGTCCTCGACCTCAAGCGGAACCAGCTTATAGAAAGAAGCCGACTCTTCGGGTATATATTTGAGTATGTCAAAGGTGACTTTTTTGGGGTCAGCCACATGAGACGGAACTTTCAGGTATTTTGATTTTAGCTCCAGGAGTTTTGCTTCTTCAACGCCTCTTTCGTAAAGAACGTCTTCTATGTCAACTCCTTTATCAAGCGCTTCAGCCTCAATCTCGTGAACTTCTTTTTTCTTGATCACGCCATCGTCGGCCAATTGGTCTAAGAAGCTCATCCCGGTAGCAGGAAATGGCGCGGCCCCCACTTGGGCAAACTAATCGCTATTTTCAAATTGAATTGATAATTTTTTGACATAATCATTTTAAAAATCTTTAGCCATCCGAAATTTTCAGCTATGGTGTTGTGCTTCTCGTGGAAGTGGCGGCGGGGGTGGAGGTCGCCTGGAACACGGGAGATATGGGGGTTGTTGAATCTTCGCCTAGCGGTCTGAACGGATTCGGGCGGCCCTGCGGTTCATCCGGCAAAGAAACACTCATGTCGCGCAACCTAATAAAGTCGCCGTCTTCCAAAATAGCCGAACCGGCATCCAGGTTGATATGCTGCAGATTCAGAAGAGCCACCAAAAAATCCTTCCCGGCCTGAGCGCTTGCGCTTGACTGCGCCGTCTCTATCTTTAAAGCCGCGACGGGGCCGCTGCCGGCAAAGAAAAAGCGGTAAACAAAAAATAGGACAACTATTATTACGACCGCTATAAGAATTTTTTTAAGATTTCCGTTCATTTTTTTGTTTAACTATAGTTCTATTTAAGCCAATACGTCCGAATCGACAACGAGTACTGGTAAACATCCTTCCCTCTTGTGTCCTGGGGCGGAACAGAAAAAGACAAACTTTCCACATCGCTTATGCGGAGATTGTCCTCAAGCTCGCTCAAAAACTCCTTAAACGTGGAGTAAGAGGACGAGACGGAAAAAGAAAGCACGACATTGTCGTAGTCTTTCGGCGCTGTGCCTAAAACGGTGGAGGTATTGCCGGAATTATTGTTGTTCAAAAGATTAAGCCCCTGAAGCTGAACGTCCCTGATGGACATGCCGTATTTAAGCGCGATACGGTCAACTTCCATAATCAACCTGACGTTGTCAACATGGTCCGGCAAAAGCTTGTTTAACCTAACCAGTTCTTCAGCCGGGAATTTATTGACTTGGTCAACCAAAGCCTGTCTGCGTTCGGAAAGCTGATTGGCGTTATTCATAGCCGTGTCAAATTCAGCCTTCTTGTCCTTCAACACCAAAGCATCCTGATAGGTCGGGTCAATGAACCCAAAATAAAGCCCGATGGAAGCGACCAGCATGAATATCGGCATAAGTAATTGAGTCATAAAAAATTATTGGGTGGAAATCGGTTCGCCGTCGCGGGCAACCGCTTTCTTATAATTGGTCAGGTCAGGATCAAAATCTATCTGCGCCGCAAAAGTAACATTGCCTTTATCGTCCAGATTCAAATTTGAAAATACGGCGCGCCTCACGAAACGCCTGTTGTTGTTCAAAACATCCGCCTGGAGCGCCACTGTGCCGTAACTCTTGGCTACCCCCGTCAATTTCACAATTGGCCCCTTCTCCAGAGAATTTGAATAATCCATTCTTGAAAAACTAACAGTCTTAAGCGTCAGCGACTCAAGCAAGCCAAGAACCGGGGACGCGACCAGGTGTCCGCCCAAAAGACCGGAGGCCGAGCGCAATCTTTTATCGGTGCGCAAAAGATCGTCTATGGTAGCCGGCTCAAGGGCGGACTTTCTTTCGTCGAGATACTTGCCGGCTAAATCAATTCCGCGCGAAAGGGAGTATTTATAAAGAAACGCGCCGCCGGCCCCGAGCAACATAACGACAAATATGACGGACGAGATTATCAGAAATAATCCGATTGGTTTTTCACGGATAGAGGAGTCACGCCCGACCGCCTTTTTCGGAATAAATGAAGTTTGATTTTGAAAATTTTGGTCCATCTTTTATAACTTTCAGTTTTCAGTTTTCAAATCGCAATTTTAAATAAATTTGTTTGGTTGACGCTTGCAAGTCTATTGTAAACCGTAAATTGGCCGTTGTAAATTTTTTACTAGCCCAATTCCTGCAATTTGCGGAGAGCCACTCCTATAGCCACCGCAAATTCCGGTCCGGCGTCGCGAAGCACCTCTGTAAGAAAAGCCGGCGCTTCCACTTTCGCAAACGGATCACCCAAAGAAACTTCCGCCTCAAGATTTTTTGACGCCTCGGGAAGAAATCCCTTCAAGATCGCGCCTCCACCGGTCAAAATAATTTTATTGATTGTCTTGCCGTGTTTCCGTTCGTAATTTAATAATACCCTATTAGCTTCCGAAAATACATAGTCAAGATTGGTCCTGGCAATCTCGGCTATGGCCACACCATCCGGAGTTGTGTTAATAAGCCCCATGTCTCTTTTCATTTCCTCCGCTTTGGCGATAGAAACACCCAAAGAACTCGCAATGTTCAATGTTATCTCCTGCGAACCACGGGAAACTATGTGTATTGATTGCATAATCCCCTTTTCCACTATGGAAAGTTTGGTCATTCCCGCCCCTATGTCAAAAATCATAACCGGGGCTATTTCCCTACTGAAGGTTGAGCGTATCGTGCTGAACACCTCTATCTCAAAAAAACTGGACACAAGGCCTGTTTTTTTTACGACCTGAGAATATTTTTCAAGAGTTGAGTTGTGAATGGCGGCGATAAGCACATCAACCTTTTCCGGTCCCTTCGCTTTTTGTTCCGCGGTCCCGCCGGCGCTTCCGTCTTCTTTGTCCTCGTCATACACTTCGGACTTTGGAACAATCCACCAGTCAAGTTTAACTTCATTTATGGGTACCGGAATATATTTCCTCGCCTCTATCGGTATCATGCTGGCCAGTTGTTTCTCGGAAAGAAGGGGCATTTCCACAAATGAAACCAAGCTCGCCGCAAGCGGGATGGAAAAACCGGCCGACTTGGTGGTAACATTCGCCTCGCGCAAAATGCTTGATAGGGCCTGGGAAAGCTTATCTTCGGACAAGTTCGTCATGCGTCCTATTTCCAAATCAGCCAAAGGTCCGAGCGCGAGCTCCCCGTATGTTTCAAGCACCGCCCGCCCGCCCTTTTTCCTGAGCTGCACAATTTTTATAAAAGACGAACCTATGTCAACGCCCAAAACGCTTTTTTCCGTTTTGAAAATCGAGCTCAGGAAGTCGGGTTTCAGTCCCAATCTGTCCGAAATATTTGTTAAGAAATTACCCATGAGATAGTATAAGTATCGTATAAAGTATAACACAAAAACTTCGGTTTTTTACCCGCATATGTGGAGAATTGCTCCGGTCCAAAATGTTCCCTGGTAAAAAATTACCTCATGAAAATATTTGAATTTATACTTGCCATCATTTTCCCCGAACACTGTCTGAGTTGCGGAGAAAAAGACACCGTACTTTGTTCGGTATGCTCAAACCGGCTTCCGAGGGGTTTTTCCCCCGACCAAAAAACTCTGGTTATCCTGGACTACAGCGACCGTCGCGTAAGAAAGGCATTATGGCTGTTTAAATACGGGAACAGACGCTCGCTCTCCAGGGTTTTCGCCGAGCTTATCAATAGTTCGCTCTTGGAAGAACTCGCCGAGCTTCGCTTGGTGAAAAATTTCACCGACCCGGCGCTTATCCCCATGCCAATCGGGCCCGGGCGGTTCCGGGAACGCGGGTATAGCCAAACAGAACTTATTGCGCGCGAATTATCAAAACTCCTGGAAGGCGGTGCCACCCTCCGGACAGACATTCTGATTAAGTCGCGCGACACGCCGTCTCAGGTCAAAACAGCGAGCAGGCGCGAGAGGCTTTCAAATTTGCGCAATTCGTTTTACGTGCCCGACAAAGAAGCCGTCCGCGGGCAAAATATTATTCTGCTGGATGACATCGTCACAACAGGCGCCACCCTTGCCGAAGCGCGCGCGGTACTAAAAAGAGCCGGGGCGAAACAGATACTTAGCGTGGCGGTGGCGCATTAGCCGCGGGATAAAAAGTATGTTAAGTTTTGAAATATTGGAGACGTGGCTGAGTGGATGAAAAGCGAACTGCTCCGCTTTTCATCCGGTTCCGAGCAGGGCGAGGAAATGG
The DNA here is from genome assembly GCA_041659085.1 of Minisyncoccota bacterium. Lineage (GTDB taxonomy): Bacteria > Patescibacteriota > Minisyncoccia > Phycocordibacterales > VMEP01 > JBAZYZ01. The sequence continues at coordinate 11,243 of JBAZYZ010000010.1, forward strand.
CCGGTGCCCTAGGCGGGCCATAGGTGGAAACAGACTCGGCTATTTCCAAAAATAAAAACGATAGTAATGTGCCTAAAACTGGAGACGTGGCTGAGTGGTCGAAAGCGCCTCACTGCTAACGAGGTATCCCTTAATCGGGATCGTGGGTTCGAATCCCACCGTCTCCGTAAATGTTTTCGCGAAGCTAAAACTTTGCGTAGACGAGCGAGCAAACTGCTTTGCTCGCATGTGGGATTCGAAAGCCGGAGCATGTCGCCCAAACGACAGCGAGGCGGGGTCGCGAGTACTTGGCATTTTACACCGAGTGTCAAAATGCTTAGCAACTCGTGACCGAATCCCACCGTCTCCGCTAATCTGCTATAGTAACTAAATGAAATATGAATTCCCAGATGGCTTTTTGTGGGGCGCGTCCACTTCGGCGCACCAGGTTGAGGGAAATTCTCTAATGGCTTTAAAAAATCTCCACGAAAAAGACGGCGCCATTATTGAATTCGGGGGTGAAGCGGAAAAAATAAATGTCAGGAACGACTGGACCGAGTGGGAAAAAGAAAACGCCGGACGTTTGGCGCGCGAGGCAAAACAAAAATTCGGGTATCTGGAGAACTGGAACGATATCGAGGGAGAAGCGACCGACCCGCAAAATTATATTTCAGGAATAGCCGCCGGCCATTACAACCGCTTCCGCGAAGATTTTGACCTGGCAAAAAACTTAGGCCACAACGCCCACCGCTTCTCTATTGAATGGGCGCGGATAGAGCCTGAAAAAGGGAGGTTTGACGGAAAACAAATCGAACACTACCGCCAGGTTTTAACCGCTCTTAGGGAACGCGGAATTGAGCCGTTCGTAACACTGTGGCACTGGACAAATCCGTTATGGGTATCTGAAGCCGGCGGATGGGAAAATCCGGAAACAGTTGAATCCTTTTCAAAATACGCGGACTACGTTGCCAAAGAATTGGGCGGTCTCATAAAGTTCTGGGTGCCTCTAAACGAACCCGGCACCTATATTGGCATGGGTTACATACAAGGGGCGTTTCCTCCCGGGAAACGGCTTAATCTCTTCGCCGCGAACCGCGTGTTCAAGAATCTTATGGGCGCGTACCGGCAGACATACCTCATCATTCACGAACGCAATCCTGAAGCCCTGGTTGGAATATCACACTACGCGGTATTTATGTCCCCGTATAAAAACCGCTTTTACAACAAATTGCTGGTTAAGGCATTGGATTATGTAAGAAACTGGCGGTTTATTGATTCGGCAAAAGGCGCGAATGATTTTATCGGCATTCAGTACTATCATACCGACAGCATAAGGTGGAGTCCTCTCTTTGACAGCAAATGGGGCATCGTAGACGCAAGGAACAGCAACTCCTGGACAACAGACATGGGCTGGGATGTTTACCCCGAAGGCCTTTATCACCTGATAAAACGCGCACAAAAATACGGCAAGCCTGTATACATAACCGAAAACGGCATCGCCGATAAAAAAGATTTGCAGCGTGAAAGATTTATCAAAGAAAATTTGAAGCAAACAGCTCGTGCCATAAGCGAAGGAGCGGATGTACGGGGATACTTCTACTGGTCGCTCATGGACAACTTTGAATGGGATAAGGGATTCTGGCCGCGGTTCGGTTTAATCGGAATTGACTATAAGACGCTGGAGCGGACGCCGCGCCCGTCGGCTTATTCCTACAAGAAAATAATTGAAGACAATGGTATTATTGAGTAAAATAAAATGCCGCGAAATATATTCCGCGCGTAACATATAAATGAAAAATTCTCTAATCATTCTGGGGATCGTAATGTCTGTAGCCGCGGCGGGTTTTATCGCATACAACATTACCGCTCCTAAAACAAAACCTGGGACAGTCGCAAGCTCAAACGGCTCTATGTCCATTCAAAGTCCAAAACCCGGGACAATTATTACGGTGGACTCGATAAACATGCAGGAAAGCGGATTCGTCATCGTAAGCAAAGACGATGGCGAGAGAAACATAATCGGAGTATCAACCCCGCTGTCTCGGGGGGAAAATAAAAATATAAATATAAGCCTAACGGAGGAGGTAAAGGACGGACAAATAATATACATTTCAGTCCATGTGGACGGAAACGGCGACAGAGTATTTGAATTCCCCGGGGGACCTGACATCTGGGCATACGACGCTTCCGGTAAAAAAATACTTGCCAGAATGAATGTTGCGGGGTCGCTCCAAGCTGAAACGGTCTCCACTGTCGACAACTCGGCCGGAAATATTGTGGCTTATCATAATGGAGGGTTTTTCCCGGATAAGATTACGATAAAAGCCGGACAATACGTGACATTTGAAAACGTCTCGGATAACGATATGTGGATAGCCTCCGACCCCCATCCGTCACACAGCGCCCTTATGGGATTTGATGAACACAATTCCGTGAAAACCGGGGGTAGATATTCGCACGTCTTCACTCAGACCGGCGCATGGAAATACCACAACGAAATGGATTTATCAAAAAACGGAACGGTTATCGTAGAGTAATCTGAGTCAATTTTAGTCAACAGTTTTTGGGCCCCAAACAATCAATGAACCCGGACTCACCTATTGAAACCGTTTCCAGGACAGACGCAAAACAAAAAGGAGCTCTAAACAAGCTCGGGTTAAAGACAGCTCGCGATATCCTATACCACTTCCCTTCCCGTTATGCCGACCTCGGAGAAATCACTACAATAGATAAACTGTCCGCGGGAGAGAAAGCGACAATATACGGACAAATAAACAAACTTAAAACCGGCAAAGCATTTCGTAAAAAAATCGCCATGGCAGACGGTGAGATTTCCGACCAAACCGGAAAAATAAAAGTTGTTTGGTTTAATCAGCCGTATATAGCCAAACTCATCCAAAATGGCGCGACCGTAAAGCTCTCGGGAAAAGTAACCGAGCGAAATGGCGCGCTCTATCTGGCGAACCCGGAAATTGAAACAACAAACGAATTGCCGATAGATGTCGGCGACTCCCTCTTTGGGAAAAAAGCCGATATGCCATTTATCCCGATTTATCCGGAGTCGCGCGGCATTACCTCGCGCTGGTTTTATCACGCCATACAAAAAGTTATACAAAGCGGGACTTTGGATAAAATCATAGATCCCGTACCGGAAAGAATACTCGCAAAATATCATTTGCCGAACCTAAAAACCGCCCTAATATGGATACACTCGCCCAAAAAAGAAAAACACCGCGAGATGGCGCGGAAACGCTTCGCCTTTGAGGAAATCTTTTTCATTCAGCTTGCGCGCCAGTTGGAAAGGATAAATTACGCCAGACACAAGGGTTTCATCATAGATAAAAACGGAAAAGAAGTGATGGAATTCACGGAACGTTTCCCTTTTGGAGTAACCCGGGGGCAAATCCGCTCTATTGAAACGATTCTCGCCGATTTCAGGAGCGGACAACCCATGTCGCGATTGCTTGAAGGCGATGTTGGCAGCGGGAAAACCGCCGTAGCCGCAACAACCGCCTTTGCTGTGGTAGCGACGAGACCGGGAAAACAAAGCTTCGGAACACTTCAAACGGCCTATATGGCGCCCACGGAAATTCTGGCCGTCCAACACTTTGAATCATTCATCAAATACTTCAGACACCTGCCGATACAGATAGGGCTAATTACCGGGAGCGGCTGCAGAAAATTCCCCTCAAAAATAAACCCAGACGGGTGGACGGATATTTCGCGCGCCCAGCTTCTCAAATGGGTGAAAAACGGCGAAATCGCCATCCTTCTCGGAACGCACGCTCTCATACAAAAATCCGTAGAGTTTAAAAATTTGGCTTACATAATAATAGACGAGCAACACCGATTCGGCACAGCCCAAAGACAAAAATTGTCCCGAAAATCAGATCCGCTTCCGCACCTGCTCTCAATGACGGCAACACCAATCCCCCGCACCCTTGCTCTTACAATTTACGGAGACTTGGATCTGTCTTTGCTTGATGAAATGCCTCCGGGCAGGAAACCGGTCATCACGGAAATTATCCCGCCAAACAAACGAGAGCTGGCTTATGAAAAAATACGCGGAGAACTAACAGCCGGGCGGCAGGCTTATGTCATCTGTCCGCGCATAAACGAACCTGACCCGGAAAAAGAAATGGCCATTATCGCAAAATCCGTGAAGGCGGAAGCCGAAAGACTGGGCAGGGAAATTTTCCCGGATTACGCAATTGACATACTTCACAGCAAGATGACTCCCAAAGAAAAAGAACGGGTAATGGATGATTTCTCGCGCGGAAAAATAAATATCCTGGTTGCCACTTCGGTCGTTGAAGTCGGAGTAAACGTCCCGAACGCCACGGTAATAATAATAGAAGGCGCGGAGCGTTTCGGACTTTCGCAACTTCACCAGTTGAGGGGGCGCGTCATAAGAAGCACCCGCCAGCCGTATTGTTTTATTTTCTCGGAGACAAAAACCGAGAAATCCATAGCCAGACTGAAGGCTCTGGTAACGGCAAAAAACGGGTTTGAGCTTTCAGAATTAGACCTGGCGCTCAGGGGTCCCGGCGAACTCTCAGGCGCAAAACAATGGGGCATCTCCGATTTGGGAATGGAAGCCATAAAAAATATAAAAATGGTGGAGGCGGCGCGGGAGGAAGCGCGAAGTTTGTTAAAAAGCGATTCCGAGTTTTTGGAGTATCCAATCCTTAAAAAAGAACTGTCCGCGCGCGGGAAAGATATACATTTTGAGTAATTTATTAATAATATAAAATCACGATAGGAGCCAAAAAGGAGGGCACATGGGTTATATAATCAATCCGACTTCAGTTCGCATCTTTAGGGCTGCATTGGAAAAATCCAGGAATCGACCCCCGCTTTCTAGCGAGGAAGCCGCCAAACTCAGAAAAGAGATTGCGGGAAACCTCCGCCGAGCCCAAGAGCGAAACATGAGACTGGATGCCGCCAGAATAGTCCCCGACGAAGTTCTTTTCCGCCCTATGGATATGTAGCACTGTGGAATACGCGGCTATGCGCCGCGTATTTTTATTATAGAAAATTTCTCTGTCGTCAAAAGTATTTGCCTGCTGACAAAACTCGCGACCCCGGCTCGTGCCGCTGCGCTCCGCCTCGGACAAGCTAAAAATATACCGCAGGGAAGACTTTCTTAACGCTTGTCCGCCCCCTTGGATTCGAACCAAGGACCCCAGATTATATTAGTAAATATAAGTGGTTCGTTTTTCTCAAAAAATAATAATTCCGTCCGCCCCCTTGGATTCGAACCAAGGACCCCAGAGGTATAAGCTCTGTGCTCTAACCAACTGAGCTAGGGGCGGACGCAACTATAATTTCTCTCAAAAAACTGCCACTCATAAGCTCTGTGTTCCCCGCCCGACTGAACGATACCAATCGTTCGGGTGGGTAACCAACCGAACCGGCGGCGCATGGAAACATACTAACTAATGGCAACGCTTGTTGCAAATAATATCGTGTTTTTACTGTATAATTAAGTTATGAAATATAAGGCCAGTCTGTATAAAAAATTCGGCTACCTGGGACTGGCCACATTTACCTTTCTCCTTGTTGATTCGCTAATATACATAAAAGCCGGCATTTCAGACTGGCGGATATATACCCGCTTAATTATAGGTATTGGAGGGCTTTTAATTGACGGTTACTTGGTCTTTTTTTACAGGCAAAAACAATCCAATACCGCAGAAGACAAAAGGAGAAGCTTCACCTTGATCGAACTTTTGGTTGTGCTCGCGATAATTGGGACCCTTTCAACCACGGTTGTGGTTTCCGTAACCCCGATGAGACAAGCGGCCAGGGACTTGGAACGGGCGGTTGATATGGAGAAAGTGAAACTCGCCCTTGAAACTTATTACGACATGAACGAACAGTATCCAACCGGGGACGGAGACGGGGCGGACGGCTGGGATGTCGGCAACCAAAACCTCCCATTCCTTACCCAAAATAACGTAAGCGAACTCGGAAACGTGATGCCAGACCCTCCGCGCGACTCTACGGCTTCAGGCAATGATTCCGGCTACAAATACAAGCTGTACAATGCGGGAGAAAACGGCTGTGATATAAACAAAGGGCGTTATTATGTTCTGGTCGTAAAACAAATGGAGAGCAAGAATCCGCCAACAGGTCCGGGCTGGAAATGCGGCTACAAGGACTGGGGCAATGAAGGAGATTGGGTTTATGGCAAGTATGAACACTAGCGACAATAGGTGTTGAGTCTAAGGAACCCGCCGGCGTATAAACACGGTCAGGCAATCCCTGGACTCGTTTGGTGTTCGCTTAGCTCACACTGACCCGCTCCAAAGCGGCATGGATTTGCCATATTTTGTCCCACTCGGCTTGGTAATAAACGGTGCAGATCAAACCCGATCAAGCGGACCGGGATAACCGCAAAAAGTTAACTGATTTCCGCCAAATTCAATTCCTCTTTTTTCTTCGGAATGATGCCGTTCGCAATTAAAATCTTTTCAAATTCCTCACGCTCAAGCGTTTCAACCGCTATCAATTCCCTAGCGATTGCATCAAGCGCTTTTCGGTATTCTGTTATGGCGCGTGAGGCCTTCTTCAGAGCTTCGTCCATAATCCGCGAAACTTCCCCGTCAATTTTGGCGCTCATCTCTTCAGAATATTCCCGCCCCGACACTCCCGCGCCAAAAATAACCCTTCCTCCCATCCCCTCCAAAGCGACAGTTCCTATTTTGTCCGACATCCCGTATTTGGTGACCATGTCGCGGGCAAGAGCAGTTGAAACCTGCAAATCGTTTGACGGTCCGGTGGTCACATCGCCAAAAATTTCTTTCTCGGCCACAAACCCGCCCAAGGCTACGGCGATGTCATCCAGAAATTCGCTTCGCGACTGCAATCTTCTTTCTTCAAGGGGGAGTTTTAGAGTGTAACCGCCGGCGGAACCGCGGGCAATTATGGAAATCTTGTGCACCGGATCGGCGAACGGAAGGACTGAGGCCAAGAGAGCATGTCCGGCTTCGTGATAAGCGGTAATCTCTTTTTCTTTTGCCGAAAGAACATGGCTTTTCCTTTCCGGACCGAGCATTACTTTCTCCACCGACCGAATCAGGTCATATTGTGAAATTTTCTTCCGGTTTTCCCGGGCGGCCAAAATCGCGCCTTCATTCATAAGCGAATACAAATCCGCGCCGGAGAATCCCGGAGTGCGTTCGGCAATAGTCCGCAAATTCACATCTTCGCCAAACGGTTTTTTGGTTGAGTGCACTTTGAGTATTTCTTCGCGGTCTTTTCTGTCAGGGAGTTCGAGTATAACCCTGCGGTCAAAACGGCCCGGACGCAGAAGCGCCGGGTCCAAAACATCGGGCCGGTTGGTCGCCGACATCACAATAACTTTTTCGGTAGGCTCAAAACCGTCCATCTCAACCAATATCTGATTTAGGGTTTGCTCCCGTTCATCATTTCCTCCGCCTACGCCGGTCCCGCGCACCCGTCCAACTGCGTCAATTTCATCAACAAAAATAATAGCCGGCGCCGCCTTTTTGGCCATGGCAAAAAGGTCGCGCACCCGGGAAGCGCCGACTCCGACAAACATTTCCACGAATTCCGAGCCGGACAAGTGGAAAAACGGAACTCCAGCTTCCCCCGCTACCGCTCTCGCGAGCAAAGTCTTGCCGGTGCCAGGCGCGCCCATAAGCAACACTCCTTTCGGTATGCGCGCGCCGATATCCAGGAATTTTTTAGGGCTTTTCAGAAACTCCACTATTTCCTGCAGCTCCTCCTTGGCCTCTTTGGACCCGGCAACATCTTTAAACGTCACCCTCTGGTTAGTATCGGCGGGATCAATGACCCGGGCCTTAGATTGTCCGAAGGTGAAAGCCTGCATGCCGGCGCCTTTAACCTGGCGCGTGAGCATCCAGAATATTCCCAGTATAAAAATTATGGGCAGCGCTATCGGTAAAATATTCAAAAGCCAAAACCCCCACCCCCGGTCGCTTTTTATTTCAATCTGAACCGCGGCAATTTTATCTTTCGGCACGCCGTAATTGGATAGAGTTTCCGACAACGAAGACTCGGGTTCTTTTTTTGAGGTTTTCACGCTTCCGTCTTTGAATTCAATCAAGAGCGTGTCCCCGGTAATGCCTATCTTCTTTATTTGCCCGACCATTGTGCTTGAAGCTACTTCGGAAAGCGCTATATCCGCGTCTTTTTTGGATGTGCCGGACAGATAGGAGTAGAGCCCCGAGAGAAGCATGAATATGATTACAACCGAAAGGATGTTTGAGACCAGCTGGATCAAACTCTGTTTAGGGGATTTAGTCCCCTTTTTTTCCGGCTGTTTCTGTTTGTTAAATTTGGGGAATTTTATGGGCATACAATGCAAGCTGCGTAAGGGACATTATACATTAAAAAAGGATGGTGGAAAGAGCGCTCGGCGCCGGTATTTTGCCACGCTTAATCAAAGCTACTTTGCAAGGTTGAAACTCTTGGTAACGGCCTTGCTCGGAGCGGCGGCTCCATTAACAACCGGCTCCAACTTGACCGTAACCGTCGTTATGGTTTTTGATTTATTGCTGAAAACAAAATCCGCGTAATCATTCGCGCCAAATTTTTGCCCAACACCGGCGCAGCTGAAGACTTTTTTTGTGTTCCCCTTGGTTACAAGGGTAACTGACACCTTTGGTGGACAGACCATTGATACCGAAACTCCGTCAGCGTTGGACATTTTCCAAGAGACCCGTTTCGCGTTTGTTCCAAGAGATGAGCGGTCAGACACACTAAAACTGTCCGCCACGGGCGCTTTCGGGATTTGGGTTTGTTGCACGGGACCGATTATAACCGGCTTAGGCGATGCCTGGACGCTTTTCGGGGCAGAGCCGGAAGTTTGCTGAACGGACCTGTAATCAGAGGTGAGCGGAGCCGTCGGCACCAAGCTTTTGTCCACATAAAAACTGACTGTTTTGGCGGCATTTAAAAAAATGCTGTTATTGGCTACCGGGTATAGCCTCGCATTCATAATGAGACCGCGGCCGGTTGTGTTCCTGAAACTGAAACTGGCTCCGCTGTTTGAACCTCCCTTACGATTTTCGCCACAAGGAAAAATGTCGGTTGTGTTGGCGGCGGTTATCTTAATTCCGCCTATACACTCAAACCTCAAAGCCACCTGGTCTGCGTTTGTGGTAGACCATATAAAGCTCCATGTATTGGTATTTTTATCAATCTTCTGGGCGCTGAAGTTGAGTATTCTGGGACCACTCGACAGCAGATATCTCTTAGCCTCTACGGAATTTGCTATTTCCGACTTGATGCTGTCATAACTTCTGCCTTTTTCAATTTCATACAGATAATAATTGATTGCATTTTGATCCGGCGCGTGACCAAGATAGGTCTGGTACGCGTCCCTAATATACTGTTCGCCGCTATTCCAAAACTGCGCCTTGGCGCTCGGTATCACAAGCATTATGAAAAGCGCGATAAAAAAAATAGCTAAATATTTTTTTACCCCGTGCTGTGGAAAGCCGCTCTTGATTTTTGCGCAACCGCATTTTGAATTTTTGCTGAATAAATTCATCTTAATCCAATTATATGGCGGCAACGCCCCGGTGTCCATGAAAAACAAAACCCCCGTTTGCGCGATGTTGCGCGGGCGGGGGTGTTTTCCTTACTTCACTTTTTTTTGGAGAAACGGAGCCTAAGGCCGGAAATAATCGCAGGGAAAGCGACAATGAAAGCAACGAGAATTTCCCCAGCCTGGTGAACCGTTTCCATCCGGAAAAACTTCCGTACCATGCGCGGAAAACTTTCCCGGGGAGGGCTGCTGTCTTCATTGAAGTCGCAACACTCTTCCACGAAATTAACGAGTGTCCGCAACAGCAACAGCACAACCAGCAAAACCAAGAGCAATAAGGCCACAACGATATTCGCAGGCATAGCGCCTCCTCGCGGTTATAAACATTACTGACGGAAACTCTAGTGTCTTTCACGCTTCTTGTCAAAGAGCGGTCAGTCAACGTATCATAGGGGGAACCTGCCCAAAAAATAATCACATTGTGTTTATTTTTGGGGCAGGTTCCCAAAATGTCACTCATAGAAAACAAAAAAACCCATTTCAACTACGAGATTCTGGAAAAACTTGATGCCGGAATAGAACTCTCGGGCCACGAAGTGAAGTCGCTAAAAAACAAACAAGGCTCTTTAGAAGGAGCCTATATCATAGTGCGCGGCAGGGAAGTCTACCTTATAAACGCGCACATCCCCGCCTATCAGCCGGCTAACGCGCCAAAAGACTACGACCCTTACCGTAACCGGCGGCTTCTTCTTACCAAAAAAGAGATTGCGGAGTTATCTTTGGCGGAAGGAACCAAAGGATTGACAATAGTACCAATTTCAGTGTATAATAAAGGGCGTAAATTAAAACTCTCTTTTGGCATCGGCAAAGGAAAGAAAAAAGCCGATAAACGCGAATCCATCAAGAAACGCGATACCGAAAGAGAGCTGGGGAGAACATTGAAAAGATAAATAATTTACACACGGGGATGATCGGCCTAGACAAGAGCCAATCGTCTTTATGAGCAATGCCGAGGCGCGCGAACCTCGTTAAAACCGCGCAAACCATAAATGCTAAAACCGCATTTGGCAAAGTTGTTTCTCCGTATTTTACGGTCGGCGACTTTGTTTTCGCCCGCGCCTAAATTTATTTAGCCGCAAGCCATCTGTCTTCGGGGTGTTCAATTACGAAGAACGGGTGTAATACACTTTGAACTAGAGTCCGCGACCGTTTCGGCGCGATACTTGAAATCCAGAAGCTGGATAAATGAAGATTTTGCCTGTTCCCTACTTCATTTATCAAGATCCGCGCAAGCGGAGGAAACAGGCTAAGCATTGTAGAATCCTAAAGACTTTTCTTTTGCACGGCGGTTCGATTCCGCCCATCTCCACTCGACTCGTTCTGCTTTTAGTAAAAAGCAGAACTCGCTCGTGGTAAACCACAGCGACAAAAAACCGCGGCTAATGTCGCGGTTTTTTGTTAGTCGAGTGTCCCGAGGCACTCGAGGGACTACTTGCATTTTGTCTTAATCAAGAATTGATAGATAATATACTTATGCCTTTTGTCTACATGATAAAAAATTCTGCTAATAAACTTTATGTAGGAATTACGGAAAATCCTGTTGAACGTTTGAATTATCACAATTCAAGACAAGGTGCAAAATTTACAAAATACTTATCGGATTTTGAGATTGTATTCCTTGAAAAATACCAAACCATGCCTGAAACAAGGCAAAGAGAAATTCAAATAAAAAAATGGCGTAGGGATAAAAAAGAAGCTCTTATAAATATGTTCAATCGTGGGTTACCAACCAAACTAAAGTAACGAGAACACTTAGTAACTCGTGACCGATGAACCGTACTCGGCATTTCTTGAATCCACCACCAAAACCCGCTACAATAGGTCGGTATTAAATAAGGGCTCATAGTATAGCGGTAATACGTATCCATGGCATGGATAAGTTCGGGGTTCGACTCCCCGTGAGTCCACAAGCGTTAAGAAAATTGCGACTGCTCGTAATTTTTAGCTTGTGGAAGGCGCAGTGATATTTTGTCAGCAGACAAAATCACGAGCCGGGGTCGCAAGCACTTACGTAGATTGCGAGTTTTGCGAAGCAATATACTTAGTGACTTGTGACCACACAAATTAGGCACGCGTAGCGTTCAGTTTAAAATCAGGGCCTGTAGTAAAGTGGTATTACGCGTCGTTCGCAATGACGAGTCGGGGGTTCGATTCCCCCCAGGTCCACCACCAACCCCGTTTGACTCCCCCCTTCAAATGCGTTAGTATGAGGCGTGCCTTGAGACATTTAGGGCATTTCTTTTATTTGCAAAAAGCTCGCATAAACAACCAAATACGGGCATCGGAACTTCGGGTTCTTGGATACGAGGGTGAAAATTTAGGCCTCCTTCCGACCAGTGAAGCTTTGAAAATCGCCTATGACCAGGGGCTTGACCTTATTGAGATATCCCCTGACGCGAAACCGCCGGTAGCCAAAATAATGGATTTTGGCAAGTATCAATACGAGCTTTCCAAAAAACAGAAGAAGATGAAGGCCAAGGCCCATGTGACCGAAACCAAGACTCTTCAGGTAAAAATCGGCACCGGCGAGCACGACCTTGGAATAAAAGCGAAACAAGCCTCAAACTGGCTTAAGGAGGGTCACCGCATCAGAATAGACCTCTTCCTTGCAGGGCGCGCCAAGTATATGGATGATAAATTTTTGAAAGAAAGACTTGAGCGCATACTGCACCTCATTACCGAAGATTATAAAATTGCCGAAGAATACAAAAAGGGAATGAAGGGACGCACGATTGTGATAGAGAAAGACAGTAAAAATAAAATATAGCCAGACGAATACAGGAAGATAAACCGCTTACTACCGACCAAACAAATGAAAACAAACAAATCATTCTCAAAAAGACTGCGAGTTACCCGTAAAGGGAAGGTTTTGGCGCGCAAGCCAGGATTCAATCACTTCAATGCCAAACAATCAAGAACCAAGCAATTGAGCGGTAAAAAAGCGGCGGAATTTCCAATGACCACAAGGGAAAAGCGTCAATTCTTATCAGGTGTAAAAAACGCACAATAACATGCCACGAGTAAAAAAAGGAACAATTGCCGCCAAAACCAGACGGAATATATTGAAGAAAGTTAAAGGTTATCGTTTCGGAAGAAGCACGAAAGAAGCCCAGGCTTACGAGGCTATAGTGCACGCGGGGAAATATGCCTTTGCTCACCGCCGCGATAAGAAAAACGACTTCCGCCGCCTTTGGACAGTAAAGATAAATGCCATATTGCGTGAAAATGGCCTAACCTACAGCAAATTTATAGGAATGATGAAAAAGAAAAACATCACTCTTGACCGAAAAATTCTGGCAACACTCGCGGAACACAATCCGGAAAGCTTCCTCCGGGTCTTGGCAGAAGTTAAATAGCAACAAAAAACCGCTTCAAGCGGTTTTTTGTTGCTATTTTTGTTTACTCGATTACAAGCCAAATCTCTACTGATCTCTCCTTGTAACTTCATGAGGGGTGTTGCCAATGCCGTTTAAAAGCACCCCTTCCCGACCCTTGCCTGCTCGAACTATTTCCATCGCTCTTTTAACCAGGCGTTCCGGACTTTCATCAAAAATAATCTTATTATTGATGCGGTTGCTCTTGTCTATTATGTTCTTTAAAACCTCGTCCATATCCCAGTCTCCGCGAAGAATACCTGTGGGCTTCTCGTCTTCATAGGAAATCGTAAACTCGTGAACCGTCCCTATGCGGCCACACCCTATTAAAACCGCGTCAGCGGAGCGCGTCATAAGCAAGTCGCGGCCGGAATAACCGAACCCCGTGTAAACCACCAGATCCATATAGTCTATAGGAAGGCGATATACTTCAAGGTGCTCTTTTTCGCTTGAGGCGGGAGAAAAACCGATGGAAACACCGCCGGCCTCCTTGGCGCCCATTGCTGCCCATAAAGGAAAGCCTGTTGTGGCTCCGGTCAAAAGTATGCCGCCTTGGCTTACCACCTCCCGCCCCAGAGCCTTGGCTTTTTCAAGCGCCCCAGGACCGCAATGTCCGGTCTCTGCCGCGCCCGAAACGCATATTTTAAGTTTATCGTGTCCGTGTTTTCCCAAGTTTTCCATATTATTTTTGTCTTAATTAAAACTAAAAAATTTAACCCCCACCCATGACCGTCCGTTACCCGATAATTTTAACATTATAGCAGACTCTCTAAAATTCCAGGCTGACGACATCACCCCTTTCGGGCACGGAAGTATCCACCCCCAAATAATCCCTCAGACGCTGAGCCAGAAAAAGCGACGCCTTGGGCTCGCCCAACACAACAAAAATCTTTTTCACTTTTTCCGCCGAGTCCTCGGCAAAAGCAAACAAGTGGTCGGCATCTTTATGCGACGAGTAACCGAAGATATTTACCACCCTGGCGTTAACAGTAACATCCGTTCCCAACAGATGCACTGTTTTAACTCCTTCTTGGAGCATCCTGCCTGGGGTGCCGGCGGCCTGATACCCCACCAAAAGCAGGGTTGATTTAGGGTCCGGCAGATACATGCGCTCGTGATGGACAATGCGGCCGCCGTTCGACATGCCCGAACCGGCCATAATGACCTTCGGATTAGGCGTCAGATGTATATTTTTCGATTCTTCCGTGGTCGGCGTCATTTTAAGGCCGCGGAAATTAAATATGTCATCGCCATTCTTAATCTGGTGCCTCGTTTCTTTGTTAAAAAATGATTCGGACTCTTTATAAATTTTTGTTACGTTTATGGCAAGCGGCGAGTCCAAAAATATCGGCACCGGAGGAATGCGGCCTTTCTCAACCAAATTATTTATTTCAAAAAGCAAATCCTGAGTGCGTTCAAGGGAAAAAGCCGGTATGAGAAGAGCTCCGCCCGATTTTATCGTATCCTCTATCGCCTCTTCGGTTTTTCTTATTTTTTCTTCATGGGGCTCATGATTGCGGTCGCCATAAACGCTTTCCATAACCAAATAGTCGGCATCCGTCACTTTCTCGGTATCGTTCAAAAGCGGCGCGGGGGAATTGCCCAAATCGCCGGTAAAAACAATCTTCTTGCCGTTGTAAGTTATCTCAACCATAGCCGAGCCCAAGATATGCCCCGAGTCACGGAGCACGACGGAAAAAGGACCGATTGCCATAGGTTCATGGTATCCAAATGTCCGCCATTGTTTCATAGACCTCGCCACACCCTCTTCGGTATATATAAGCGGAAGATTTTCACGCTTGGCCTCCTTGGAGAGAACCCCCAGGCTGTCAACCAGCATAAGCTCGGCTATGCTTTTTGTCGGCACAGTAGAATATATCGGGCCGGTGTATCCCGCTTCAACCAAACGCGGAATGCGGCCGACGTGGTCTAAATGAGCATGCGTGACAAAAAGAGCGTCTATCTCCTTGGGGTCATATATAAAAGGCTCAAAATTGCGGTCATCGGACGTTTTGCGGGTTTGGATGAGCCCGCAATCTATCAGTATCTTCGTTCCTTCAGCCTCAAACAAAAAATTGGAACCGGTAACTTCCCCCGCGCCGCTGCAAAATGTAAGTTGAGCTTTCTTGGCTGTCATTTATTATCCAGTGTAACAAATTCTGCCCTCTTCCACAAAATGCGTATTTCTTGCGACGTAAAATTTACAACTCAAAAGATGAGGAGTGGTTATGAGAAAAACCAAGAAAAAATTCCGCTTACGCGGAAATTTTTTCTTAGGGTTACTTGGCGAATATTAGCCACTAGTTAATTACTAGGTGGGTGTTCTCAGCCTTGGGCCACGGCCGAAGGCATTTTGGACTCCCTGGCATATGATTTAATCTAGATAATATTCCAAATAACCCTACTTACAGTTTGCACCTCTAAAAACTTTTTGCAATATTGACCTCGCTAGAAACTTATTTCCCAATAACGTTAAGCTAAAAATAGCTTGATTTAGATAATTATTTTACCGTCAGTTGTAAACCGTTGGTCTATTATTGGTCCACCCCATGACGCCTATACTTAAAGACGGGCGATTTACCAAACCAAAATTTTATTTCATGGACCGCTTCTGCCGGTGTTTCCGACGCATGGACAAGATTGGCAACGGCGCGTTTTTCGGCGTTTGCAACAGCTGGAGAGTCAGCCGAGAAATCGCCCCGAATAGTCCCCATCTCGGCGAGATAAGGCATTGTAGGACCCACGATTTTACGGACCATATCAACCGCGTGAACGCCTTGCACTACCATGCGAACAAGCGGGGCAGAAACCATATATTCAATAAGCCATTTCCTGACCATTTGACCTATTTTAAAAGGGTCATCAGTGCCAACTTCCTTTTTTGGGTCCATGCCATATTTTTGGTATGTTGAAAGCGTCTTTTCGCCGACACGCGTGATCCATTTTGAGTCTTTGGGATAATGGCTATCAATCTGCTTAACTGTCGGCTGGAACATTTCCAATGCCACAATTTTCAAATCCCTCTGCTCAAAACGCCTTATTATTTCACCGATAAGCCCTTTTTGGACTCCATCGGCTTTTACCATCACAAATGTTTTCTCCTCCTTAAAGTTTGCCATAGAATAAATGATTTACTAACAATACGGAGAATACTAGCAAAATTTTTCATATTTGCAAAATCCGCCATGTGGCGGATTTTGCAAATTGGGATTTTATTATTTGTTATTTGTTACCGGTTGCTTCTCGTATCTCTTCATCATCTCTTTTTCCACGTCCTCTTTGGGCCGACCATACTTCATTCGGGACATTTCTTTTACTCTGCCCGCCTGGGACGGCTCTCCTTTTTTCGGAGCTATAGTTTCCATGGAAGATCGGAAGAG
>JBAZYZ010000011.1:0-22289 GCA_041659085.1 Minisyncoccota bacterium
TTTGAAACTCGGGCATCATGGCTCACGCACGTCATCAAGCGAAGCCTATCTCGGTTTTGTCGCGCCGGAATACGCAATCATTTCCGCCGGGTGCAAAAATTCTTATGGTCATCCGCACAAAGAAGTACTCACGCTTTTGGATAAATTTAAAATTCCAAAATTGGCAACTTGCGACTTCGGCACTATTATCTTTAGTACCGATGGGGAACAACTTACTTATGAAACTGTAATATAAAGAAACCACTTATGTGCTGGTCAAAACACCTTATTTTAGGGGTTATTTTGTTATAAAACACAGGTTACTTGTGAACATAGTATTGGATACAGTACTATGCAGACATGGATATTCAGTCAAAAAAACGATCCCTCGACAAGATATACAAACGCCGAGACAGATATGACATTCCCGATTGGCAGCGAGAAGAGGTTTGGGATAATACAAAAAAACAGTTACTCATAGATTCAATTTTGCACGGATGGAAATTACCAAAATTCTATTTTCAAAAAACCGCCGACGAACCAGAGACCTTTGAGGTTGTGGATGGTCAACAACGCCTTACTGCCATATTGGAGTTCCTTGGAAATGAACTACCGTTGTCAGATAAATCCGCGAAAGATTTTAGAGTCAAATATTATAAAGATCTTCCACAAAAACTATCCGATGATTTTGATGATTTTGAGATAGAATACGATGAAATAACAAATGCGGATGAAACAGAAGTAAAGGAGTTTTTCCAGAGACTTCAAAACGGATTGCGCCTAACTAGTAGCGAAAATCTAAATTCAATCCATAGTAATTTGAGAGATTATTGTCGTAAGCTTTCTACTCATAGTTTTTTCAAAAATAAAGTCTCATTTCCAGACAAACGTTATGCTTTTTTTGACGCGACAAGTAAAATAGCGTCTATTGAAATTGATGGGATTGAAATAGGGCTTAGACACGACGACATAAAGGAGGTATTTGAATCACAAAAAAGTTTCTCTGCAAAGTCAGCTGTCGCGAAACGACTAGAGGCGACCCTCGATTACTTAGACCATGCATTTCCAAAGAAGAATCCCGTGTTGCGCAATCGCACAATAGTACAGTCCGTAGCTACACTAGCGGGGAAAATTGTTGTATCTGGGAAAAGTGCGGGCTCCGAGGCTAGCTTCCGAGAATTTGTCGAAAACTTTATGGAAGAGTTGTCTCGTCAAGTAGAATTAGGAAATAACGCTACCGACCAAGACTATCTTTTGTTCCAGCGGTCTGTTAGCGCAAATGTTCGCGGTACTGCGAAAAAACGACAGGAAATTTTACTTAGAAAATTGCTCGGCGCTGATGCTTCTTTTGCGTCGCTACTCGATCCTGCCGCAATAGCCGAGAGCGGAATTACAGCAGATATAACGCGTCTGTCCGACTCAATTGCAAATCTAGTGTCTAAGGCTAATGATGCATATTCAGCGGAGCATGGAGAAAATCTGTTCAAGACTACAAACAAAACGGCTCCCGCGCTAAAGAAAATTGGTATACCAATAACTGATTATTCTTCTTATAAAACCTTAGTTGAAGAACTTTATTTTGTGTTTTGGGAAGGCCCCGGGCAACGTTTGTCCACAAAACCAAACGTATTTGTTGATATCAACATGTTGCGTACTGGTCTTCTCCACGACACAGAGCATGGGAAGACTAAGGATGTAAAGAAAAAGAAGACAACAATCGGGGCCACGTTTAGTAAATACGCTAGCACTGCGACTCCATCAACCTTAGCCCCAGAGCAATTTACCGCCGTTCAATCAAAACTGCTTTCGGAAGTAGAAAGGGCCATAAGCAAGATTATCGCAGCAGGATTTAAAAAGATTACAAAAACAGCCAGAAAAAAGTAAAATGTTCCGGAGACATATGTTTATAGATTTTTTTAAATAAAACCCGCTAATTAGCGGGTTTTATTTAACTTTCATAGTTAATTGTTTATTTGCCTTTAGGCAGCGGGTGCAGATTTTTATTCTGCCGCCTTGAGGGAGTTTCGCCCATTGCAAATTAGGGTACTTGCGTACCATTCCCGTCGGGGTGAACTTGGTGGCGCGGGTGCGGTTGGAATAGCCTCCGGCGACCTTCGTTCCTTTATTGCATGATGGGCATGATTTGGCCATGACGTTTCGTATGCTACCATAATGAAATTGAAGAGGCAAACCCGCCATGGCCGGACTTGATACCATATTCTATATAGTAATCCTCATATTCTCGGTTATTTTGCACGAGGTGGCTCACGGCTACGTGGCTGATATGGCGGGGGACCCGACCGCGCGACTTGCCGGAAGACTAACCTTAAATCCTGTTTCGCATATTGACCTGTTCGGTTCCGTAATTTTACCCGCGATTCTTATATTCACAGGCTCCGGCATTGTGGTCGGGTGGGCTAAGCCGGTGCCGTACAACCCCTATAATCTCCGAAACCAAAGATGGGGGACATTGGCTGTGGCTATAGCGGGCGTGGCGACAAACTTTCTTATCGCTCTAATCTTCGGCTTGCTGATTCGTTTTGCTCCGGGTCTTCCTATTTCTTTCCTGGCGATAGCCAAGATGATTGTGATGCTCAATATTGTTTTGGGCGTTTTCAATCTCCTGCCCATTCCCCCGCTGGACGGTTCAAAGGTGCTTTTGTCTCTTTTCCCCAGGTGGTTTTACCCTATTGAGCAGTTTGCGGAGCGGAATTTTATGGTGGTTATCATGGTGTTAATCATACTTTTACCCGTATTTTTCGGTCCCGTGGTTGGCGCTATCACACAGGTTATTTTCGGGCTTTTTACCGGTGTGGGGCTGTAGTTTCAAGCCAGTTGCATTTTTAGGGGTTGCGTAGTAAAGTACTGTAAATTAACGAGTGGGTTAGCGAGTATAATTTTCGTACCCGCCTAAATTTTTGTTGGTTTTCGGCAAAAACTTAGGCGGGTGATGATTTTCAAAAACTCACTTCGTTCGTTAAGAAAATAAATCATGCCGACAACAAACCAATTGGCCAAGAGAGGCCGCAAGAAAATAGTGAAACGCTCTAAGGCTGTCGCTTTGGCCCGCGGTTTTAACGCGGTTAAAAATCGCCCGCAGCGTTATGCTTCTCCTTTCAAGCGCGGTGTTTGCACGAAAGTGACGACGACTACTCCGAAGAAGCCGAACTCCGCTCTCCGCAAGATTGCCCGTGTCCGCCTTACTAATGGCATGGAAGTTACCGCCTATATCCCGGGCATCAAGCACAATTTGCAGGAACACTCAGTGGTAATTATCCGCGGTGGCCGCGTGAAAGACTTGGCCGGCGTGCGTTATCACATTGTCCGCGGACGTATGGACGCCTCGGGTGTGGAAAACAGAAAGCAGGGCAGAAGCCTTTACGGGGCCAAGAGGCCGAAGGCGGCAAAATAACATAAAACCAATCCATGCGACGTAAAATCAAAAATCGTAATATTGTAAAACCTGATCTTGCCTACAACTCTCTTAAGGTGGGCAAGTTTATCAACTACATTATGGACAGCGGGAAGAAAAATACCGCCAGGAAGATTGTCTACGACGCCTTTGAGGTGATTAAAGATAAAACCAAAAACCCGAATCCTTTGGAAGTTTTTGACCTGGCTATTAAAAATACCAGTCCCATGATGGAAGTGCGTTCCCGCCGCATCGGTGGAGCCAACTATCAGGTGCCCCGCGAGGTAAGGCCGGAAAGGAAGCTCGCTCTTTCATTCCGTTGGATTATAGACGCGGCCCAGGGCAAAAAGGGCGCGGCCATGGCCAAAAAGCTTGCCGATGAGCTTATCGCGGCTTCGAAAAACGAAGGAGCGGCCATTAAGAAGAGGGAAGATACGCATAGGATGGCCGAGGCCAACAAGGCTTTTGCTCACTTTACCTGGTAGTCGAAAACTTGTTTTCGGGCGCATTACTTCGTTTTGTTCATAAAAATAATCGCCAGTAGTATTACTGTACAACCAGCAATTATTTTTACTCCACGCCTCGTACTGCATCTCAAAACAAGCTTTCTTGTTTAATACAAATAATTAATAAATCATACAAAAAATGAACAGAGACTATCCGTTAGAAAAAACCAGAAACTTCGGCGTTATCGCCCACATTGATGCCGGCAAGACCACGACTTCCGAGCGCATACTTTTCTATACGGGTGTTTCCCACAAAATCGGTGAAGTGCACGAAGGCGACACCGTCATGGACTGGATGGAACAGGAACGCGAACGCGGCATTACCATCACTTCCGCCGCCACCACCTGTTTTTGGACGCCTACCTATACCGATGATAAAACGAAGAAGTTCCGTTTCAATATCATTGATACCCCCGGACATATTGACTTCACTATTGAGGTTAAGCGTTCTCTCCGAGTTTTGGACGGCGCGGTTGTCGTCTTTGACGGTGTGGCAGGAGTGGAACCGCAGTCTGAAACCAACTGGCGTTATGCCGACGAGGCCAATGTCCCACGGGTTTGTTTCGTCAACAAGCTTGACCGGACCGGCGGCTCTTTTGAACACTCATTTAAGACGATTCTTGACCGCCTGACCAAGAAAGCCGTCCGCATGCAGATTCCTATCGGAGAAGAAGAAAAGCATGAAGGAGTGGTGGACTTGCTTAAGATGAAGGCTTACAACTTTGAGGGAGAAAGAGGGGAGAAAGTCGTTGAAATAGAGATTCCGGAAAATTTGAAAGCTGTGGCGGAGAAATATCACGGCGAACTGGTGGAAAAAATCGTTGAAACAAACGATGAAGCTATGCAAGCCTATTTGGAGGGCAAGAAATTTAGCGTAGAGGAATTAAAACCCCTTCTCCGCGCCGCCACTATTGATTTGAAAGTTTTTCCGGTATTTTGCGGTTCCGCGCTCAAGAATAAGGGTGTGCAGCTGGTGCTTGACGCTGTTGTGGATTATCTTCCGTCCCCGATTGATATTCCGCCGATGAAAGCGGTGTTGGATTCAACCGGAGAGACTATTGAAGTTGAGGCTACCGACAATGCCCCGTTTGCGGCGCTTGCTTTCAAACTTCAGGCTGACCCGTTTGTCGGACAGCTTACATATTTCCGCGTTTATGCCGGAACGCTTGAGACAGGTTCCTATGTCTACAATACCCGTACCGGCAACAAAGAACGTGTCGGCCGCATCTTGAGAATGCACGCCAACGAAAGAGAGGAAGTTAAAAAAGTTTTTGCCGGAGAAATAGCCGCCGCCGTCGGTCTTAAAGACACTATCACCTCGGACACTTTGTGCGATGAGTCTCGTCAGCTGGTTCTTGAAAGAATTATCGTGCCGGAACCGGTCGTGTCTCTCCGTATTGAACCAAAAACAAAAGCCGACCAGGAGAAAATGGGCATGGCAATCAACCGTCTTACGCAGGAGGACCCGACATTCCGCGTGACGACAGACCAGGAAACCGCGGAGACCGTCATCTGGGGCATGGGTGAACTTCATTTAGAAATTATCGCCGACCGCATGAAGCGTGAATATGGCGTTGAGACTAACGTAGGCAAACCGCAGGTTGCCTACAAGGAAACCATTACCACTTCGGCTGAAGCTGAAGGCAAGCACATCAAGCAGTCAGGAGGCCGCGGACAATATGGACACGTCCGAATCCGCATCAAGCCGATTGATAAAAATGCCGACGTGGAAGATTTGCCGAAGAACACAAGGCGTTCACCCGGTGGATTTGAATTCATCAACAATATCAAGGGGGGCGTGGTGCCGCAGGAATTTATTCCGGCGGTTGAAAAGGGTCTTAAAGAAGCCACTGACCGCGGGATCCTCGCCGGTTACAAGGTGGTGGATGTTTCCTGCGAGCTATACGACGGTTCATATCACGACGTGGACTCTTCAGAA
The DNA here is from genome assembly GCA_041659085.1 of Minisyncoccota bacterium. GTDB lineage: Bacteria > Patescibacteriota > Minisyncoccia > Phycocordibacterales > VMEP01 > JBAZYZ01. The sequence goes on from JBAZYZ010000011.1 coordinate 5,837, forward strand.
ATAGCCTTTAAAATTGCGGCTTCCATGGCTTTCAAGGAAGCGGCGCTAAGGGCCAAGCCGGTCATTCTTGAGCCGATGATGAGTGTGGAAGTGGTTACTCCGGACAAATTCATGGGTGACGTTACGGGTAATCTTTCTTCAAAACGCGGGCAGATAGAAGGAATGGAAGAACGCGGAATGAATAAAGCCATCAAAGCGGTTGTCCCACTTTCCGAAATGTTCGGTTATATCACAGCGCTTCGTTCAATGACGGAAGGTCGCGCCTCATTCACCATGGAGTTCAAGGAATACGCGGTTGTCCCCAGTAATGTCGCTCAAGCTATTATTGAATCCAGGAAATAGTCTATTGTTTATATAATAATCAAAAAGGCGCTTCCCGGCGCCTTTTTGATTTGCCGCGAGTTTGCGCTAATGGAACTGATTTAAAAAGCGGGTAGAGAGCAGGTCATCTAGTTTGACCTTTTTTATTTTAAACAGGCGGATTATGCGTATTTTGCGGGTCTTTTGGCAGATTTGACATTTGTTTGTCGTTTGGTAAGATTGCCCCTATACGCGTTTTGCGTTGTTTTTGTTTGTTACCCTGTTATTTAAAGGATTTAATTATTATTAGTTGTGTTCAGGGTGCTCGTTTGGCTCTTATCGCGCTCAAACGATTGCCCTGAACCGCCAATCAAACATATGGCTGAAGAATTTAAGAGAGACAAGCCGCATTTGAACGTAGGCACCATCGGTCACGTTGACCACGGCAAGACTACGCTTACTGCCGCTATCACCCACGTCCTTTTCATGAAGGGCTGGATTAAGAAAGAAGAAGGAGTTAACGACATTGACAACGCGCCGGAAGAAAAGGCGCGCGGTATTACCATCGCCCTTCACCACTCGGAGTATGAGACCGACAAGCGTCATTACGCCCACGTTGACGCTCCGGGCCATGCTGACTATATAAAGAACATGATTACAGGCGCCGCCCAGATGGACGGAGCTATTTTGGTCGTGGCTGCTACAGACGGCGCAATGCCCCAGACACGTGAACACGTTTTGCTCGCAAAACAGGTTGGTGTGCCTAAAATGGTTGTATTCCTCAATAAATGCGATATGGTTGACGATCCTGAAATGATTGACCTGGTTGAAGAAGAACTCCGCGAGCTATTGGATAAGAACGGTTATGACGGTAAAAACGTGCCGGTTATCCGCGGTTCAGGACTTAAAGGACTTGAGTCTAAAACACTTGAAGATCCGTGGGCGGTCAAGATAGTCGAACTTGTTACGGCGCTTGATGAATATATTCCGGTCCCGGAACGCGCCACAGACAAGCCTTTTTTGATGCCTATTGAAGACGTGTTCTCCATTGAAGGACGCGGCACTGTCGTTACGGGCCGTATTGAACGCGGCGTAATCAAGGTTGGCGAGGACGTTGAAATCGTCGGGTTGAAAGACACCGTCAAGACGACCGTTACCGGTATTGAAATGTTCAACAAATCGCTCCAGGAAGGTATGGCCGGCGACAATGCAGGCGTGCTTTTGCGCGGGACAAAGAAAGAAGACGTCACTCGCGGTCAGGTTATAGTAAAACCAGGCTCCGTGACCCCGCACAGCGAATTCACAGCCGAAGTCTACATTCTTAAAAAGGAAGAAGGTGGTCGCCATACCCCGTTTTTCACAGGCTACAAGCCTCAGTTCTATATCCGCACGACAGACGTGACCGGAGAAGTTACTTTGAATCCGGGCGTGGAAATGGTTATGCCGGGAGACACAGTAACCTTTAACGTGAAGTTGGTTGCTCCGGTTGCTCTGGAAGACCATCAGCGTTTCGCCATCCGTGAAGGAGGCAAGACAGTTGGCGCGGGTGCCGTAACGAAGATAACGAAGTAAGACACGCAACATGTAACACGCAACATGTAAAATTGATACATGGTTCGTGATATGTGGTTCGTGATACATGACAATGCCCGTTCAATCAAAAACAAAAAAATCTCCGGTTAAGGAAACATCGCCTAAGGCGGCTAAGGCGCCGAAAGCCAAAGCTGTCAAATCACCAAAGGCGAGAATTGAGGAGGTTGTGTCAAAGCTCCGCATTCGCGTGCGCGCCTATGAGAATAAAATCCTGGACGCTTCAGTGAAGCAGATTATTGATACAGCCCTCCGTTACGACGCCAAAATCGTCGGACCGATTCCTCTTCCTACGGAGATAAAGAAGTACACCGTAAACAGAGCTTCTTTCGTTTACAAAAACGCGCGAGAGCAGTTTGAGATGCGCGTTCACAAGCGGGTGATAGATATACTAAACCCGTCGCCGAAAGTGATTGAAGCTCTGACAAATCTGTCTCTTCCTTCCGGTGTTGATATAGACGTGAAGATGGCTTGAGACGCAAGGAGTGAAACGACTATGCGGAACAAGCCCTGTTAAATAATTCCGTAACCGGAATTAGGCTGAAGGCCTATTTAACAGGGCATTGTTTTCAAAAATCTCGTTTCACTCGCTTAAGAAAACATATGAAATTCATCCTTGGAACAAAACAGAATATGACCCAGTTTTTTGACGAAAACGGCAAAGCATTTTCGGCGACTCTTGTTTCCGCCGGTCCGATGGTGCTGACACAGGTTAAAACCAAGGAGAAGGACGGCTATTCGGCTATCCAGTACGCTTTTGGCGTAAAGAGGGAGAAATTGCTGACGAAAGCTGAAAAGGGGCACTTCAAGGGACTCGGATTTTTCCGCCATGTGCGCGAAGTTCGTTTGGCTGACGATGCCGATGAGGGAGTTAAACCCGGAGACGCTGTAGATGCCGGAATATTCGTCAAAGGAGATACTATCGATGTCTCAGGCATTTCAAAAGGTAAGGGGTTCCAGGGTGTTATAAAACGCCACGGTTTCCACGGCGGTCCCCGCACTCACGGGCAGAAGCATTCGGAACGCGAGCCGGGTTCTATCGGCGGAGGCTTACGCACCCGCGTGCCTAAGGGTATGAAAATGGGAGGCCGTATGGGCTCTGACCGCGTTACGGTCAAGAACTTGAAAGTTCTTGATGTTGATACTGAGAACAACATGCTTCTCCTTAAGGGGGCGATTCCCGGGAAACGCGGCACGTTGATTGAGATTCGCGAAAGTGTGAAAAATAAGTAAACAGATTCTCTTACGGACTGCAGTTGCCAAACAAACACATGGAAAAAGATAAAGCAAAAATCAATAAGAAAACCTCCAAAGCGGAATCGCGCCCGCAGCCTTCTTCTGTCGGAATGGAAGCAAAAATATATAATCAAAAAGGCAAAGAAACCGGAACCATCACTTTGCCGGAAAGTATTTTCGGCTTAAGCCGGAGCGACAAGCTTATTCACCAGGTTGCCGTTTCTATGCAATCAAATATGCGCGCTGGCACCGCTCACACAAAGAACCGCGGCGAGGTCTCGGGCGGAGGCAAAAAGCCGTGGCAGCAGAAAGGCACCGGCCGCGCACGCCACGGTTCAACACGTTCCCCGATATGGAAGGGTGGAGGCGTTACCCATGGTCCGCGTTCGGATAAGGATTATTCCAAAAAGATAAACAAGAAAATGCGCGCCAAAGCACTTTACGCCGTTCTTTCGGCAAAGTTTAAGAGCGGAAATCTTTTCTTTGTTGATTCGCTCTCGGTTTCCGAAGCCAAAACCAAGGCAGCCAAGTCAGCATTCTTGGATTTGGCAAAAATCCCCGGCGCCGAGAAAATGGCGACTAGGAAGAAAAACGCTCTTTATCTCGCTTTGTCCGGCAAGAATGAGGATGCTGTGCGCGGTTTCAGCAACTTCAGCAATGTTGTCTTAGACGACGTCCGCAACATGAACGTGCTTGATGTTTTGAACAACAGGTATGTAATAATTTCCAGTCCGGAAGAAAGCATTGCCGCACTTCTAGCAAGGATGAAATAAATATATGGCAACAAAAACCGAAACAATCAACAAGAACCTGTCATTCGCCTTAAAGAGTCCGCGCATTACCGAGAAGGCATCGTTGCTTTCGGCGCGCAATGTTTACACTTTCAACGTTCCGAAAGATTTCAATAAAATTGAAGTCGCTAAAGCGGTGGAAGCGATTTATAAAGTGAAGCCGGTACAGGTAAGAATGGTGGCAATTCCGGCGAAGAACTTCACATTCCGCGGTCGTCCCGGAGTTAAGGGCGGAGGCAAAAAAGCTTTGGTTTTCTTAAAGAAAGGGGACAAAATAGAATTCGTATAAATATATGAAATCATACCGACCAACAACTCCATCACGTCGTCACATGACAACGCTTTCATTCAAGAAAGTCTTGACTACAAGCACGCCTCAAAAATCTTTGACTACCGGGTTCCGCCGCGGTTCAGGCCGCAATAATGCCGGCCGCATCACTACCCGCCACAAAGGAGGAGGGCACAAGCGCGCTTACCGCGAAATAGATTTTAAATACGACAAAATAGACATTCCGGCCAAGGTTTTGTCCGTGGAGTACGACCCGAATCGTTCAGGATACATAGGGCTTGTCGCCTACAGGGACGGAGAGAAGCGATACGTCTTACTCCCCCAGTCGGTGAAAGTTGGTGATACTTTTGTTGTGGGAGAGGGAGCCCCTCTTTCCCCGGCTAACCGTTTGCCTTTGAAGAATATTCCGGTTGGAACATTCGTTTACAATATTGAAATCAAGCAGAAAGGCGGCGCCAGAATCGCCCGCTCAGCCGGTGTTTTTGCCGAAGTTGTCGCTTTGGACAAAGGGTACGTCCACCTGAAAATGCCCTCTACGGAAATACGCCGTGTTTCGGAAAACGCCTGGGCTTGCATAGGCCAGGTTTCAAACGAGGAATACCATCTTTTGAACATAGGCAAAGCGGGCCGCTCTCGTTGGCTTGGCATACGTCCTACGGTCCGCGGTAGCGCTATGAACCCGGTTGACCACCCTCATGGAGGAGGCGAAGGACGCCAGGGTCGTGGTCTCCGCCGAGCGAAGAGTAAGTGGGGCAAGCCTACAGGAAAGGGGCAGAAAACCAGAACGCCGAAGAAATATTCGAACGTATTTATCGTTTCCCGCCGAAAGGTAGGCAAAAAGAAGTAAAAATAGAGAAAAAACCCGTAATTGCGGGTTTTTTCGTATTTGACAATAAAGCTTAATCTGATACTATTGCTCAAAAGCTCTTAGAGGGCTGTTTTAATTTGATATGACACGATCACTAAAAAAAGGACCTTATCTTGACCCGAGGGTTATGAAAAAAATAGCCGGCAAGCGCCCGGGAGACACCGGCGTTATTAAGACATGGTCGCGCGCCTGCCAGATTCCTCCCGAAATGGTCGGATTCACTTTTGGCGTTTACAACGGAAAGACCCATATTGAAGTTTTAATCGTTGAAGAAATGGTTGGGCATCGTTTGGGTGAGTTTTCTCCCACTAAGAAATTCCTGAGACACGGAGGCAAGATGCAGAAAGAAATAGAGCAGAAGAAAAAAGAGGCTGAAATCGCTTCCGCTCAGGCTGCCAAAGCGCCGGCTGCCGAGGCTAAGAAAAAATAATATATGAAATCTTCCCTTACAAATTACCGCCAGTCTCCGCGCAAGGTCCGCCTGGTTGCTGACTTGGTAAAGGGTAAGAGCGTGAAAAACGCTTTGGCGGAACTCGACCTTCTGGGAAAGCGGGCCAGTTTGCCCATAAAGAAGCTTATACTTTCCGCTGTCGCCAACGCCAAAGAAAATAACAAAGTGGATGCGGACAAGCTAGTGGTGAAAGAGCTCCGTGTTGACAAGGGTCTGGTGCTGAAGCGTTTTATGCCCAGAGCCCGCGGCAGCGCTTTCGGCATCAAGAAGCGTTCAAGCCATATACATGTGCTGTTGGCTGAAGCCGAATTGCCCAAGGTTAAAAGTTCTAAAAAAACTTTGGCGGCTGTTAAACAAGCCGTAAGCAAAGTTGCCAAAAAGGCGGCGCCAAAAAAATAATAAAATGACACACGTAGTCCATCCATACTCCCATAGAATAGGAATTTTAAGAGACTGGAAGTCCCGCTGGTTTGCTTTTGGTCCTAAGTACAAGGAAATGCTCCAGGGGGACGTCCTTTTGCGCGGTTTTCTGGCAAAGCGTTTGCGCGGTTTTTATGTCGCCCAGATAGATATTGAACGCGGCCCCAAACTTCTCCGTGTTGTTGTCAAAACTTCTCGCCCAGGCATGGTTATAGGCCGTTCCGGCGAAGGTTCGGTTAAACTCCGTCAGGATATAGTGGATTTTTTCAGAAAGAAAAAGCTTGTAATGCCCCCGGAATTTAAAATTGATATAGAAGAAGTCCATTCTCCGGAGTCAAATGCGGCCATAGTTGCTTCCATGGTAGCCGAAGGACTGGAGAAACGTTTGCCCTTCCGCCGTGTTTTAAAACAGACTATTGATAAGGTTATGGCGAACCGCGAAGTAAAGGGAGCAAAGGTGGCGTTGTCGGGCCGTTTGGGCGGGGCTGAAATGGCGCGCCGCGAGAAACTGAAGAAGGGAAGTATCCCGCTTCAGACTCTGCGCGCCGACGTTGACTTCGCCCGCGAGCAGGCGATACTCCCTTATGGAGCCATCGGCATCAAGGTTTGGATTTATCGCGGGGAGGTATTTGAAGAAAACAAGAAAGCTAATCAGGAAAAACGAGCCGGCAGGTAAGGTTTTTTAAATTATTTTTTATGTTATTTCCTAAAAAAGTAAAATTTCGAAAATGGCACACGGGCCGAAAGAATTCTAAAAGAATCGCGGCTTCTGTTGAGACGCGCGGCATTACTCTTTCTTACGGTTCGTTCGGGCTTAAGGCCCAGAGCGCCGGGCGCATAAAGAGCAACCAGATTGAAGCCGCTCGTCGCGCCATGTCCCGCAATCTTGGGAAAACCGGGCGCCTTTGGATTCGCATTTTCCCGGACAGGCCGATAACCCAGAAGGCGGCGGAAGTCCCGATGGGTAAGGGTAAGGGAGATCCAGTCGGTTTCTGCGCCGATGTTAAGTCGGGACGCGTGCTTTTTGAAGTTGACGGCATTGCCCCTGAGGTCGCGAAAGAGTCGCTTCGAAAAGCGGGCACCAAACTTCCGGTCAAGACTAAGGTAATCGCCCGCGCTAAATAACAAATATATGGCAAAAGCAAAAACAACCAAAGATTTAAAGACCGAGAGTATGGCGAACTTGGCCAAGCTTGTTTCTGAGAAACAGGAGGCTTTAAGGGTTTTTCGTTTTGGTGTTGCCGGCAGCAAGGTCAAGAACGTGAAAGAGGGAGACAAATTAAGGAAAAGCATAGCGCGCGTTTTGACCGAGATTAACTTGCGCAAAAAGGGCGGACGTGATAATTAGATAAATCTATGGCAAAACATCTCTCACAAGGTAAAAAACTCACCGGCAAAATTGTCTCCGACAAGATGGATAAAACCGTCGTGGTTTTGGTGTCGCGTTACGTGAAGCACCAGAAGTATCAGAAATACATGAAATTGTCCAAGAAACACAAAGCGCATGATCCAAAAAATCTGATGAAAGGGAAAGTTGGAGAAACGGTCACTATTGTCGAATGCCGGCCGGTGTCGAAAGACAAACATTTCGCCGTGATTTACGAATAAATTTATGGTACAAGCAGGAACAACAGTAAAAATAACCGACAACTCAGGAGGAAAGATCGGCAAAATCTTTAAAATCCTTGGAGGCTCGCAGCGCAGATACGCCTATATCGGAGACGTGGTTATTCTTTCGGTCAAAATCGCCGAACCTAGAAAGGCGGTCAAGAAGAAGGATGTGGTCAAAGGTGTTCTAGTACGACAGAAGAAACCTTTCAAGCGCGCCGACGGCTCATATATTTCTTTTGATGACAACGCTGTTGTCTTGATAGAAAAAGACAAACCGGAACCGCGAGCGGGACGCGTTTTCGGTCCGATTCCGAGAGAGCTTGGAGAAAGAGGGTATCAGAAGATAATTTCACTTGCGCCGGAAGTAGTATAAATTTTATGAAAATCAAAAAAGGAGACAATGTAATATTGGTTACCGGCAAAGACCGCGGCAAAACCGGAAAGGTTGTCAGGGCTATGCCTTCTTCGGGCAAGGTTGTCGTTGATGGTTTGAACGTCATGAAGCGTCACGAGAAGGCCCGCAAGCAGGGAACCAAAGGGCAGACAGTTTCGGTTTCCATGCCTATTAATGTTTCCAACGTAATGATAGTCGACCCCAAGTCAGGATCAAGGTCGCGCGTTGGCAAGAAATTGGTCGGAGGCAAATACGTCCGCATTGCGAGGAAGAGCGGAAGCGAGGTCTAATTAACGCCCGGGAATTAAATATATGAAGTCAACAGCAAAGATAGAAAAAGAATCATACGAAAAGATGAAAAAAGACTATGGTTATAAAAACGCCATGGCTGCGCCAAGGCTGGTCAAGGTTTCGGTCTCTTCCGGTATCGGTTCGCTCATTAAGAAAGATAAAAATAAAGGAGAGTTTGTGTCCGGACGCTTGTCGAAGATTACCGGACAGAGACCGGTAGCACGCGCCGCCAAGAAAGCCATCGCCACTTTTAAAACGCGCGAAGGGGATACGCTTGGATATTTGGTTACAATGAGGGGCCAAAGAATGCACTCTTTTGTGGATAAGCTCTTAAATATCGCCTTGCCCCGCACTAAAGATTTCCGCGGAATTTCACGCGATTCGGTAGACGCCGTAGGCAACCTGACCATCGGTATAAAGGAAAACAATATCTTTCCTGAAACTTCCGAAGAAGAATTGAAAGACGTATTCGGATTTGCCGTGACCTTAGTTTCCACAGCCAAGAACAAAAAAGAAGCTTTGGAATTTTTTGAACTTTTGGGCGTTCCGTTCAAAAAGCCGGAAGCAAAAAAAGCGAAATAATTTTTTAATTCTAAACAAAATACCGCCTTTGGCGGTATTTTGTTTAGAGCCGTTAATTGTTAAGCTACTTAGATGGGCGAACATAATTACAGATAAATGGCGGATAACAATTCTTTCACTAAACGACGGGAGCTGGATTTGGAAAAATTGCAGGCTGTTGCCCTCCGAAATCCGGAGCTTTTTGCGCGGCGGAATTTTAACGAAGACGCCGCTTTGCTTGAGAGTGTCGGCATAACCATACCCGGCAAGGAATCAATGGCTCATTTGATGCTAAAGATATTTCCGTCGGACTTCATCGTTGAAGAGGTGGCATTGGGCGGGCGGGTTTGCTCCGCCGGAGAAACTTCGGACGGTTTTGCGGATACGCCTGATGCGAATTTCGTTCATATGACTGTCGTGAAATGTGGCATGGCAACCATGGACGTGGTCAACGAACTCGGGAGAATCTTGAATTGTCCTCCCGAAAAAATTCAATACGCCGGCATCAAAGACAAATGGGCGATTACCGCCCAGCGTCTTTCAATACCTCTTATCGTGGTGGAGGCGTCCGGCATCGCCCTTGAGACGATTACTCACGAACAGTTTTTTCTTAAAGACATTGTTAGAGGTAAGGGCGCGGTGCAGCCCGGGCAATTGGAAGGGAACAGGTTTACCATCCTTCTTAGGAATGGTGAACTTTCCGAGAGAGAAAAGGCGGAGGCGAAAAACAATTTTATCTCAAAGGCGAAGGGAGGCATAGCCAACTTTTTTTACCTGCAGCGGTTCCGGGCGCCGAGATTTACCAATTTTCACTGGGCGTTTCTTATCTTGGCGGGGAAGTATAAGAGGGCGGTGGAACTTTACTTAACAGAAGTGACGGGGCGCGAGATGCCTTATTTTGAATCAATGCGTGAAGAGGCGAAGACTTTTTTGGACGACCCGCAAAAACTCCACCGGCTTTTTGGCGAATACCCCAGTTTCTTTGAGACGGAGGCGGAACTTACAAAGTATCTCTCATCTCATCCGGGAGATTACATAGGCGCCCTCAGGGCTGTTGAGAATCAAGTGCACATGTGGATGCATGCCCTCACGTCTTATTTTTTCAACAGAAAAGTTTCCGAGTATTTGGCGGCCGGAACGTTCCCGCCCAAGACGCTCCCTCTTATGCTAAGCCGGGATAAAAACGATTTGCTTCCATATGCGGAGCTCATGAAAAAGAGCGGGCTTTTTCCGCCGCCGCTTGAAAATCTCAGGCCTTTTAGGAGTATCCAATTAAAGCGCAGAGAGATTCAGACGCTTGAAAAAGTTGTCCTGGATTTCGTGGAGATTTTACCGGAGGGTTTGCGGCTTCGTTTCGTGTTGGGTAAAGGACAGTACGCCACGACTTACCTGTCTCATGCTGTAACTATTGCGAACGACATAGAGCGCGATTTTGAGGAAGAGAAACCGGTTGTTTTGTCCGAATACGAAGGGGTGATTAATAAATTTGCCGTAGCCAACAAAGCCCGCGGGGTGGAGTCCTTGTTTGGGACCGAATCGGAATAGGAGGCGGATTAAATTTGCAAATAAAAATGACCCCAACAGAGTTGGGGTCGAATGTAGCATTGCGCTACGGTTTGATTGGAATGAATTTCCCTACTCGTCGTAGGTACGCATTACTCCGTCTTTGATGCGGAGTTTTTTGGTGTTGCTCGCGGGATTTTTGCAGCCCCGGCGCGTTCCGTGCCCGCCCGTGAAGTTTAGCGTGATCGGGTTCCCTACGGCGCGGTTGTCCCACGCCCAGAGTTCCCAGGCCTTTTCCTCGAGCGCCCGGATGGCGCTGGCCTGCGCTTCGCCGATGTCGCCGAACTTCAGACCGTCGCCCTTGGCGATTTGCCGCGAGAATACCAGTTGGATGACGTATTTCTCGGTCTTCACGTTGCGGTAGTAATGCAGGTCTACCAGTTGATACCCCGCGCCACGCAAGGATGCTATGGATTCCTTGGCGGACGGAACATGAAGAACCATTTCCCCGCTATCCACGCGGCCTTTCCGGTACCGTCCGCGCTCCGCCAGGTGCTTTTTGCTGAGCTCCATTGCGTCTTTGGCATGGATGTTGTCGCGGTTCCCGGTTGCCCGGAGCATGACGCCATTCGGAACGTCGCTCAGGTTTTTGACGCTGAACTTCATCAGAATGACCAAGGCATCGTCGTCAAGAACGACGTAACCCTGCTCCTTTGCGGGTTCGTGGGGCGGCGTAACGTTAAGGGGGAAAGCTTCGGCAACTGCGGTCGGGCTATTTGCGTTCATTTCAATTCCTCTATAAATCCCTCCGTCACCGGCAGGGTCTTGCATATCAAATCCCTCCATTTTGGCAGGGGCTCACAACTATTTGCAAGTATAGCATAAATTAGGATTATGTCAACCCTGTAGTGAATTTTGGCGAAATGGGTAGAAATCGTCACAATTAGCGCCTAAAATAGACTTAGCAAAATAAGTAGAGTCTGCTTACCCCGCTGCGCCATTATGGCGTATCGCCAAAATCTACTACGGGGTCAACCCCAGTAATATAGATTACTCATTACAGGCTCAAGATTGGCTATGGGCCAGGTTTGACAACAGGCACAGCCTTAGGGTAGTATGTGCATAGCTCGTTTGAGCTTTTTGTTTAATCCGCTTTTCTCCTTTTGGGCGACCTCAAAAGAAAAAAAGTGTGATATTGGCAACAAGCTGGAGCCGGCGTTTATTTTTTATGGCAAAAACATCAACAAAAGCCCGTTCGGCAAAGAAACCGAAATTCAGCACGCGGAAAACAAACCGTTGTTTTAAATGCGGCCGCGGGCACGGTTTTATGCGCGATTTTGGCTTGTGCCGCATCTGTTTCCGCGAACTTGCCAACGAAGGAATGATTCCTGGAATTAAAAAATCATCTTGGTAATTATATGGACCCCATCAGCGACATGATCATAAAGATAAAGAATGCGAGCAATGCTTCAAAAGAAGCGGTGACTATGCCGTATTCCAAAATCAAATTTGCCATAGCAACCGCCCTTATGAAGACCGGTTTTGTGGGTGAAGTGGCAAAACGCACAAAGAAAGGAAGGTCGTTGCTTGAAATTGCCATTGCTTACGAGGCTCCGGGTATTCCCAGGCTTCACGACGTGAAGCGCGCGTCCAAACCATCCCGCCGCATATATAAGGGGGTAAAAGATCTGCGTCCAGTGCGGCAAGGATACGGCATTACGCTTCTTTCCACGCCGAAAGGAATTTTGACCGACAGGGAAGCAAGGAAAGAACACGTGGGAGGCGAAGTTCTCTTAACTATCTGGTAATAATCATATGTCTAGAATCGGAAAACAAACTATCATAATCCCAGGCGGAGTTACCGTAACAATTGACGGTCCGGTTATTGCCGTGAAAGGGCCGCAGGGGGAAATTTCCAAGACGTTCAAGGAAGTCAACGAAATTTCCATAAATATGGAGGGCTCCAGCATCACTCTGGCCCTGAAGAAAAATAACGTTTTTGCCCGTTCATTATGGGGAACGTACGCTTCGCATTTGCGCAATATGATTAAAGGGGTTCAGACTCCATACGTAAAGAAACTCATATTGGAGGGGGTTGGTTTCAAATCGGAAGTTGCGGGAACAAGTCTGAATCTTGCTTTGGGCTTTTCTCATCCGGTTAAGGTGGAGGTTCCGAAAGGCATTAAGGCGACGGCCGAGAAAAATGTTATTACCATTTCCGGGGTTGATAAGGAGAGGGTGGGAGAATTTGCCGCCACTGTCCGTGCGCTCAAGAAGCCCGAACCTTACAAAGGCAAAGGTTTCCGCTATGATACGGAAGTAATCAGGCGCAAGCAGGGTAAGAAATCGGCATAGTAAAATATATGAAAGCACTTAAGAACAAAAAATCCATAAAACGGGCGCGCCTTCACAAGAAGGTGCGTACAAAAATTTCCGGAACAAGCGCGATTCCTCGCCTTTCCGTATTTAGATCAAGCCGTTTTATCTATGCTCAGCTTATTGACGACGTTTCCGCGAAGACTATTTTGTCGGCTTCGGATATCGCTATGAAGGGGGCAAAGGCAACTCGCGCCAAAATGGTCGGAGCCAAGCTTGCGGAATCCGCCAAGGAGAAAAAAATTGTAAGCGTGGTTTTTGACCGTGGCGGATTTTCTTACGCGGGAAGAATCAAGGCTCTTGCGGAAGGCGCGCGCGAAGGAGGGCTCAAATTTTAATACACATATATGACCAAAGAAGACGAAATCAAAAATGAAGTAGCAGCCGCCGTTGAGGTGGCGCCTGAAACGGCTGCGGTTGCGGACGTGGTCGCTCCTGGAGCCGCGCTTGCTGCGGCAAAACCCGTTTCTTTCAGAGGAGGAGACAGAAAGCCCCAGCGAAGGACCGGCGGAAGACCAACGCGCCGAGGCTCTTTTGAGCGTGTGAAGCCTGAGTTTGACCAGAAGATGATTGATATCCGCCGCGTAACCCGCGTGGTTGCCGGCGGTCGGCGTTTCAGCTTTGCCGTGGCGGTAATTATCGGCGACAGGAAAGGCGCCGTCGGTGTCGGCACGGGTAAGGCGGGCGACACTTCGCTTGCTATTGAGAAAGCTTTTCGTGATGCCAGGAAAAATTTGCTACATTTGAAATTGACCAAGACTATGTCCATCCCGCACGCCGTTTCGGCAAAATATTCAAGCGGTGAAATAATGCTAATGCCAAACAAAGAAAAAGGTCTCGTGGTCGGAAGCTCGGCGCGTATACTGCTTGAACTCGCCGGCGTCAAAGACGTTACAGCCAAGGTTCTTTCCGGAAGTAAAAACAAGCTGAATATCGCTAACGCCACAATGAAGGCGTTAGGACTGTTGATGCCGCCGCGTGAAAAGAAAATGAAGGAAGAGGTTGTGGAAGATGCGGGCAAGAAAAAAGAATAATCGGAGATTTTTCAGCAGGCTAAATTTATGCAAACACACGAACTAAAACGAAATCCGTCAAATAGGAAATCCCAGCAGGTTGGACGCGGCTCAAAGCGCGGCAAGACTTCCGGTCGCGGCACAAAGGGCCAGAAGGCGCGCGCCGGACACAAAATCCGTCCGATGATGCGCGATATAATCAAGAAACTGCCGAAGCGCCGCGGCCGCGGTATTCACCCCAACAAGCCGGTTATGCTTAAGGGCGCCGCGGTTGTTAATGTCGGGATTCTTTTGAAGGTTAAAGGAACGCCGATTACTCCGGACATTCTCGTTTCTGAGGGAATCGTCCGCCGCATACACGGACGCGTGCCGTCAGTCAAAATTTTGGGTGGGGGCGTTATTGATAAAGCGGTTCAGATTGTCCGTTGTGTTGTTTCAGAAAGCGCCAGGAAAAAAATTGAAGCGGCAGGAGGGTCAATAAAATAAGCGACAATCAACAGAGAAAAGTCATAAAATAATTTATTTTTTGTAAATTGTGACCGGTGAATTGCAGATTAACAATATGGACACCCTAATCAACAAATTAAAGTTAATCATCCGCGACAGGACGCTTCTGCAGCGCGTTCTTTTCGTTGTGGGGGCTTTGATTGTTTTCCGCATTTTGGCGGTAATACCTATTCCCGGCGTTGACGCTTTCCGCTTGTCTCAATTTTTGTCCCAGAACCAGTTTTTCGGTTTGCTTGACGTTTTCTCGGGTGGCGGACTGTCCACTCTTTCCATAGTTATGCTCGGTGTCGGACCGTATATTACCGCTTCAATCATTATGCAGCTCATGACCATAATGGTGCCGAGACTTAAAGCGCTTCTTCACGAAGAAGGCGAGATTGGACGCCAAAAATTCACCCAGTATTCCCGCCTGCTCACTTTACCCCTCGCCCTCCTCCAGGGTTGGGGATTTTTGGCTCTTCTTGAGAAGCAGGGAGTATTGGGGCAGCTTTCCACTTTTGAAATGGTTATCAATCTTATTGTTATTACCGCCGGCACAGTGCTCCTTATGTGGATTGGAGAGCTTATTTCCGAATACGGCATAGGCAGTGGAGTTTCACTCATAATCTTTGCCGGCATCGTGGCGCGCCTACCTTCGACCGTAAACCAAATGCTGTTTTCTTTTGACGCTTCCCAGCTCCCGCTTTATATAGGATTTCTTGTCGCCGCGCTTTTGGTGGTGGCAGGAGTTGTTTTCATAACCGAAGCCGAACGGCCGCTTCCCGTTACTTACGCTAAGCGTGTTCGCGGAATGAAGGTCTATGGCGGCGTTTCCACTTACCTTCCACTCCGCATCAATCAGGCTGGTGTAATTCCGATAATTTTCGCCCTCTCGATACTTTTATTCCCTCAGATGATAGGCAACTTCCTGGTAGCCGTGAACAACGCGACGCTTGAAGCTATAGGGCGGTTTATGATTTCTGTCGTTTCAAACAGCTGGTTCTATGGAGTTTCTTACTTCATTCTCGTCGTGTTGTTTACCTACTTCTATACAGCCGTCACTTTTGACCCGGAAACTATTTCCAATAACCTGCAGAAAAGCGGAGCTTTTATCCCCGGTGTCCGCCCTGGCAACCCCACCGCCGAATACATAAGTCGGGTTCTAACGAGAGTGACGCTGTTTGGTGCGCTCTTTCTGGGTGTAGTCGCGGTCCTCCCTCTTATAATGCAGGGGCTGACCGGTATCTCGTCTCTCGCCATTGGCGGCACCGCCCTCCTGATTGTTGTTTCCGTGGTTTTGGACCTAATCAAGAAAGTAGACGCGCAGATTTCAATGAGGGAATATTAAGCAAAATAAGTGGGCGTGACAATAACACGCGATATGAAACAAAAATTGGACTAATGCTTTGTGTTACGTGGTTCGTGATATATGATAAGTGATATATGCACCCGCAAACATTTATTTTTATAGGACGTTCCGGTTCCGGCAAGGGAACACAGGCCGAGCTTTTAAAAAAGTATTTGGACGAAGAAGTTGTCGGTACCCGCGACGTTCTTTATATCGAAACCGGTCCGCGTTTCAGGAACTTCATAAAAGAGGATACTTTTTCAAGCAAGCTTTCCAAAGAAGCGTACGATAATGCCGATTTGCAGCCCAGTTTCCTGGCGGTATGGATGTGGGCGTCAATCTTGATTGAGAAGATGAAAGGAGATGAACACCTTATAATTGACGGCACTCCGCGGGCCTTGCCGGAGGCCAAAGTTCTCTCTACCGCGCTTGATTTCTATTCCAGGAACGGCGCGCACGTAATTTATCTGAATGTTTCGCGTTCATGGACGGAGAAACGCCTTTTGGAAAGAGGAAGAGTTGAAGACGCGACTTTTACCAAAAGAAATAAACGCATGGACTGGTTTGACAGGGAAGTTTTTCCGACAATTGAATACCTAAAAAATGACGACAGGTATCATCTCTATGACGTAAACGGCGAGCAAACAGTTGCGGACGTTCATAAGGAAATTATCGCCAGAATCTTTAGCGATAAATTCTTGGCTTAGTCTCTGTCAGGAATCAAGGTTCCCAGGCAGAAATTTGGAATCTAAAACTTTGCAATTTTAAATGAGTTTTAAAAATTAAAAAATTGTTTTTGAATTGAAAATTTCCGGAATGGCTACAATAATTAAAACAAAAGAAGAAGAGGAAATTGTTCGTGGGGGGGGTCGCCGCCTCGCTTTTGTTTTGGGCGAGCTTGGAAAGGCTGCGGTGCCCGGTGTCA
>JBAZYZ010000012.1:0-21570 GCA_041659085.1 Minisyncoccota bacterium
TCCACGTCTCCCGACTCCGCCGTCATAATGGCCGTCATATACGGAACAGGATAATTCGCTTTCATAAAAGCGGTCTGATACGCAACACGCCCGTAACTTGCGGCGTGAGCTTTGTTGAAGCCGTAAGCGGCAAAAGGCTCAATAAGTTTCCAGAGTTCCAGCGCCCGCTCCGCTTTCATACCGCCGTCTATGCAACCGGAAACGAATTTTTCCTCCTGCGCGGCCATTTCTTTGGGGATTTTCTTGCCCATGGCTTTGCGGAGCTTGTCCGCTTCCAGCCACGAGTAGCCGGCAATTTTTATGGCAATCATCATAACATCGTCCTGGTAGGTGATTACGCCAAACGATTGGTCAAGAAATTCCGCCATCCTCGGGTCAAAATATTTTACCAATTTTGGATTATGTTTGCGTTCAATATAATCAGGAATTTTTTCCATAGGTCCCGGGCGATAAAGCGCAACCATTGCGTTAATATCGTGTATGGTCGTGGGGCGGAGCTCTTTAAGGTAGCGCGTCATGCCGCCGCCGTTTAGCTGGAACAGTCCCATCGTCTCGCCCTTGGCGAGCATGGCGAACGTCTTTTTGTCATCAAGCGGGATATTTTCAATGTCAACTTCGATTCCGTAAACTTTTTTTGTCATGCGGACAGCGTCGCCCAATATCGCCAGGTTCCTGATACCCAAAAAATCAAACTTAAGAAGGCCGGCATCCTCCACACCCCACATGTCATATTGGGTAATAATCTTTCCGCCCTTAGGGTCAAGCTGCAAGGGCACGAATTCAACGAGCGGGGCCGGGGAGATGACAACGCCCGCGGCATGAACGGATATGTGCCTTACGCAGCCTTCCATTTTTTTTGCGAGATCGATTATTTCTTTGGTTTCCGCTTCTTTCTTGTACGCTTCTTTAAGTTCGGGAACCATGTCCATGGCGTGGTCGATTGTCATCGGAAACCCCTGACTTCCTATCGGGATGAGCCGTGAAAGGCGGTCGCCGACTCCGTACGGGTGTCCAAGCGCGCGGGCAACGTCTCGGACAGCGCCGCGCGCCATCATCGTGCCGAAGGTTCCCACTTGGGCAACCTTGTCTTCGCCGTATTTTCTTTTGGCATACTCTATTACTTCATCACGGCGGTTGTCGGCAAAGTCCATGTCTATATCGGGCGCCGAAGGGCGTTCGGGATTAAGGAAACGTTCAAACGGAAGCTTGTATTCAAGAGGGTTAACTTTAGTGATGCCGGTGAGGTATGTGACCATTGAGCCGGCGACTGAACCTCGGATATTTGTGAGGATATTATTTTCCGCGGCATATCTCAATAAGTCGGCGACAACCAGAAAGTACGGCGCGTAACCTTTATCTTTGATTATGTTCAGTTCGTATTCAATGCGGGTCTCCACTTCAGGCGTTTTTTTCACCTTGCGCGCGGTGAGACCCTCGTATGACAGCTGTTTCAATTCCTCGTCATATGTGGAACTGCGGGAGGGGAGCGGAATCGCCGGAAAAACCCATTTTCCAAGTTCCAGTTTAATATCCACACGCTCCGCAATTTTCATCGTGTTCGCCACCGCTTCCGGAGTATCTTTGAAATATTGGAGAGCTTTTTTAGCGTCTATGAAAGAGAAATCATCCGTGCCGAAAGTAAGCCGACTCTCGTCTTTGGTATCGGTGCCGGTTTGGACCGCAAGGAGCGTGTCATGGGCTTTGTGGTCATCGCCGCAAAGGTAGTGCGAGTCTTGGGTGGCGACAAGCGGAATATTTAATTTCTTGGACAGCGCTATCAGTTTTTTGCGTATCTCTTCAATATTCGGGATATTCGGATGATGCATTATTTCAATGTAGTAGTTTTCTTCTCCGAAAATGCCGCGGTATTCGCGCGCGAGCGTTTCGGCTTTCTCGGTATTATTACCTTCAAGCGCTCGGGATATTTCACCGCCCATACATCCCGAAAGGGCGATGATGCCCTCGTGGTATTCTTTGAGCATTTCCTTGTCCATTCTGGGCTTGTAGTAGTAGCCTTCAAGGTTGGCGAGAGTTACCAGTTTAATTAGATTTTTGTAGCCCTGATTGTTGTAGGCGAGCAGTGTTAAGTGATAACGCCTGGAGTCAATGCCCGGTTCTTTGTCCAAATGCGAGCGCTCGGCTATATACGCTTCTACGCCGATGATCGGTTTTATGCCGTGCGATTTACAGAGCTTATAGAATTCAATGGCGCCGTACATATTGCCGTGGTCGGTTAAGGCAAGCGCCGGCATCTCGTGTTTCTTTGCGAGCTTGACCATTTCATCCACCTTGGATAATCCGTCCAAGAGGGAATAGTGAGAATGGGTATGGAGGTGGATGAATTTGGTATCCATTGCGTAGCATTATAGCAGACGAGCTTGTATGATTGCAGTGTGAGAAAAAAAGCTCAAAAAGCCAAATATCTGGTCGGTATTGATGAAGCTGGTAGAGGTCCTTTGGCCGGGCCGGTGGCTGTTGGCGTGGCAGTTTTTCAGCAAACAATAAATAGTAAACAACAAATAAAAAAAATCCTCAAAGGAATACGTGATTCTAAAAAGTTTTCAGAAAAACAAAGAGAAGAATGGTATAAAAAATTAAAGATGATGGAAAAAGGGGGAATAGTCAAATGCGCTGTTGGGTTTTCAAGCGTAAAAGTTATTGATGAGACGGGGATAGTGGTAGCAATCAGGCGCGCGCTTGCGCGCGCCCTAAAGAAGCTTGATTTATCTCCGAATGCTTGTGAAGTATTGCTTGACGGTTCGCTTAAGGCGCCAGCTGAATATAAAAATCAGAAAACTATAATTCACGGCGATGATATAGAACCGGTTATTTCCGCCGCGTCCATTATCGCCAAAGTTTCCCGCGACCGGCGTATGAAGGGATTAGCTAAAAAATTTCCGGGTTACGGTTTTGAAATCCACAAGGGATATGGAACAAAGGCTCATTACAGGGCGCTAAAAAACCTTAGGCCTTTGGAAATCCACCGCCAAACATTTTTACACCTGTAGACGCTTGGTATCTACAGAGTACAAAAAAGGCCGGGGTTTATCACCCAGGCCTTACTTAAAAGACTTGAAAATTATTGCTGTTTCACTGCTTCGCTTTTTGCCCCGTTGTTTCCCGGGCCTGCGCTTGGCGGAGGCGGGTTAAAAAGGGATGCGAAGTCTGACGGGAGCACATTCTTTCCGTCGTTGGAAATCCCAAGAAGGATAAATGTGCCGCCAAGCCACTCGCTCGGCTGGCTTTCGCCACCACCCCCTGAAAAACTCGGGGTTATAGCTCCGGCTGTGGCAAGGCTGACCATGTGGGATAACGCTCCTCCCACGCCGAAAGACTTTGCCGACGATGAAACTCCGCCGGCGGAAGCTATTCCGGCCGGTATGGCCACCATGACAATCTCCCGCACCCCCCTCATGTGTTCAAAGGGGAAGCGGGACAGGTCGGCAACTACTGTTTCAAACCCGGTTGTTGCTCCGTCCTTGGAGAAAATCGTCATGCTACCCAGGCACACTACCCCCCTTATTTCATCGGAAGAAAATGTGGGAGGGTTGACCTCCTCCACCTGGATATCACCCGCGCTCCTTTCAAGCGCTATGTATGACGGATGAGGAAAAAAAACCAATTGCGTTTTCCCCGAACCGCCTTCTACGCGCCTTACTTCGGGCTGAACGAGCCTGGTAAACTTCACCCGGCAAGTCTTCAGGTACCCGGCTGTTACTCCGACAGATGCCCCAACGGGTGTCCGCTGAAGCGCCCCAAAAATCTGAGGCTGTTGGAGTGATGGCAGCTGCACCATAGGCACACCGGGCGGCGAGATGGAGTTGAACGTGATGCCGCCGTTGTTGACGATGACTTCGTTCGCGTTATTTCCCGCTGCCGAGTTTGCCGTGCCGCTGCTGTTTGCCGTTGCCTGCCCCCACGAAGATGCGGAGAATAACAGCGAAAGCAGGTAAAGCAGTACGCTCGCCGCAATGTTTTTCATTTTACCCCTTTCCGCCGCTTGTTGACGGCGTAGTTGCCGTCGCCGGTTGTACGGACGTGTTGCCGTTGAGGAAAATATTCGAACTCGCGCTCCCTGTCCCCGAACTTGACGACCAGTTATTGACTGATGTCGAGTATGACGTGTACGGGAAGCCCCCTTGATGGCGGGCGCCGAACGTGTAGGAGAAATCGCCCCCCGCTTGCGCCGTCCCTTTTGTGCCATACGGCACGAAAGCGTTGGCTTGGAAGCCGACCTGCCCCCAGATTTGGGAGAAACCGGTTGCGGTAAACGCGCTCCCGGAAAATACCGCCGGCCCTCCATTTTGGCTTCCGAAGAAAAACCCGGCGTTTCCGGCCGTAAAGACAGAAGCTCCGAAGCTGTTATTCCCGGAGAAAAACACCTCGCCGTCGGCATGCGCCGGGTTGATTCCGGCAAATAATGCCAACGCGGAAAGAAGAAAAGACAAAGTCGTTTTTTTCATCGCTACCCCCTTGTTTTGAACAACGATTGAACAACAATTTTCAATGAAAAACCACTAAATAAACCTTAGGCATACTAAATTATATTTAGTAATTTGTCAATACCACTATTTTATTTAACAGCTTACTTCGTGTCTTTTAAAAGAAGGCTATATCTAAGCCCTATGAGCATAATTATGCCGAGGCCAAGAAATATGAATCTGTAATCAAAAACTGAAAGAAAGGCGGAGGCGATTACCGGCGATACAAGATAAGAAAATGAACTCGTATTTCTGAAAAAACTGATGATTTGAGTGTCGGAAGCCCCGGTATGTTTGAAGAAATAACTTTCGGCCATTGTCTCAATAAAAGTCGCGCCTATTCTGGTTATGAATAGCGCCCCGGCCCATACCATAACCGCGTGCGACTGAATGAAAGAGAGGGAGGCGGTAGCCGCGCCAAGTATCAAGAAACCGACAAAGAGCATTTCCTTTTCCCCTAATTTTTTATCAGCCAAATTACCGATAAGATAGGGGAATACAACGAATGGCAGGAGAGCGACCGGTATGATGATTTTTAATATGTCTGACATGGGAATACCCATTTGGGTATTCAGATATATCGGCGTGTAAATTACCATAATGCCGTAGAAAAACTGGAGCAGGAATTGGATAATAAATATATGCCGGAGGCTTTTTTCTCGGATAATACCGCCGATTGTTTGGATAAAAGAAATACTTGTATATTCCGGGTCGGTAAAACTTCTCATGTGCCTGCCTACCAAAAAGAGTATCGGCAGGGCAAGCAGTCCTGAAATCATGAAAGCGTTTTTGTATGAATCTTCGCCAAGAACGTTGCCTGCGATAAGCGGCCCGGCGAGGATTGCGACATTTAAGACTGTAAGAAAAATACCGCGAGTGCCGCCCGTAGTTTCGTCTTTAGAAAAGGATTCCAGGAAGACAGTTAAGGAGAAATAAATAATATTGATTAAAACTTGATGCACCACGAAAAAAAAGATGACAGTTTCCCGTGATGGCATCGTTGCAAGGATAAACAGTGTCGCGGCCTCAAGAATAACAGCGGAGATGAGCAGGCGATAGTTTCCGAATCTGCGCAGGATGGGCGGGAGGTTGAAGAGAATAATAATACTTACTAAAGCGGCGGTGGTGAACATAAGACCGACGGATTCCGTGGAAAGAAATTTCCCCAAGAAAGAAGACCCTATATAGAGAATAATTGCGTAGTGAAGGGCGTAGAAAAACGACGCCAAATATACAACGGTGAGAGTGTTGCTTTTATTTTTCATGTGGAAGAATTTATTTCAATTATCTATACTCCCAATATAACAGGGATAACGATCGGACGCTTGGCTGTCTTTTGGAACAGGAATTTAGACACGTTATCCGTGACGGTCCCTTTTACATAGTCGAAGTTTATCGGATTCATGCCGACAGTGGAATCCTCCACGGTCTTTTTGACGATACCGCGCGCCTGATGAAGCAAGTCCTGAGATTCTTTGAGGTACACGAAGCCGCGGGAAATAATATCGGGCGACTTGCGGAGCCTGCCGGTCCCTATATCCACTGTCGCTATAACCACGAACATCCCATCTTGGGCGAGCATTTGGCGGTCGCGCAAAACCACTTCCTGCATATCGCCGACGGAGAAGCCGTCCACCATAATGATACTGCTCGGAGCTTTTTCTTTGAGGGCGATCATCTTTGAGCCCTTATCCTGTATTTCTATAATCATTCCATTATCCGGAATAATTATATTTTCCGGGCTTACCACGCGTTTGGCAATGTCGGCGTGTATCCAGAGCATATAGTGGTATCCGTGAATCGGAATGAAAAATTTCGGTTTAATCTTCTCGTGTATCCAGGCGAGTTCTTCAGAATTGGCGTGTCCGGAAGAATGGATGTCTGAAGTTTTATAGTGGATTATATGCGCGCCCTGGCGTGAAATGTTATCCTTTAATTTTTGCACGGAGCGTTCATTTCCGGGTATAACGGACGAAGACATAAGCACCGTGTCGCGCGGGGAGATGCGGATGTATTTGTGCGTTTTGTTGGCTATGCGCATCAGCGCGGCGAATTCCTCGCCCTGAGCTCCGGTCACCAGAAGCATTATTTTATTCTCCGGATAGTTTCCTATTTCTTCAACCGGAATTATTGTGGATGGTTTTATGGTAAGAAGACCCGCAACCTTAACAATCTCTATGTTGTTTTTCATGCTTCGGCCGTCAAAGGCGACCTTCCTTCCATGGCGCTCGGCGGACTCAAGCATTGAGAGCATGCGTTCCACTTGGGAAGCGAATGAGGCGATAATAAGACGCCCGGAAGTGTCACGGATGGCTTTGTCTATGTTTTCCCTAACCAGCTTTTCTGAAATGGAAAAACCCGGATTTTCAGCATTAGTAGAATCGGTCTCAAGAAGAAGAACTTTTCGGTCTTTGAATCGCCCGTACACTTCTTTTTCCATTTCCGAGACTTCTCCCTCGGAGTGGTCCAGGCGCAAATCACCCGTGTGGACAATATCTCCATAAGGAGTTTCTATTATTATGCCCATAGCGTCAGGAATGGAGTGGGATACGGCAAAAAAATTTACACGAAGATTGCCGATCTTTATGGATTCATTTTTTTCCACAATGCGGATATCAATGGGCGGGAGGTGGGAAAACTCCTCCTGCCTTTTTTTGATGAACAGCGCGGTAAAATTGCGCGCGTAAATTGGCGGATTGCCAATCTTGGTAATTAGGTAGGGAATAGCGCCGATGTGGTCCAAGTGCCCGTGCGTTATCAGTATGGCTTTCACTTTATGTCGCCGTTCCTCCAGGTATTTGCTGTTAGGCAGCACATAATCAATACCCGGCGCATCCTCTTCTTTGAATGAAAACCCCGCGTCTAGAACGATAATGTCATCTCCAATTTCAACAAGTGACATATTGCGGCCCACTTCTTCAACTCCGCCCAGATGAATGATGCGGATATTGCCCTCGGCAATAGGAGGGAGTTTTACGGCTTCTTTGGCTTCTCGCGCGTCGCGCGAGCTTTCACTTTGGCGTTCTACAAAGAGCGGCCTGGCCCCGCGCGGGGGTCCGCGCCTGCTTCCTCTTGCTCCTCCCGCGCCGTGGGGTTTTCTGTCTCCTGCGAGGGCGCTTGAAGCGCCACTAGTCCTGTGCGCCGCCGGGCGTTTCCCTCCACGGTCAAAACCAGCCGGTCTCGGTCTTATCGTTTTGAATCCTCTTGGGCCGCCGTTTCTTTCTCCCGGTCTGTCTTCTTTTTTTGCTGGTGTCATTTAATTAGGTTTTAGCTGTCAGCCCGTGGCCTTTAGCGTTAGTTATTTATTAAATTAGTAAGTTAATTTTAGAATTTTCCAATAATGCAACCGATCAATTTTTATTGCTGATCATTTGCCGTTTTGTTGAACCATTTCCAGACCCAATCCGTATCGCTGTACCATTTGTAAACGCTCAAAAATCTTTCCGCCGGCACTGTAAGTTCTCCTATGCCTATCCCATTTAAATCGGAGGACATCACATAAATGAAGTCCGGCGAATAAATAAAGATTGCCGGCACGTCTTTAGAAAGTTCATTTTGAAACTCTGCGTATTTTTTCGCCCTTTCCGCTTCGTCTATAGTCCCCCTGGCTTCCTCAAGAATTTTATCCACTTTCGGGTTGGCGTACATGGCAATATTTAGACCAGGGTCGTTTCTTTGCGACGAGTGCCAGAAGGCGTACGGGTCACTGTCTTCCCCGATAACTTCGCCGAACAAAAGAGAGTCATACTTTCTCGGGCGGATGATGTTTTGATTCAAGTCGCCGGACTCAAAAATTTTGACGTCCACCTTGGCCCCGATCTTCTCCCATGTGTTTTTTAGTATTTCCGCAATGGCTTTAAGTTCGGGTTTATCGGCGGTGGAAATTGAGAAGGACAGGTCCTGGGTATCCTTCTTTACCTTTCTTGTCATTACCGAGGTGGAGGTGGAAATCTTCCAGCCATTGTTTGTCAGTATTTTTATCGCATTGTTTATGCGGGTTTCGGGGTTTTTTAACTTGTCTGTCCCAAAAAGTGATTCAGGGTTTGATTTTGGAATGGGACCGTACAAGGGGGTGCCAAATCCGTACAAAATAGAATTAATTATTGCCTCCCGGTCTATCGCTTCGTCCAGGGCTTGCCTTACCGGAAGGTCGGTCAGAACCGGCGCTTGAGATTGGTTGAAAAAGACGCCGTAAACGCGCGGGAGCGGGTATTTTTTTATCTGCACTCCGCGTTCACTTAAAGATATGGCCTCCTCGGGCATTATGGCGTTTACATTGTCTATTTTTCCGCTTTGGAGAGCGTTTACCATATCCGCTTCGTTCCCGTAAAAGTTCAGGTTTATCTTGTCTATATAAGGCTGTCCCAGGGCGAATTTTTTAAAAGAAGATAGAGAATACGATGACGGGATTCCACCACGGGATTTAGAAACGGAATCCACAATGTATGGACCGGAACCGATACCATCCAGGTTGTAGTCGCTAAAACTGAATTGTTCAACAGGAATGTCTTTCCACAGGTTTTTGGGAAGTATGCCCAATGTGGCATTTTCCAGGAATTGCGCGTAAGGCTGCTTCAGGGTAAATGAAATTACCCTGGAATCAACTTTTTGGACAGAGACGCCTTCCCAGTTCGGCCGCTTGGGGCTTTTGATTATCGGGTCCTTTGCTTTCTGGATAGTAAACTCGACATCGTCAGTTGTAACGAGTGTTCCATCCTGGAAAGAAATATTGTCGCGCAGAGTAAAAGTGTATGTCAGGCCGTCTTTTGATATTTCGTATTTTTCCGCGAGGTCGGGAATAAATCCGCCGTCTTCCGTTTTGCGGATTAACCCGGAATATACAAGCATGGAAACATCGCGGTCGGCATCGGAAATGGCAAGTATAGGATTGACGAACCGCGGGGTGCCCACAATCCCTTCCGTGAATGAACCGCCGTAGGTCGGTTTCTCCACCATGAGCAGCCTGCTCGCGTCTTTTATGAGGACCAGTACGGAAACTATCGCTATTGCGATAAGCAGCCGGAAAATAACCTTCTCATTTTTTCCGAAAGAAGTTATGGCGCGGAGCAGGTCGCGTTTGGACGGAGCAATATTTTTCACTTTGTTTTTTATTTCGTCGGTCACCGGGTGTCTTGTTTATGTTTTAAAATTTATAACTTGCAACTTTTAACGCGCATTAATGCGTAAAATAGTTTCAGGACCCAAAAAGTTCCGGGTTATACGTTTTAAACTTAGGGGTTTGCTTACTTGATGACTAGGGCAATGAATGCGGATACCGCGAAAAGCATGGCTATCAGAATTGTTGCGTTAAATAGAACTTTTTCAAGACCTCTCTTGGTGTGGTAAAGAGACGATATTCCCTCGCTGCCGCTTCCTAGGGCGCCCCCTGTTTCGGCTCCGCTTCGTTGAAGCAGAATTGCCGCTACAAGCAAAACAGAAAGCACTATCTGTGCCCATGGCAGAATCTTAGCTAGAAGTTCCATATGAAGTAGACTATACCAGAAAGCGAGGTATTAAGGCAAGGAAATTCCGGCGCAAAAAGAATTTTTTGCGCCCGCTGCAATCCTTTGACACGAAGTGATTTTTCCGTATGATGATATCACCTGACGTTTGGAAACGTCTCTTAATTAACAGTAATTTCTGCCGTTTGGCGGAATATAATTATATATGAAAACCAAAAACAACATTGTGCCATTGGGAGACAGGATTTTGGTTAAGCCTATGTCTCCGGAAGATACAAAAAAGACAAAGTCGGGTATCATAATTCCCGATACGGTCTCCAAAGAGCGCCCCGAACAAGGTAAGGTCATTGCCGTAGGCGCCGGACGCATAAACGATGACGGCAAGGTAATTCCAATACGCGTGAAAGTTGGCGATATGGTCCTTTTCTCCAAATACGGACCGGATGAAATCAAAGTGGGGGGCGAGGAGTATGTGATATTAAAAGAAGAAAACATACTTGCAATAATCAAATAAAAAACATGTCTAAACAAATAATTTTTAACGAAGAGGCGCGGACAATGCTCAAAAACGGCGTGGACAAGGTGGCTAACGCGGTAAAGATTACGCTTGGACCACGCGGACGCAATGTCGTTTTGGATAAAGGATACGGCGCGCCGACTATTACGAACGACGGTGTTTCAATCGCTAAGGAAATTTCCCTTTCAAACAAAATTGAAAATATGGGTGCTGAAATTGTGAAAGAAGTGGCGCAGAGGACTAACGATACGGCGGGTGATGGCACCACGACTGCGGTTGTAATCACGCAGGCTATTATAAATGAGGGAATCAAACAGACTGCCATGGGTGTGAACGCCATGGGCATAAAAGTCGGTATTGAAACTGCGGCTTCGGATGTTGTAAAGGCTTTGCGCGCCATTGCCAAGCCGATAAAGAGCAAAGAAGAAATAATCCAGGTGGCAACTATTTCCGCGGAAAGCGCCGAACTCGGTAAAATTATCGCAGATACTATTAATAAGGTGGGCAAGGATGGTGTTGTCACGGTTGAGGAATCGCAATCATTCGGCGTGGAATGCGACGTCGTGGAAGGAATGCAATTTGATAAAGGCTATGTTTCTCCGTACATGATTACAAACGCTGAGCGGATGGAGGCGGAATACCGCGATGTTCCGATTTTAATTGTGGACAAGAAAATTTCTACTATTGCCGAAATCCTTCCGGTTCTTGAGAAACTCGCCCAAAGCGGAAGAAAAGAACTTGTGATTATCGCGGATGACGTGGACGGCGAGGCCCTCGCCACCTTTGTGGTAAATAAATTGCGTGGTGCGTTTTCAGTTCTGGCTGTCAAAGCTCCCGGATACGGAGATAAGAAGAAAGATATGCTGGCAGACATAGCTATAGTAACGGGAGGAAAAGTTGTCTCCGAGGACCTTGGTGTAAAGCTTGATACCATTGAACTTGCGATGCTCGGACGGGCGAATAAAGTTATTGCCACAAAAGAATTTACGACTATTGTCGGAGGGAAAGGAAAGAAATCGGAAATCGAAGCTCGCATCGCCCAGCTCCGCAAAATAAAAGAAAGCACTGAAGCCAAATATGACGTGGAGAAAATAGAAGAACGCCTTGCCAAGCTTTCGGGCGGAGTTGCCGTCATCAAAGTCGGCGCGACCACGGAGACGGAGATGAAATATTTGAAACTTAAAGTCGAGGACGCGGTAAACGCGACCAAGGCCGCCATAGAGGAAGGCATTGTTCCGGGAGGTGGCGTGGCTTTGATAAAGGCCGCGGCCAAACTGGAGGACTCGCACAGGAAATCTCCCGTCGCCAGCTTTGAAAAAGAATTTCAGGTTGGGTATCAGATTCTGCTTAAGGCTCTTGAAGCGCCGCTCAAACAAATAGCTATCAACGCCGGACGCGACGACGGCTCTGTCATTGTGGAGAAAGTTAAAAAAGGAAAAGGCAATGCCGGATATGACGCGCTCGCGGATGAAATGATCGCCGATATGCTTTTGGCGGGTATCATTGACCCGGTCAAGGTTACAAGAAACGGGGTTGAAAACGCAGCAAGCGCGGCGGCAATCTTGCTTACGACAGAAGCGGCGATTGCCGATGAGCCCAAAGAAGAAAAAGCGGCTGGTGGCATGCCGGGCGGAATGGGGGGAGGAATGGATTACTAAAAAATTAACAATCAAAACAAAAACCCCGCGAACCGGGGTTTTTACGTTTCCACAATTGAGAAGTCGCAACGCTTTGCCGAATTTTTGCCTTTAATCTTCCTGCATACCGGACAGCGTTTCTTATCTATCGGTGTTGGAAAGTATTTACTTTCCCCCGTAGCGTCAAATGTCGGACACTTGAATTGGTAGTTGTAGTATCGTTTCCCGGTCTGTTTTCCGGACGATTTTTCCCTAGCCATAATGCCTCCGTAAGAACTATTCTTAGAATAAAACCAGAGAAGTATTGCAGAAGTTACCATACTGGACTGAAATTTGCCCTGCGGCCCAGTTTTGCTATTATGGGAGCGTAACTATTCGGCTATTTTATTATTAATTATTTAAAAAACATGGAACAGTCATTTTGGGCGAAAAATAAGGTGCTCTTAATCATTATCGCGGTTGTCGTCGTGGTTGCGCTTTGGGGAGTCGGTTCCTATAACAGTTTTGTTTCCCTGAGTCAGGGTATTGACGGACAATGGGCTCAGGTGGAGACGCAGTATCAGCGACGTTTTGATTTAATTCCGAACCTGGTCTCGTCTGTGCAGGGCGCGATGAAACAGGAACAGAAAATTTTCGGCGACTTAGCCCTAGCCCGTACCCGATATTCCGGAGCGGGAAGCGTGAATGATAAGGCTTCCGCTGCGACTCAGGTTGAAGGAGCGCTCTCGCGTCTTCTCGTCGTTATGGAAAATTATCCGCAGTTGAAGTCCTCTGAAACAGTGCAGACTTTGATGTCTCAGCTCGAAGGTTCGGAAAATCGCGTTTCCGTGGAGCGCGGACGATTCAATGATTCAGTGAGGGTCTACAATACGAAAGTTAAGACCGTGCCGTCTTCGCTTATCGCCAATATGTTTGGTTTTGACGCCCGCAGTTACTTTGAAGCCGCAGCCGGCGCGGAGAACGCGCCAAAAGTTAATCTATAGTTTTTAGGACCGCCCGTTTTGTAAAACGGGCGGTCTCATTACGCATGAAAAAGTTTTTCCCCATTTTGTTTTTCTTTTTTGTGGCGCCGTTTTTCGCCTTTGCTTACACAAGCCCCGGTAAACCAGCCGGATTTGTAAATGATTTTGTCGGAGTTTTAACGGCGGAGCAAAAGGCATCGCTTGAGCAAACACTTTTGCAAAATGAACAGGCCACAGGGAACGAAATTTCCGTCGTTGCCGTAAAAACTCTTGATGGGGAAACGATAGAAAAATTCGCCGAGAAATTGTTTGAGGAATGGGGTATAGGAAAGAAAGGAAAAGACAATGGCGCGCTTTTGCTTGCGGCGATAGACGACCGGAAAATTAGGATTGAAGTCGGTTATGGACTTGAACCGGTATTGACCGACGCTATTTCCTCGCAGATTATCCGTAGCGTCATATTACCTAAATTTAAACAAGGCGATTATTACGGCGGGATTTCTGACGGCGTGGCTCAGGTCGTTTCTGTAACGAGAGGCGAGTATATTCCGGCAGCGGCCCCTACAGATAATAATCCGTGGTGGGCGAACCTTGAAACGGATTTTTTCCTTTTTTGGTTGGGTCTTGGAATTATTGAATGGCTTTTTGCCATAATGGCGCGCTCACGTTCGTGGTGGCTGGGAGGAGTCTTTGGTGTTGTTGTCGGAGTTGTTGTGGCGGTAGCCGCGACCGTTTTTATCGGGCTTGTGGTCGGCGCGGTTTTGGCGCCACTTGGTCTTCTGCTTGATTACTTTGTTTCCAAAGAGTATTCAAAAAGCAAAGAGCTCGGCAAGAAGCCGCGTTGGTGGGCGGGTGGAGGACCATGGTTGGGCGGCGGCTTTGGCGGAAGAGGTGGTGGAGGAGGATTCAGCGGCTTTGGCGGCGGACGTTCGGGGGGCGGCGGGGCAAGCGGAGGATGGTAACAGCCATGGATCATACAACATTATAATGTCCACGGAGAACAATAAAAAAATATTAACCCTTTGCATTGTGCACCAGCACCCCAGAGTACTTCTTGGCATGAAGAAGCGGGGGTTTGGGATGGGTCGATGGAACGGTTTTGGCGGAAAAGTGGAATATGGAGAAACGGTAGAAATGGCTGCCCGAAGGGAGGTGAAGGAAGAAGCGGGAATAGAAGTTGCCGGTCTGGAGAAGGCAGGAATCATAGAATTTGAGTTTCAGGGCAACCCGGAAACATTGGAAGTTCATATTTTCCGTTCCGATAATTTCTACGGGAATCCGACAGAGGGTGATGAAATGAAGCCGAGATGGTTTAATATAGACAGTATCCCTTTTGAAAATATGTGGCCGGACGATGTACATTGGTTTCCTTTGTTTTTGGGCAAGAAGAAATTTGTGGGCAGGTTTTTATTTGGAAAAGGAGATATTATTTTAAACAAGGAGTTAAAGGAAGTGGCGATTCTTGAATAATAAAAAATTATGAATAATTTAACCGTAACCGATAAAATTTTAAGACAGACGCTTTTACTCATTATTCCCAAATGGGTGACGCCGAATATAGTAACTTGGTTTAGATTTGCGACCATTCCGTTTGTAATATATCTGTTTGTGCAGGAATCCTACGTGTACGGGTTAATCTTATTCGCCATTTCGGCTTTTTCCGATGCTGTGGATGGTTCCCTTGCCCGTACCAGAAATCAGGTGTCAGATTGGGGAAAGATGTATGACCCGTTTGCCGACAAGCTTCTTATTGGCGCCGCCGCCCTTATCCTGGTTTCCAGGTTTTTGAATATCTACCTTGCGGGGACAATCGTAGGTATTGAGTTTTTCCTCATTGTTAGCGCTTTCTATCGGAAACGTTTTCAGGGTAAACCAATAGAGGCTGAATTTTCCGGGAAAATAAAAATGGTTCTTCAGTCTCTTGCCGTAGTCTCCATTCTTATTGCCGCATCTTTCCAGTTGCCGGCTTTTCTAACCATTGCCGCATATCTGCTTTATTTGGCTGTTATTTTTGCGATAATCAGTCTGGTAGTGTATAAATCTATTTGAATAGATTTATATCCAAAGCGGAGGCGTCGCATAGCGGTCTAGTGCGCAGACCTGGAAAGTCTGTGTGGGGCAACCCACCGAGAGTTCGAATCTCTCCGCCTCCGCTTTGAATATAATTCGAAGTATCTCCACATATAAAAATGCAAGTAAAAACATACACGCCAAGAGATTTCGCCTGGACCAAATGGACGGCGGGAGACATTCGAGCGTTTGCGCCCAAGGTTATTGCCAACAAAAAAGCGCGTTACGCGGAGATAAAGAAAATACCCAAGGAAAAACGGACGTTTGAAAACACTATTTATGCCATTGAATCGTCTGACTACGAATACACCGACCAGATGCGCGCCGCGGGGCTTCTGCTCAATGTTTCGCCAATAAACACTGTCCGAAACGCCGCCAAAGAAGCAATAAAAAAACTGGACAAGGCGTTTGTGGAAATAGAACACGACGAGGATTTATATAAGGCGGTTTTGGAGTATCAAGAAGTAAACAGGAAAGAAAAACTTTCCACGGAAGACGCAAAGCTTCTCAAAGACACATTAACAGCTTATCGGCGAATGGGATTTGATTTACCGAAGAAGGAACAAAAAATACTGAAGGAAAAATGGAAGCAGTTGAACAATCTCTCCACAGATTTTTCAAACAATATAAACGAATATAAAGATCATATTGTTGCAACGCGGGAAGAACTTGATGGTTTACCCGAGGGTTACATAAATAATTTAAAGCGGAATAAAAAAGGTAATTACCTGGTGTCTTTGGAATACCCCGACCTGGTGCCGTTTCTGGCTAATGCCAAGAGTTCTCAAAAAAGAGAAGAATTGGCCTACAAGAATTATCAAAAAGGCGGGCAGAAAAATATGAAGATTCTGACTGAGATACTTAAGCTCCGGCGCGAGATATCTTTAATGCTTGGTTACAAAAATCATATCGCTTACCGGACAGAACCACGTCTGGTAAAGAACGAGAAGAACGTTTTTAAGTTTGTAGACGGGCTTATAAAAAAACTTCAGAAGCCGGCTTTGTCGGACTTTCGGGCGCTTTCCGAACTTAAGAAAAGAATTGACGGAAATTCGGGCGGTTTGAAATATTACGATACCAGTTATTACTCCGAACAGCTCAAAAGGAAAAAGTTTAATCTAAACAGCGAAGAAATCCGCGAGTACTTTCCGCTTGATAAAGTAAAGAAGGGGACTTTTGAAATCTACTCCAAACTTCTCTCGGTAAGATTTGAGAAACTAAGCGGATATAAGCTTTGGCATGAGGACGCGGAAATTTTCGCGGTTAAAGATAAAAACGGAAAAACAATTTCATATGTTCTTTTTGATCTGTACCCAAGACCGAATAAATATGGACACGCTTGCGTGGAGATGCTTGTGCCGGGTCGCCACCTTTCTTATTCCAAGGAAAGCGATTATGTCGCGCCTATCGGGATTATCATCGCCAATTTCCCGAAGCCAAGCAGAAAATTCCGGTCAATTTTGAGCCACAGTGAAGTGGAGACTTTCTTTCACGAGTTTGGACATCTTATGCATGTGGCTTTGTCTAAATCGCCTTACGCTTCAGTTTCCGGGTACAACGTGAAATGGGATTTTGCCGAGGCTCCATCGCAGATGCTTGAGCATTGGGTTTGGGATAAAAAAATGCTTCGCGTTTTATCCGGACATTATAAAACGGGCAAACCGCTCCCCGACACGTTGCTTCAAAAGATGTTAAAGGCCAAGAACCATATGGAGTATTATGCGAACCTAAAGCAGCTTATCTTCGCCTTGTTTGACCTTTCTATACATAAAGGTGCTCCGCCTAAGGATATTGCGAAAATTTATAACAACCTGGTCTGGAAGCACATGAAGGTACGATTACCAAAACAGGCGATTTTCCCGGCCGGCTTCGGACACTTGATGGGCTATGATGCCGGTTACTATGGCTACATGTGGTCAAAGGTTTTCGCATCAGATATGTTTACGCGGTTTAAGAAAGAAGGATTACTCAATCCGAAAACAGGCGAGGATTATAGGCGGGAGATTTTGGAAGTGGGCGGAAGCAGGGAAGAAATGGACTCTGTAAGAAAATTCCTGGGCCGCGCGCCGGACGATAAGGCGTTTCTTAAAGAAATAGGGCTTAAGGTGTAATCCCGATACTGTTCTTACGAACCGTTGTAATGATATTGACAATTTATATATTACTATACATAGTTATTATAGATTCATGTTCTTGGCGTTTTGCCAAACAACCTAAACGGAGGACGAGATGAAAATCATTGCTTCTTTGTTTTGCGCTTTTTGTTTCTACACCCAGGCTTACGCTTTCGGCAACGAGGACGTGGCAAAGTTGATTTCAGCAGGATTCGCGGAAGATGTGGTGCTTAATGCCGTATCTGCCGCCAACCCGGCCACGTTCGACACAAGCGCTGACGGTCTCATTGGGCTGAAAAACGCCGGCGCGAGCGACGCAGTTATCCAGAAAGTGCTTTCCCGCCAATCGGCAAATCAAGCGGCGGCGCCAACCTACCCTGTTTCAGGAGGAGGTGGCGGCAATTGCGAACTGGAAGCTTCGGGTCCCGGGGAGGCGATTGCCATGCGCGCCGACGGTAAGGTATTTTCCCTTACCTACAAAACGCCCGAAACGGTAGTTGACAAAGGCGGCTTGAGGACTTTGGCCCGCGGTTTTACTTTTGGGCTGGTAAAGTCCAATATGGGTTCTTCTCTTCAGATACCAGGGGAAAGGTCTTTGGTGCGGATAACCGAAAGAAATCCGGAATTTCTGGACGTATTTTTCCCGCCGGGAGTACCGCACAACAGCGTGATAAAACTTGTGCGCATGACTTCCCAGGAGAATTCCCGCGTTGTTCAGACGGTATCGATTGACGTGGGTTTCAGAAACAACACCATGCGCTCGGGTGATTCAGGCGTGCCGCTTTTGGTGGAAAAGCGCGCCGACCGGTGCATATGGCACGGCAGACCGATGTCACAGTATCGGATGAAACCCGCCTCTCCGCTCGAAAGCGGCGAATACGGATTCATGGTCGGCAGGAATATCTACGACTTTGCCGTAGAGTAGCCGATTTTTGAAGGCATGACCGCGTTTAAATACGCGGTCATTTTTATTGGAAGTTCCGGAATACTTGGGGTTTGGGGTCGGCTTTTTAAAAAAGCCCCCCAGCATTGACTTTTCTGGTTTTTTTGTTATCATGCTATGGTCTTTCTGCTGTGCGACAGCAGATTTTTAATTAAACGACGGGTAAATTACTCCAGGTATCATGCAAATACGCAATATTGCCATAATCGCTC
Source organism: Minisyncoccota bacterium (assembly GCA_041659085.1). Lineage (GTDB taxonomy): Bacteria > Patescibacteriota > Minisyncoccia > Phycocordibacterales > VMEP01 > JBAZYZ01. The sequence goes on from JBAZYZ010000012.1 coordinate 18,399, forward strand.
ACGTTGACCACGGTAAAACCACTCTGACTGACGCTTTGCTTAAACAAAACGGCATGGTTGAAGAGGGTTTTACCATGGATACAAACGCTCTGGAAAGAGAGCGCGGTATTACTATTTACGCGAAAAACACCTCTCTTTTTTATAGAGACACGAAAATAAACATAGTGGACACTCCCGGCCATGCCGATTTTGGTTCCGAGGTTGAGCGCGTGCTTCGCTCTATTGATTCCGTATTGCTTGTTGTTGACGCGCAGGAAGGACCGATGCCGCAGACTCGTTTTGTTCTGAAGAAGTCGCTTGAGATAGGATTGAAGCCTATTGTTGTCATAAACAAGATAGATAAACCGGCGGCTCGGCCCAAAGAAGTCGTTGATGAAGTCCTTGAGCTTTTTATGGAGCTTGGAGCCAATGAGGAACAGATGGATTTCACAACTGTCTATGCCATCGGACGTCAGGGCGTGGCTAAACTTAATATGGAAGACGAGGCCAAAAATCTGGATCCGCTTCTTGATGTTGTTTTAAATGAAGTGCCGGAAGCCGGATCCGGAAAGGAAGGCGGTGAACTGGAGGCGCAGGTGTTTAATCTCGGGTACGATAATTTTCTTGGCCGTATGGCGGTTGCGAGAATCTACAGCGGCGCGCTTAAGGATGCGTCGCAAATATTTGTTATCAAGCCGGAGGGCGGAGTGCGCAAAGGAAAACTGTCCAAATTGTTTACGTTTGAAGGAATGGCTCGCAAGGAGACTAAAGAAGCCGTTGCGGGGGATATTGTGATGATTGCCGGAATTCCGGACATTTTTATCGGAGAAACAATCACAGACAATGAAAAGAGCAAGCCGCTGCCGGCTATTCATGTGGACGAACCGACCATATCGCTTTATTTTTTGGTCAATGACTCTCCTTTTGCCGGGAAGGAAGGCAAATTTGTCACCAGCCGCCAGATTCGTGACCGTCTGGAGAAAGAACTTGAGATAAACGTCGGGCTCAGGGTTGATTTTTCGGGTGAATACTTTAAGGTATATGGTCGCGGAGAACTTCATATCGCCATTTTGCTTGAAAATATGCGCCGGGAGGGATACGAGCTTCAGGTTTCTCAGCCTCAGGTTATTATCAAAGAGGAAAATGGTCAAAAACTCGAACCTTTTGAAGAAGTGACGATTGACACGCCGAGTGTTTCAACAGGTTCTATTATCGAAAAACTCTCCCGCCGCCGCGGACTTATGGTTTCCATGACGGAAAAAGAAGGTCAAACCAGAATTATATTTGAAATGCCGACACGCGGACTTCTGGGTTATCGCGGGGAATTTGTGATTGACACCAAAGGAGAGGGAATTATTTGCAGTCGATTTATTGGTTTCCGTCCGTATGCGGGAGAAGTGGATAAGAAAGATACCGGTTCCATGGTTTCAATGACTTCCGGCAAAGCGCTCGCTTTTGCCCTTTGGAACTTGCAGGAGCGCGGAGTGATTTACATAGGTCCGACAACTGAGGTGTATGAGGGTATGGTTATCGGAAACGTCGCCAAAGGAAACGATTTGTCTGTAAATCCGACGAAAGGCAAACAGCTCACCAACATGCGTTCTTCCGGAACGGATGAAGCGATAACTTTGATACCCCCGCTTAAAATTTCAATTGAACGCGGGCTTGAAGTTATGGCATTGGATGAATATCTGGAAATCACGCCTCTGTCGGTTCGCCTGCGTAAGAAATATTTGACCGAAGCCGAACGTTCCAAGGTTGGCAGGAAAATATAACATCTGAAAATCAAAAACCGCGGCGCGGAAGGCAAAAATTATTTGGTTTGCCCCGACCTTTTGAATTGTAAGTTATACATCCATGTCCTATACGGAATATAACGGACAACATTCATACAAAGTAAAACGCGCAATTCTTCCAATCTTGTCCTTTATAGCTATTCTCGGCACGATGGTATTATTTAAATAAATGGCTATAAACCGATATTGCGCGAATAAATATTGTTGGGCGGGGAAAATCTTAAGGACAATGAAGGTAAGCTGTTTGTTTTCTACCCTCACGACAAACCGGTATTTTGGACGAAAGAAATGCTTTTCCCGATAGGCATAGTTTGGGTAAACAGAGACATTTTTTGTTGATACTTGTAAAGACCTTTTATCATCATTAAATCCCCGCAAATTTTTTACCAAAATGGAAATAGTGCGATTCCCGACTGGTTTTGTTAAAAAAGTATAGTGAAAATCGGGAGTAGTATGATAATTCAGCCGCTATAAACCATTTTACAGGTTCATCCGGACATCAAACCTGCGCTGGCTTGGTTTTGGGGTCGCGCGCGAGACAGGTTTACCCAATACGCCGGAAATGCAAGACATTTTTTATCGCATTATCGGCCATTATCGCGTATAACAACTCTTTTTATCAATCAGAATAACAGTATTTTCAGTGTATGGGTTTACACCCACATCTTTTTATTTCCTGTAGTAAATTTTTGGCTTATCAACATGCCAATTTTAAGCGGAAATGATGTATTATGTTAACACAATAATTTAACAATAATTTAACCGAAATAAACCATGTCTAAGGGAACAAAACCAACAACAAAAACCGGGCCGAAATTTTTATCACCGATTAAAAAAGTTTTAAAGAGAGACGGTTCGGTTGTTGATTTTGATTTCGAGAGAATTTCCAACGCAGTGTCAAAGGCGATGGCTGTAACCGGCGAAGGCGGGGAGAAAGAGGCGGATTACATGGCCCGCAAGGTTTTGTCGGAGTTGGTTAGGATTGGAAAATTGGTTAAAAATTTTGTTCCGACTGTCGAAGGAATTCAGGATATTGTGGAAAAGGAGCTTATTTTGGAAGATTTTGTTAAGACAGCCAAGGCGTACATACTTTACCGCGAAGAACGTTCCCGTTTGCGCCGGGAAATTGGGCAGATCCCGGAACATGTAAGAAAGCTTACGGAAGAAAGCAAAAAATATTTTCATAACGCGCTGAGCGAGTTCGTTTATTACCGGACTTATTCTCGCTGGATTGAAAGCGAAGGCAGGCGCGAAACCTGGATTGAAACCGTGGACAGATATGTGAATTTTATGCGCGAGAATTTAGGCAAGAAGCTGAGGGAGTCGGAGTACGAGGAAGTCCGTCAGGCAATTTTGAAACAGGAAGCGATGCCATCAATGAGATTGTTCCAGTTCGC
>JBAZYZ010000013.1:0-19907 GCA_041659085.1 Minisyncoccota bacterium
CAAGAACATAGAATATTTTAAGAATCTTTTTGCCATGAATACGTTCGGCTCAGGCGAGGCTCGTGAGCAACTGATAGAACTTGCTGCCCGCCTAAAGGGGTTGAATGTACAGAAGGAAGAAAAACAAGACTTCTTTAATCTGGCGCGTGAGCAGATGATTGTTCAGGTAGAAAGAGCGCCATCAGACGCGCGTTATGAACTTTACCTGGGGTCTTTCCTTGGCGGAATCGGAAGTTACGACGAAGCCATTAAATATTTACTGAAAGCTTACGAACTGTCGCCAAAGAAACAGCAAATTATGTTTGAACTAGGCGCCGCTTATATCAACAAGGGCGAACCGGAAAAAGGCCTTCAGTACTTCAAGGAGGCTTATGAAGAAGCGCCTGATTATCCGGACGCCGTATTGTCCTACGCTTCGGGTTTGATTTATGCGGGCAAGGACAAAGAGGCGGAAACGCTTCTTGTGTCGGCATACGGTACGGCAATCGTTCCGGAAGAAAGAATAGCCATGGCTTACAACTACCGCAGGATGTATGGCAAAGTCATTGCTGTCCGCGAGAAACAGCTGGAGAGCGACCCCGGTAACGGGCAAATTGAGCTTTCACTGGCTGACGCTTATCTAAGAGTTGGCAGACGCAATGACGCCATTGTCTTGCTTAAAAAGATAATCGAGCAGAATCCTTCGTTCAAGGAGCAGGGCGACTACTTTATAAAGGAGATAGAGGCCGGAAGGAATCCGTAAAACATTGAGAGTTGGTCTATACGCAAACTTGCATTTCTTAGAATAGTATGCTAAGGTGTAAGGGTGAGTTGCGAGGGTTTTACTCTCAAAACAAACGAATGTCTGCGTAAGCCCCCGCGAAAGCGGGGTTTTGCGTTTTTACCCAACTGGCTTATTTGATATATACTAGACATTGTACGCTTCATGCGGATATCCGCGGTTGGCAATGAAGCTCAGTAGAGGCATTACAACATTTTGTGTATCATATAAATATCTAAATTATGCTTTTATCCGCGGTTGGCAATCGCACTCACATAAGACATTAGTTTTTGGAGTTCAACCTTGCCAACCACGAATAGACACATGACGATAAAAGAAAATGAACCGCTTGCTCCGCTCACAACTTTTAAGGTTGGTGGAAATGCCCGTTATTTTATTGAAGCGATAAATGCGGATGAAATAAAAGAAGCTGTTTTATTTGCGCGCGGCAAAAATTTGCCGTTTTTTATTTTGGGTGGCGGTTCAAATATTTTAATTTCAGACTTAGGTTTCCCGGGGTTAGTTATAAAAATTTCTCTGCGCGGCATAAGTCACAAAGAAGAAAGAGGTCAGATCTTGGTTACTGCGGCATCAGGTGAAGTTTGGGACGACTTGGTTGCGTTCGCGGTGGAACGAGGGTGGAGCGGAATTGAAAATTTATCCGGAGTACCCGGCACTGTCGGAGGCGCAGTTGTCCAAAACATCGGCTGTTACGGAAGTGAAGTGAAAGACGCTATTGAGTTGGTATCTGTTTTTGATATTAGTGATGAGCAAATAAAAACCCTTCCATTTTCGGAATGCAGGTTTTCTTACAGGAACAGTTTATTCAAGAAAACGGAAGGTGAAAAATATGTTGTACTTTCAGCAATGTTCCACCTGGTTAATTCCTCGTCTTTTAAAATAGGGGACGCATACAAGGATAACCGTTTTGATATTGGAGAACTTGTTAAAAAACGAAACAGTTCTCCCGGGCTTAAAGATGTTCGTGAGGTTATATTGGGCGTCCGGGAAGAAAAAGGCATGATTATCATGGGCGGCAGGGAATCATATAACTCCGCAGGTTCTTTTTTTAAAGCACCTATTGTGGACAGAGAGTTGTTTGAGCAAATTATGGAAATTGCGTCTCGTGCCGACAAAGAAAAGGAACAGCGCCTCCGTCCGTGGTTTTGGGACTTAATGGAAAATAAGATAAAAATTGCGCCGGCATTTCTTCTTGAGTTTACGGAGTTTAACAAAGGGTATCGCCGGGGCAGGGTTGGCGTGTCGCCCAAGCATTCACTCTCCATTATTAATTACGGTCTGGCTGAAGCGCGCGAAATTCATAATCTGGCGCGCGACATGAAGGGTGAAGTTAAAAGAATATTTGGCGTTGAATTAACACCGGAAGTTGAATATATGGGGGAGTTTTGAACATATTTGTTCCGACGTGGTGATTTAGGCGACGGTATATGGGTGAAAATACAAACGCTGTTTGATTTTTTAGTTGCCAACAGATAACTTTTTTACCAAAAATTACTCGTAATTTTTAGTAAAAAAGTTATCCACAGTTATTTTGTTTTTAGGCGTGAATTTTATTGTAAATATTTCTTCTATATATGATAATTAAGTTATAACTTGGCGGTGAGTAATATAAAAGTTTCAAAAAAGTTTTTAATTTTTTTGAGACGGTCGAACAACATCGCAAGGCTTTAAAAATAATTTTTGTACAAAATATATGGCAGCAAAGAAAAAGGCAAAGAAAGCAAAGAAGGCAAAGAAAGCAAAGCGTTCATAGTTTTACTTTTGAGCCTGCCTGCGCAGTCAGGTTTGTTCTCCGAAAATTCCCCGTTTAGACGGGGGATTTTCGTTTTTACCCAAAGGTTTTTAAGCTGGCTCGTTTTCGGACCTTTTTGTGTTAGAATGTTGCAATCTATACTTTATTATGGCTTTTTCCCTAAAAAAACTGTTTGGAACCGAGAGTGACAGGCTTTTGAAGCCGTTTAACCTCATTGTGCCGCTTGTGAATTCTTTTGAGCCTGCCGCAAAAGCACTGACTGACGAAGCTCTTTCAGCAAAGACCGGTGAATTTCGGGCGAGGCTTGAGAAGGGCGAGTCATTGGACGACATTTTACCTGAGGCATACGCAGTAGTGCGCGAAGCGTCGCGCCGAACACTCGGCGAGCGACATTATGAGGTTCAGTTTTTGGGTGGCATAGCGATGCATAAGGGATATATCGCGGAGATGCGGACCGGTGAAGGCAAGACGTTAGTCGCGACGCTCCCGGCGTATTTAAATGCGCTCTCCGGTAAAGGGGTGCATATTGTCACGGTGAATGATTATCTTTCTCGTCGCGATGGCACTTGGATGGGGCAGATCTATTCTTTTCTCGGTCTTTCTGTCGGCGTTATAAATCACGAGTCATCTTTTTTGTATGACCCTAAACACAAAGAGGCAGACGAGGAGCGCGACGAACTCGGTTCGTTTAAAGTTTTCCACGAATTTTTACGCCCATCTTCCAGACGTGAGGCGTATGAGGCGGATATAACTTACGGTACCAACAATGAATTCGGTTTTGATTATCTGCGCGACCATTTGGTTTACGAACCGGGTTCTTTAGTCCAGCGAAATTATCATTACGCCATTGTGGATGAGATAGACTCAATCTTGATAGACGAGGCCAGAACCCCTCTTATCATTTCCGCCCAGTCTTCCGAGTCGGAAGACTTATATCGCACCTTTGCTTCCTTAGCAGGGAGAATGAACAAAGAGGAGGATTATTTGGTTGATGAAAAGGAGAAGGCTATCAGAATGACCGATGCCGGCATAGATAAGGCTGAAAAGGCGCTTGGAGTGGACAATATTTACACCGAACGCGGAGTGAAGATGGTTCATCACCTTGAAACGGCGGTGAGGGCAAAGGCTCTTTTCTCACGCGACAAGGAATACGTGGTAAAGGACGGAGAAATCATCATTGTGGATGAATTTACCGGACGACTTCAGCCTGGACGCCGCTGGTCGGAAGGGCTTCATCAGGCCATTGAAGCCAAGGAAGGGGTCACAATAGAGAAAGAATCCCGCACTTATGCTTCCATTTCTTTTCAAAATTATTTTCGCCTCTATGAAAAACTCTCCGGCATGACCGGCACGGCGCTTACAAGCTCTGAAGAATTTTTCAAAGTTTACCGTCTGGAGGTGGTGGCTATGCCGACCAACCGGGAAATAAAACGCATTGACCATAATGATTTTATTTTCCAGAGCGAGAGCGGGAAATTTAAGGCTATCGCGAAAAAAGTCAAAGAGTTATATGACAAGGGTCAGCCTGTTTTGATTGGCACGGTTTCGATTGAGAAGAACGAAATTCTTTCCGAATATTTCAAACTTGAAGGCATCCCGCACAAAATGCTGAATGCCAAGAATCATGAGAATGAAGGTGAGATTATCGCTCAGGCCGGCAGAAAAAGTTCAGTGGTTATCGCCACCAACATGGCCGGTCGCGGCGTTGATATAAAGCTGGGAGGCAATCCTCATACTCAGGATGAATATGAAAAAGTGAAATCATTGGGCGGACTTTTCGTTCTGGGTACCGAGCGACATGAGGCCAGACGCATAGATAACCAGCTAAGAGGCCGCGCGGGGCGGCAGGGAGATCCGGGAGAGACGCAGTTTTTTGTTTCGCTCGAAGATTCTCTTATGAGAATCTTCGCGCCGGATAATATTAAGAAACTAATGGGTCGCCTTGGCATACCGGAAGATCAGCCTATTGAGAATGGAATGATTTCCAAGGCGCTCGAAAGCGCCCAGGAAAAGATTGAAGGATTTAACTTTGATCGCCGGAAGCATTTGCTTGAATATGACGATGTGATGAACCACCAGCGCAAGATTACATACGAAAGAAGGCAAAAGGCCCTCGCGGGAGACAGGGGATATTTGGAAATATTGGTTGACGAAACAGTTTTGGGTGACGAAGAATTAACCTTGTCGGTTGAGAACAAAAGAAAAGAATTTGGCGACGACGCTTTCTTCAGAGAGTTCCGTAAATGGGTTATCCAGGCGATTGATATGCTCTGGGTAGAGCATCTTGAGGCTATGGATTATTTGCGTGACTCGGTGGGACTGCGCGCCGTGGGACAACGTGATCCTCTTGTGGAATATAAAAAAGACGGATTAAGAATGTTTAAAGAAATGGAGGAATCACTTTATACTATGCTTGCCAGGATGATACCTCAGATGAACATAAGCGCCGCTTTGCCCGTAGAGAATACCAAATTTCAGGAGATTCATGAAGAAGTGAGCGTCTTGGGGGGCAGCAGCGCCGGAGCAGCGGCATCACACGAGCCCGTTAAGGCTGAAGCCGGCCGGAATGACCCGTGCCCGTGCGGAGCGAAGAAGGCAGACGGAACTCCGATTAAATATAAACACTGTCATGGAAAATAATGTTTAGTAATTAAAGAAGCCTGCCCCGTAGTGAACTGAGTTAGCGAAGTTCTACTACTGGGGTGCCACGGGGCATGATATCGTTTGGAACCAGTGTGCTTGGTTACGGACCTGACGGCGTTTGGTTTTTGTGGTAAAATCAGTACAATATAAAGTCATGGAAGACATTATTTTCCCGATTCATATGACTGGTTTGGCTGTCGCGGCAGTTGGTGTTTTACTTGCCGACCATCAGGCTTTCAATTGGGTTCGTGGCAAAAAGGAGACGCTTGATTTGGCAAAGCTTACGAAATATCATCACACTGTTTTGTGGGGGTTGGCTACCCTGATCATTTCCGGGTTTTTTCTTTTTTGGCCGTCTCGGAACTACCTGCTGCAGAACACGACGTTTTTGATTAAAATGTTTTTTGTAGTGGTACTTGTCATGAATTCTTTTGTAATAGGAAGGTTTATGCCGATTGCCACAACCAGGGAATATTCCAGCCTTTCTTTCACAGAAAGATTACCCCTTATGATAAGCGGCGCGGCGTCAGGCGTTTCCTGGTTGGGCGCGGCGATTGCGGCGTTATTCCTTTTTGATTAAACAACATGAAATCAATTTTTAAATTTTTTGACAAACTTGAAGATAAGGTTCATTCACGTCTCGCGCGTTACCCCCTTGTGTACGCGCTTGTGGGCGGTGTTGCCATCGTGTTGTTCTGGCGCGGAGTGTGGCATGCCGCCGACGCAATGGATATTTCATGGCAGGTGTCCCTGATTGCCAGCGTTATTATTATGCTTTTGACCGGACTCTTCGTCTCGTTTTTTGTGGGTGACAATATAATATTGTCGGGACTTAAACACGAGAAAAAACTTGCTGAAAAAACCGAGGAAGAAATAAAGACGGAGAAAGACGAAATTTTCGACCTCAAGATGGAGATTGATGAAATAAAGAACTCTATTGATGAAATAAAAAATATAGTTTCGGATAAAAAATAATATGAGACTTTTATTAAAATGGGTTCTGGCCGCTTTTGCGATTCTGGCCGCCGCTTATCTCGTGCCGGGCATTCACGTGGCGAGCTTAATCACAGCTCTTATAGTCGCTCTTGTTTTAGGGGTACTTTCCATAACAATCAAGCCGGTTGTAAAACTGATAACCCTGCCGATTAATCTCCTCACCTTGGGGCTCTTTTCCCTGGTGGTTAACGCGCTCTTTTTCTGGCTTGTCGGCACGGTTATCAAGGGGTTTACGGTTGACGGTTTTGTTGCCGCTTTTTTGGGAAGTCTTGTCGTCTCGGTAATAAATTTCATAGGGGATAAATTAACAGACAAAGAAGATGCCCCTCTCTAATTTCGCGGCAATCGTCGCTTTTGCCAGGGATAATCTTGCGACAATAAACATCACAAATATAGTAACTTTTGTCGGCGCGCATAAACTCGCGACGATGCTGATATTTTTCGCGGCGATGGTTTTTGAGGGGGAGTCTTTTCTTATAGCCGCAGGTGTCTTGGTCCACCTGGGGGCTTTGTCAATTTGGGAAGTATTGGCCGTTTCTATCTTGGGTGTGTTTGTGGGTGATATATTTTGGTATTTTATCGGAACTGTTTTACGAAAAATAAAAAGAGCTGAACCGTTGGTGTTTTGGCTTGCGGCTACAGTTGATCGTTTTTTGCCGGACTTTAAGGACAAACCGTTTGTCTCTCTCATTTTGGCAAAATATATTTATGGGACCAATCACGCCACACTTATCGTCTCCGGCGTTATCGGGATGAATATATGGCTCTTTATTAAAGCGGAGATAGTGGCGAGCGTAATTTGGATAGCCATCTTTTTGACGGCAGGATATTTTTTCGGGTCGGTCGCTCTTTTGATATCGCACAAGGTCAGTATTTATCTTTTGGTAATCCTCATATTCATCGGGATTTTCATAGCGGCGCAGCGCGCAGTCTCTTATTATTATGAACGGAAACAGAAAGCAAAACAGGCGGTTGATAATCTCTGACTTATGGACTATAGTCTGTAGTCCTAATAACAATTACTTTTATGGCCTTTGTTGATGAAATAAAACTTAAAATGAAAGCCGGCAAAGGTGGTGACGGCGTGGTGCGCTGGCTTCATGGCAAAGGAAGACCTCTCATGGGCCCCGCAGGCGGAAATGGCGGTCGGGGAGGAAATGTCTACGTTCGGGCTATCCGCGATGTCCATATTTTATCCAAATATGTCCATAAAAAAGAATTTGTCGCCGAAAATGGCGGAGACGGCGCCAAAAACAGCCTGCATGGAAGGGACGGCAAAGACATAGAAGTGGAGCTACCGATAGGTTCGGTTATCACAAATTTAAATACCGGGGACAAATTTTCTCTTGAGCATGAAGGTGAAAAAATTCTTGTTTTGAATTCCGGCCGCGGAGGTCTTGGCAATGAGCATTTCAAAAGTTCCACCAATAGAAGCCCGAAAGAGTTTACTCTTGGCGATGAAGGGGAATCCTCGGAATTTCTGATAGAGCTGGAACTTTTTGCCGACGTCGGCTTTATAGGCTTGCCGAACGCCGGCAAATCGAGTCTGCTTAACTCCATTACCCGCGCTCATGCCAAAATTGGCGCTTACGCTTTTACCACACTTGAGCCGAACCTGGGCGAGATGTATGGGTTCATATTGGCGGACTTGCCTGGGCTTATCGAAGGCGCGGCGGAGGGCAAAGGGCTGGGGCACAAATTTCTGCGCCATGTGAAGCGGACAAAGATGCTCGCGCATTTGGTCGCGCTTGATAATGAAGACCTCAAAAAAGCCTACAAGTCCGTTCGGGATGAGATTAAAAAATACGACCCGGTGCTGTTTAAAAAGAGAGAAATACTCATTTTAACCAAAAGCGACATGGTGTCCGAGGTCGAACTCAAGAAGAAAATAAAAATAGCGGAAAAGTTAAACGACACCGTATTTACCGTCTCTCTTTACGATGACAAAAGCGTGAAAGACCTCCAAGATAAGCTTGTAAAACTTCTCAAGGCGGAGGAATAGGAGCGCTTCTGGGTCTCCCGTTTTTTTGATACAATTGCCGCTATGGATGAAAACAAAGGATATAGGGCGACTATTGGCTTGGAGATTCACGCGGAGTTGAAGACCAAGACCAAAATGTTTTGCGATTCTCGGAATGATCCGGAAGAGAGGCGTCCGAACGTGAATATCTGCCCGGTCTGCATGGCGCACCCGGGTACTTTACCTGTCATAAACAAAGAGGCAGTCAAACACGTGGTCAAGGTGGGCGCGGCTTTGGGCGGGACAATTGCGGACTTCACCGAGTTTGACCGCAAGAACTATTTCTATCCTGACATTCCAAAGGGATATCAAATTAGCCAATACAAATACCCGCTTATTTCCGGCGGCAGTTTGAACGGGGTAAAAATTACACGAGTGCACCTGGAAGAGGATACGGCGCGTTCGTCACACGACAAGGGCGATTACACTTTGATTGATTTCAACCGCGCGGGAATTCCTCTGATGGAGCTTGTGACTGAGCCTGTGGTAAAGAGCGCGGAGGAGGCGAGCGCGTTCGCGCGTGAGCTTCAGCTCCTGCTCCGATATCTTGGCGCGGGTGATGCCAATATGGAAAAAGGGGAGATGCGCGTGGAAGCAAACATCTCCGTCTCGAAAGACGATACTTACGGCACAAAAGTTGAGGTCAAAAATCTGAACTCATTCAAGGTGGTGGAGAAAGCGATTGATTACGAAATAAAAAGGCAGATTGAATTGATAGAATCCGGCGGCAAGGTGTCGCAGGAAACCAGGGGCTGGAATGAAGCGAAGCAGGAGACATTTTCCCAGCGCGCCAAGGAAAGTTCGCATGATTACCGATATTTTCCGGACCCCGATTTGCCGAAACTGAAGTTGTCCGAAATCCCGGAACTGTCTGTCGAAGTTTTGCGCAAAGAAATGCCTGAGCTTCCGTGGGAGAGGCGTAACCGTATGCTCAAGAGTTTTGGATTAAAAGAAGAAGCGGCGGAGCTTTTCGTGCAGGATATTCCGCTCGGAACTTTTTTTGAAAACGTAGTGGCGGGCAAGTCCGCGGATTTTATAAAACTTTCCGCGAATTACATTACTTCGGACCTTATGTCGCTTATGAAAAGCGGCGCTGCCGGAAATATGCCAAGTACGGGCAGCTTTCGCGCGCTTATGGATATGGTTGTATCAGGCAAACTTTCTTCCCGTGGGGCAAAAGATACACTGGCTATAATGCATGCCGAAGGCGGCAATCCCGAGGAGATAGCCAAGACCAGCGGACTTATACAGGAAAGCGACGAAGGAAAGCTCAGGGAGGTCGTGGAGAAGATAATTTCCGCCAATTCTGATGCCGTAAAAGAATATAAGAGCGGTAAAGAAGCCTCGCTTCAGTTTCTGATAGGACAAGGAATGAAAGAAGCCAAAGGTTCGGCTAACCCACAGGTGCTTAAAGAACTTTTTCTTGCAAATCTAAAATAACTCTGCTTGGCGGTGGAACCGCCAAGCAAAAAAATGACCTCACGCAGCCGAAGCTTTGTGAGGTCGCAGGGGGCTTGCCGCCTAGGCGTTAGGTTCCATTCCTATGGAAAACGGAGCGGGCATCTTATTTATCTCCCCCAGCTCATCTTTCAGCCGAAGTGTTTTCCTGATGAACCTGGGGCGAGCCCAAGCCGGGAGTCGCCGATAGAAGCTGAGCAGCCAGCCCAGTGAATAAATTAGGTCCGCGCCCTTCTTATGTTTCAACGCAAGACCAAAGTTGGCCTTTCCCAATTGCTCGATTTTGTCGCCTCTATGCCGGTTTTCTTCGCGTAACAGCGCCACGTGCAGTTCCAAATCTTGTTTCTCTCCCTCTATTGCCCGCCGCGCTTTCTCGGTGGACTGAAGATTTTTCCGCATTTCATACATCTCGTCTTTGTGAAGTTTGGCCAGACGCGCGCAGTTTTCCTCTACCCTCCGCTTGATTTCAATCCGCCTGGCGTTCTGGTTGAGTCCGCGCAGGCTTCGAAATCCCTCGATGTATTCCAGCAAAGGGACTATGCCGACTACCTTGTACTTTCCGGTCGTTGCGTTTTTGGGCATTTTTACGACATAGGTCCATTCACCGTCCTGAACCCCGAGGATGAAATCCGGGCTTTCCAGATAGGTGTGGTCGAAGGTCTGAATACCGCGGTCAAGGAAAACCTTTCCACCTTCCGGCCGCAGCTGGAAGAAGTTGTGGGTGGTGTGGCCCGCCGGATATTTCGTGCTGAAAGCCAAGATCCCATCCTCGCCCTCATCGGGACGGAACGAAAAAGTGGAGTATCCAATTCCCGTTGGCGGGTATTCGCCTTTGGCCGAGGAGCCGAGGAAAACACTCGGGTTGTCGAAAGTGATTACTGCGACGCCACCAACTATTTTGATTGACATGGTTTAACTCTCCCAAACATCGTTTAAGGAACAGGGACTTCCGCACCGCGGTTCCCCCTTAGAGATTTATTAGCCTCTTTCCCATGGAAGAGGGGAAACATCGTTTCCGCCCAGAACCATATTGTAAATATTAACGTTTGTCAATAATATCAGAACAGCTGGAAATGATTCGTTATGAAAAATCGCAGTCATTTTGTATAATTGAGCATATGCATCCCGTAGTAGAAAATGGCATTAGGGGATGGCGTAGTTTGTTCACAGGGAGGAGTTTGCAGGAATATATCAGTTAATAACACTTTGGCGGAGTTACTCAAAGGGAGTGATGCCATTTTTCACTACAGGATGCAAAAAATTAAAGTTGGAATAAATGGATTGGGCAGGATAGGGCGGGCGTTTTTGAAATTGGCAATAAATCGACCAGAGATTGAGATTGTGGCGGTCAATGACCTCGGTGACCCGGAGAATCTGGCTTATCTTCTAAAATATGACACGGTGTACGGTAAGAGCGATCTGCGAGTGGAGGCAAGTAGTGACTCCATAAACGTGAATGGCAAAAAAATAGCGTTTTCCCGCGAGAAAGAGCCATCCAAAATTCCCTGGGGCGAGGCGGGGGTAGACATCGTTGTGGAATCAACCGGATTTTTTGAAGACTACACCAAGGCGCGCGCGCATTTGGACGGAGGAGCCAAGCGTGTGGTTATAACCGCGCCTGCGAAGGGCGAGGGCGAGGGTTTGATTGGGAATACCGTGCTTATGGGGATAAACGAAGATAAGCTTCAGGCTTGCCAAGTATCCTCAAACGCTTCTTGTACCACGAATGCCGGAAGTCCGGTGATGCAGATTTTAAACGAAGCGATTGGAATTGAAAAAGCGGTTTTGAATACTGTGCATGCATATACTGCCACGCAAAGGATAGTGGACGGACCGGACGAGAGAGATTTCAGGCGTGGCCGTGCCGGCGCGCAAAACATTGTTCCGTCAACCACGGGAGCGGCTATTGCGGTGACCAAGGCCGTTACCGGACTCAAGGGCAAGTTTGACGGTATCGCTATCCGCGTGCCGGTCGTTGCTGGCTCTATTGCCGATATCACCTTTATCTCGTCCCGCAATACCACGACAGAAGAAGTGAACGAAATACTGAAGAACGCGGCAGAAGAAGAACGCTGGAAGAATATATTTGCCGTCACGGAAGAAGAAGTGGTGTCATCGGATATTATCGGCGACACGCATGCGTCCATTGCGGATTTATCATTTACTAAAGTTGTGGGAGGGAATCTGGTAAAGGTGCTTGCCTGGTATGACAATGAAACGGGGTATGCTAATACTTTGGTTGAACACGTAATCAAAGCGGGGGAATACCTTTAAATTATGAAGATATACATTGGTTCCGACCACGCGGGATTTGAACTTAAGGGGAAGTTGATGGCTTTTTTGCTTGGTGAGGGGCATGATGTGGTGGATAAGGGAGCTTTCAAATATGACGAAAATGACGATTATCCCGATTTTATTTCCGCTGTAGCCAAAGAGATATCGGCCAATCCCGAAGGCGCGCGCGGGGTTATTTTAGGCGGGTCGGGAGAAGGGGAGGCAATTGACGCGAACAGGTTTCCTTACGTGCGCGCGGTGGAATATTACGGCGGGCCGCTTGAAATAGTAAAATTATCGCGCGAACACAATGACGCGAATATCTTGTCTCTTGGCGCTCGGTTCTTGGGCGAAGAAGAGGCCAAGCAGGCGATAAAATTGTGGCTCATTACGCCGTTTTCAGGAGATGAAAGGCACATGAGGAGGATTAAGAAGATAGACGAGAAATAAATGACTGAGATCATTCCCGCAATAATGCCCAATACGATTGAAGAACTGGAAAGCGCCGTGGCTCTTGTGCGCGGTGCGGCAAAGTGGGTGCAAGTGGACGTTATGGACGGGAAATTCGTGCCGGAGAGAAACTGGCCGTTCCCGAACTTTGAAACCGAAACCAAGCCTTTGCTAGGCGAGGACAAGGGATTGCCGTTTTGGCAGGATATGAATTACGAGTTTGACCTTATGATAAAAACCCCGGAAAAGTTCGTGGAGAAATTCATAGGCATTGGGGGCGGACGCATAATTATCCACTATGAAAGCGCGGAGAATGACAAGATATGGGAAGCCGTCAGAAAGGTTCAGGGGATGATTACCGAAGTGGGTCTGGCAATTGACACGACTACGCCGAACGACGTGCTTGATGAATTTATAAAAGATGAACGGCCCATAGATTTTGTGCAGTTTATGGGGATAGCCAAAATAGGCTATCAAGGACAGCCTTTTGATGAACGGGTCATTGGGAAAATAGCGGCGCTCCGAGCGAAATATTCTGATATAATAATAAGCGTGGATGGTGCCGTGAATTTTGAATCAGCCCCCGCTCTGATTGAAGCCGGAGCCAATCGGCTTGCCGCTGGTTCAGCCGTATTCGGAAGCGGAGACGCGCGGGAAGCAATTTACGAACTTGAGGATTTATAGGAGACTCACAGTAATGGAAATTACCGATCAAAAAACAAAAGAACTGGAGATTAAGGCAAACGAAATCCGCCAGTCTATTATCCAAATGCTCGTGGCAGCGGGAAGCGGGCACACGGCGGGTCCGCTCGGGATGGCAGACATCTTTACCGCAATGTATTTCGGCATTTTAAAGCATGACCCTAAAAACCCTGCTTGGGAGGAACGCGACCGGTTGATTCTCTCCAATGGCCATATTTGCCCCGTGCTATATGCCACGATGGCTCATAGTGGTTATTTCCCGATTGAGGAATTGCTTACGCTCCGCAAGTTCGGCTCGCGCTTGCAGGGACATCCTCATCGCGAATGGCTGCCTTACGTTGAGACGTCATCAGGCCCTCTTGGTTCCGGGCTTTCACAGGCCGTCGGTATGGCTATTGCGGATAGAATTGATAATGGCAAAAGTTCCGACAAATTTTTTTACTGTTTCTTGGGGGACGGTGAGCTTGATGAAGGCAACAACTGGGAAGCTATAATGCTTGCCGGGAAGGAAAGACTGCACAATCTCGTTGCCATAATAGACCGTAATAATATTCAAATAGACGGTTTTACCGAGGATATTATGCCGCTTGAACCGCTTCGTGAAAAATGGGAATCGTTCAATTGGCACGTAGAGGAAATTGACGGACACAATTTCAATGAGATTTTTGCCGCGGCAGGAGAGGCCAAGGCTGTTTTTGACAGGCCTTCAGTGATAATTGCGCACACTATTCCGGGCAAGGGTGTGCCTGAATTTGAACGTGATTTTCGCTGGCACGGAGTGCCGCCCGGAGCGGGTCCGACAGATAAGATTCCAAAAGAAAAACAGGCTGAAGTGGCCTTAGCGGAGCTCCGCACCTTGGGCGGGAAAATCAGGAGCGAGCACCAGTAATTTGAAGTTATTTTGGTTTTTACAATAATGAAAAACGGAAACATAGCAACCATGGCGGTAAATAAAGATTCTCAGACGTATGTGTCTTGGAAGTTAATTTTATTGAATGTTGCGGGTGTGATTTTTATAGCGCTCGCCCCTTCGTATTTGATTGTGTTAAAAGTGGCTGAAGCCAAGGGTAACGGTATGCTGCTCGCGTATCTTTTCACGCAGCCGTTTACCATTCTTTTTCCCATAGAAACAATACTGCTTCTTATAATGTGCGTTTTTAGGGAACCGCGGGGGTATGCGCGCGCAAAAATTGTTGACATAGCGCTAATCTTGCCGGCTCTCGCGACTGTTTTCCTTACGGTTTTCTTTTTTTATCCCCATTATTTTGTGTTCGTAAAAAGTGTTTGGTATTTTTTTGTGCCGATAATTATCGGTACCGGTCTTGGCATTTTTATCAATCATAAATTTAAAAGGTCGGGAACGGAACTGGATGTTTCTAAAATATAGATATAAACATGAACCTAAATCCTAAATTATTTGATGAAGATGTGGAGCAGTTGCCAATTCGCAAAGGATTCGGCGAGGGATTGCTAGAGGCGGGGGTGGAAGACGAGAGTGTGGTTGGACTTTGCTCCGACCTGACTGAGTCTACGCAGATGCATCTTTTTAAAAATAAATTTCCAAGTCGTTTTGTCCAAATAGGCATAGGCGAGCAGAATTTGGCAACGGTCGGGAGCGGGATGGCGGCTATGGGAAAAATTCCGTTCATTTCTTCATACGCTATGTTTAGCCCTGGGCGTAACTGGGAACAGATACGAACCACTATTTGCTACAACGACCGGAATGTTAAAATCGCCGGTTCGCATGCCGGAGTATCGGTGGGTCCGGATGGCGGGACGCATCAAGCTATTGAGGACATAGCCATCACCCGCGTAATTCCCAGGATGACTGTGATTGTGCCGTGCGATTCTATTGAAGCAAAGAAGGCCACGCTTGCCGCGGCAAAAATGGTTGGCGCGGTATATATCCGTCTTGCTCGTGAGAAGACTGCAGTTGTCACCACAGAAGAAACGCCGTTTAAAATTGGCTCTGCACAAGTGTTTTTTGCTCCAAAGTCTCACTTTGGAAAAAGGGTGGGGATCGTCGCTTGCGGAGGATTGGTTTACAATGCGCTCCGCGCGGCAAAAGAACTTGAGGAAGAGGGAATTGGCGCAACGGTGCTTAATCTTGCAACTATCAAACCTATTGATAAGGAGGCAATAATAAAACTTGCAAAAGAAAATGAGAGAATTGTGACAGTTGAAGAGCATCAGATTGCGGGAGGAATGGGAAGCGCGGTCGCCGAAGTGCTCTCTCAGGAATACCCGACACCGATAGAATTTGTCGGCGTGAAGGACTTGTTTGGACAGTCAGGCACACCTAATGAGCTCATTGAACATTATGGTATGGGCATATCGCACATAAAAGAAGCGGTCAAAAAGGTTTTGGGCAGGTAGTTTGGCAAAATTCTAATAAGTACCAAAAGATTAACCAGCTGGCGATTCCACCGTCGGATGGCTAATCTTTTACCCTGTTTGTTTTTTAAATCTTCTTTGCTTTATAGCCGGGTGATTTTTCCAGATATTCTTCAAGTTTTTTACGCGTGAGCAGGCCTTCTTGCGCGCCGATATATTGAACGACGTTCATTGAGTTGACTGGTCCGTAGCGAAGGGCTTCTTCGGGGGTTTTGCCGAGCGCGAGTGCGGCTACGAAGGTAGAGGAAAATGCGTCACCTGCGCCGGTGCGTTCGTAAGGAGGTTTTTCGTCGGGGAAAGGCGGCATGAACCAGGTCGCGCCACTGTTCATCATATACGCGCCTTCCGGGCCGTCGGTAATAATGACAATTTCCGGACCAATAGAATGAATACTTTC
Source organism: Minisyncoccota bacterium (assembly GCA_041659085.1). Taxonomy (GTDB): domain Bacteria; phylum Patescibacteriota; class Minisyncoccia; order Phycocordibacterales; family VMEP01; genus JBAZYZ01. The sequence continues at coordinate 15,869 of JBAZYZ010000013.1, forward strand.
AAGCAGTTTTTTAACGTCCCCTTCTTTGGTTCCCAGGATTTCCTGAGCCTCTTGTTTGTTGGCTATGAATACTTTTGTCTGGCTGTAAATTTTTGCGAGTTTATCTCGCCCGAATTTTATCTGGTAAGTTCCCGGCTGGAAAGCGAGGTTAATTTTAGGATGATTGTCCAAATAGGCAGCAAGAGCGTTATGCAGGGGAAGTGAATTTTCTCCGAAAGAGGAAAGATAGAGCCATTTTGGTTCCCCTAAGTCAGGAAGTTCATATCCGTACTGCTCGTGCTTTATAAGAATGGTGCGGTCGTTTTCATACCAAAGAACGTAATGGTAGTTGGTGCTGACACCGGGGTTTACTTTAACGAATGAGGAGTCTATGCCTTCGTTCTCTATAGTCTCCAGGCATTCCTTGCCGTTTTGATCATCACCCAGGTTTGTAATCAGTCCGGTTTTAAGTCCAAGTCTGGCGGCGGCGACAGCGGCATTCGGACTGTTTCCCACGGAACGAACGACCTTGACCAATTCATAAGGGACCTTGGCTTTGAAGGGCATGCTTATCCGGCAATTTTCTTTGTCTATGTCGCAGTTCACGCTGGCGTCCTTGAGCCGGATGAAGCAGTCGGTAGTGATGTCGCCCAAAGCAATAAAATCCAAGTTTTTACTCATGCCTGTATTTTAGCACGGCTAGTGTGTTAAAATTATGTGGATTATGAAAACACTCAGGGAATACATAGCCGAAGCCGAAAATAAAAAAGTTGCTATAGGTCATTTTAATATTTCAGACTCGGAAGGTTTCTGGGCGGTTGTTGCAGCCGCGCGGGCTCTGGACGTACCTGCAATAATCGGCGTATCGGAGGGAGAGAGAGATTTCATTGGAGTAGAACAGGTTGCGGCCATGGTAAAAAGCGCCAGGGAGAAACTTAACTTCCCGATTTTTCTGAATGCCGACCACTCCTATTCTTTTGAGCGGGTGAAGGAGGCGGTGGATGCGGGGTTTGACGCGGTAATTTTTGACGGGGCAAAATTGTCCACTGAAGAGAATATTGCTACGACCAAAAGATGCGTGGAATACGCACGGAGCGTAAATCCCGGAATCATAGTAGAGGCGGAATTAGGGTATATAGGGCAATCGTCAAAAATTCTTGATGCTGTGCCCGAAGGAGTGTCGCTTACCAATCTGACTACGCCGGAAGAAGCGAAAAAATTTGTTGAGGCTACAGGCGTGGATTTGTTCGCGCCAGCGGTTGGAAATATCCACGGCATGATACGGGGAGGCGGTGAGCCCGCGCTTCACCCCGACTTGGTCAAAGAAATACGGGCGGCATGCGGGGTGCCGCTTGTGCTCCATGGCGGTTCGGGGACTTCAGACGATGATTTTAAAAAAGCGATTTCCGCCGGCATTTCCATCGTGCATATCAACACCGAACTCCGTTTGGCTTATAGAAATGGCATAAGAAAATCCCTTCAGGAAAGTCCGGATGAAATCGCGCCTTATAAATTTATGAAAGAACCGGTAAAAGAAATGTCTCAAGTTGTCGAAAAAAGATTAAAGCTTTTTAATAATTTATAGTTTTAAAAAATAATGAAGAAAGTTTATATAACCAGGAAACTTCCGCCTATCGCTGAGGAATTGTTAAGGGGCAATGGATACGAAGTTGATGTGAGCGGGAAGGACGGAGTGCTGGCCAAAGAGGAATTAATTACGGCATTAAAGCAGAAAGAATATGATGCCGTGCTCCCTCTTTTGACGGATGCGATTAACGGAGAAATATTTGACGCTGCCCCCAAGGCAAAAATTTTTGCCAACTATGCAGTCGGGTTTAATAACGTGGATATTGGAGAGGCGAAGAAGAGAGGAATTATAATCACAAATACCCCGGATGTTTTGACCGACACGGTGGCCGAACATACTTTTGCGCTGATAATGTCTCTTGCTTCACGTATCGTGGAGGGTGACAGATTTATGCGCGCCGGGAAATACGACGGGTGGGCGCCGCTTATGCTTCTCGGCACCGATATCAAAGGAAAAACGTTGGGTATTTTAGGGACCGGGCGCATAGGTTCACGCGTGGCGCATATGGCAAGCCTAGGGTTCGGTATGAATATTATTTATTATGACGTGTCCCGCAACCAGAAGCTTGAAGATGATTACGGCGCGAAATTCCGCGGTTCGGTTGACGATGTCCTTCGCGAGGCTGACGTAGTGAGCATCCATGTGCCGCTTCTTCCTACTACCCGCCATTTGATAAATAAAGAAAGACTGGAGATGATGAAGCACACGGCACTTTTGGTCAATACCTCGCGCGGGCCTGTGATAGACGAGGCGGCCTTGGTAGAGGCGCTCCGTGAAGGTATGATAGCCGGTGCGGCGATAGATGTGTACGAAAATGAACCTAAGGCGGCGCCGGGTATGTCCGAACTTGAAAATATAATTATGACGCCGCATATCGCCTCAGCCACGCTTGAAGCGCGTTCCCAAATGGCCGAGGTGGCGGCAAAAAACATAATAGCGGTGCTTGAGGGAGGGGCGCCGCTTAACCCGGTTAAGGGCTAAAAATAAGGAAACGCATGAACGGAAGCCAAACTTTGAAGATAAGCTTCCAAGTTTGGGGATGTTTGTATTTTGTTTGTAAAAACTATAAGCTATAAACTATAAGATAACAGCTATCATTATGGACGAATGGGACAAAATTATTTTGGCTAAATCTGATATTTCTGGAGTAAGGTCAGAGCTTGTTTCAGGGCCTGTTTCCATTGTCCCGGAAGAAGTTGTCGTGAAAAAAGAAGAAAAAATTTCCCCGCTTAAGCCCGCAGAGCTGAGGCCTGCCACCGCTTCTGCCATACCGGTGTTTCCGGCTATGCAAAAGACCGTATCCGCCGATGCCGTCATCGCTCCTCCCAATCCTTCCGCAATCGCGCCGACTGGCACATTAAAGAAAGAAGAAACTCCCGCAAAAGCCTTGCCGTTTGTCGGAATCATCTCACCCTACGTTTCAAAACTCCCCGCGCTCTGGGGATTGGATTTGGCGGGCAAGTTTGCGACCATAGCTTTGGCTCTCGCCATTTCTTTTGGGGTTTATTCATTCTCGGTCCATATTTCTAATCTTGGATTTAAAAAAACAATTGCCGGGACAGTTGATTCGGTGCTTACCAGGGTTGGCGGCACAAGCGTTTTGGTCGCTTCGTTGTTTGGCGGGGGGAACGACCAGGCATCGTCACAGCTTGCGTCGCCGTTTGCGGCTGTTGAGGTAATAGACGCGAGCAATGCCACGACTTCCGAGCCGGTATCATCTCCAAACGGCGCAAACATTGCCACCGGTACGCCAGCTACTAATACCGCTAAGGCTCAATTTGAATCCGAGCCAAACTTGCCTATCTGGTAAGTTGACAGGTTTATACAAGTGGGTGTAAAAATGTGTTAGCAAATTGATCGTGTTACGACTAGCAGGAGGATCACATGAAAGTAGCATTCATAAGACATCCTTATATGGATGGCGAGGTTGAAGTTGAAGCCAGAAAGTCGGCTGATATTCTTCGCCAAAAAGGGTTCCAGGGGAATGTCACTGTTTATTGTTCCCCAAAGATCAGGACGCAAATTGTCTCCGCTGTGATTGCCAAGGAAAATGGCTATTCTAAGCCGATTGGCTCCGAAGCCATCGGTTTGGATGACGGCGAGAAAAGTGGGCGCGTCTTCTGGACCGACTGCGAAAAAAACGGGATTGCTGCTACGCTCGGTCATACTGGTGGTGGCATGCTGGTTTTGGTCACCCATGAGCCGGTCATCAAAGCGGTAACCGGAAGGAAACAAATTGATTACGGCGAGGTCGTTGTTCTTGAGTTGCCGTAACATTGCGCCAAGCAGAAACCAAAAAGGTCGCTTTTCAGCGGCCTTTTTTAATTTTTTATTAGTGATATTTCTATGTTTGCTTTTTTATTGTTTTTCCGTATACTGGAGCCTATGTTTGAACTAAAGACAGAAACGCGGGACATAAAGGCAAATCCAAAAGTTTTGCGCGGAGAAGGAAAACTCCCGGCTGTTTTCTAT
>JBAZYZ010000014.1:0-825 GCA_041659085.1 Minisyncoccota bacterium
CTAGATAATTGGCTGCCTGACAGGCGTCTGTATGAAAAACCGGAAATTTAAGTTTTGTTTTTTTGCCGTTTACCATCCTTGCGATTTCTTTAATTGGCTGAATAGTTCCGATTTCGTTTTGAACATACATTACCGAGACAAGAATAGTGTTTTTCTTTATTGCTTTTTTTATTTTTTCCGCTAAAACAATGCCGTTTTTTTCCGGATAAACATAAGTTACTTCCGCGTCACCCGACTCTTCAAGCGATTTACAGGCCTCAAAAATTGCCGAGTGTTCAAAAGCCGTAGTCACTATATGCGGTTTTTTTATGCCGTCTTTGCGCGCTTTTTTCATGACACCGGAAACAACAATGTTATCCCCTTCCGTTCCCCCGCTCGTAAAAACAATTTCCTCGCGGCGGACCTGGAGCAAACGCGCCGATTTTTCACGGGCATTTGAGAGAGCCCTGCGCGCGCGGATTCCTTCCTCGTGGAGTGCTCCGGCATTGCCGTAAACAGTCCCGAGATACGGAAGCATAGCTTTAACCACCCGCGGATCTGTCGGAGTGGTCGCGGCATTATCCAAATAAATACGCTTATTCATATAAAACAGCTTACTGTAATCACGCCAATAAAAAAAGCCCAGGCTTGCCTGGGCTTTACCTCTTATTGTGAGGGTGGTTCAGATCGGCTGAAAAGCCGAGCCGTACACGACATCCGGGTCGCTCAGCACGCTGTCAAGATGCTGACCAATGAACGCCTCAAGATGGGCGACCGATACGCCGGACCTTGGACGCATGTGTTGAACAACCGCGTGGGCGGAAATCTCCTTGTCAAACGGAACAT
>JBAZYZ010000014.1:835-15416 GCA_041659085.1 Minisyncoccota bacterium
TTTGGGGGCGTCTCCCCCCGCCATGCGGCGAATGTTGCCGCTAACCAGAACAACGTCGTTCCCGATACGCATGAACTGGGGGTTCCATCCGAGGGATATGCTCCATTTCCCGTGAATAAACCTCCACTCTCCGCGCACTTCGTCAAAAACAAGCGCGGGGGCCTCTTTTTGGGCTGGCATAGCGGCCGTCGTTTCTGTTCCCATTTGATTCTCCTCGTTTATTGATGTTTTGTTGAACCGCCTACTGCTTCCTGGTAACCGCAAACAACATGCTAACTGCACTACAGAACTCCTCTCACATACTATCAATCCAGAATTTTTTTGCAAAAGGCGGCTTTTACTGTATAATCAAACGCATAATTTATTATGGCATTAGACGCAAACACCATCATTATCGTCCTGCTTGGAATTATAGTTCTTTTGATTGGTTGGATTATATATTTTGAGGTTCGTTTAAGTAAGCTGCTCCGCGGGAAAGACGCCAATACTCTTGAGGACAGCTGGAACAACATTTTGGCTGAATTAAAGGATGTCCAAAACGCCAGGCGTGAAATTGAAACATATTTACGAAGCGTAGAACAAAGACTTAAGCGTTCTATTCAGGGGGTGGAGACGATCCGCTTCAATCCGTTCAAAGACCTAAACATGGGCTCCAATCAGAGCTTCTCAACCGCTTTCTTGGACGAGGACGGCAATGGTGTGGTAGTTTCAAGCTTGTATTCCAGGGACCGTGTTAGCGTATATTCAAAGCCGCTTAAAAAGCATGCTTCCGAATACGGTTTGACGGAGGAGGAGAAAGAAGCTGTGGCTAAGGCAAGACCGGGCAGAATAGCATAACCATATGCGAATCGAGCTCCATATACAAAAAATTAAACATGGCGGAACAAAAACACAATATAACAGTGGAGCGTCCGCCCGTGATAGTAATCACCGGGCATATTGACCATGGTAAATCATCCCTGCTTGATTATATACGGAAAACCAACGTTGTCGCAGGAGAAAAGGGCGGAATCACCCAACACACTTCCGCTTACGAAGTAACGCACAAAAACGAAAACGGGGTTTCAAAAAAAATCACCTTCCTGGACACTCCGGGCCACGAAGCGTTTTCTAAAATGCGCGCCCGCGGGGTTTCAGCCGCAGACATCGCCATTCTTGTTGTTTCCGCGGAAGACAGCGTCAAAGCGCAGACTATTGAAGCCCTGAAAACAATACAAGCCGACGGGCTGCCTTTCATTGTCGCCATAAACAAAATAGACAAGCCGGCGGCTAACATAGAGAAAGTAAAAATGGATTTGGCGGAAAACGGGGTCTATGTGGAAGGATTTGGAGGCAACACCTCGTGCGTTCCGATTTCGGCGAAAACAGGTCAGGGGGTTCCGGAACTTTTGGACACGATTCTTTTGGTCGCGGAAATGGAAGAGTTAAAGGGCGCCCCGGATGCTCCTGCTGAAGGATTTATCATAGAATCTAACGTGGATAAGCAACGCGGTATTTCCGCGACTCTTCTCATAAAAAATGGCACCCTCAAAAACGGAATGTTCGTGGTGGCTGAAGATGCTGTTGTCCCGGCGCGGCTCATAGAAAATTTCATGGGACAAAGTGTCAAAGAAGCCTGTTTCTCTTCCCCCGTCACAATAACCGGATGGAGCAAACTTCCAAACGTCGGAGCCCGCTTCGCCGTTTATGAAAAAAAGAAAGACGCCGAGACGGCAATTTCATCCTCAAAAGAATCGGCTCAATCTATCAAACATAAAAAACTCGCAGAGGAGCAGCCCGCCGAAGGAACCATAATAATCCCGCTTATCATCAAAGCCGATGTCGCCGGCACGCTTGAGGCTATTGAAAACGAAATTGGCAAAATTAAAAAAGAAGGAATTGCTGCCAGGGTTGTGCAACGCGGATGCGGCGCAATAACCGAAACCGACGTTAAGCTCGCAAGCGGGATGGATGGCGCTATTATAATAGGATTTAACGTCAAGGCTGAAAAATCGGCGCTTGAACTTGCTTCCACATTAAACGTCCGCATCAATTGTTTTGACATAATTTATAAAATAACGGAATGGCTGGAAGAGGAAGTGGAAAAACAGCGACCCCGAGTCACGGCGGAAGAAACAACGGGTTCCGCCAAGATAATGAGGTGTTTCAGCAAGACGAAAGATAAGCAAGTTGTCGGTGGAAAAGTGACCAAAGGTTCAATCCTTTCAAACTCCAACTTAAAAATTATGCGCCGCGATTTTGAAATTGGCCGCGGTAAAATAGTGGAACTGCAACAAAGCAAGGCTAAAGCAAGAGAAGTCGGAGAAGGTCTTGAGTTCGGCGTTTCCATTGAAACACGGACTGAAATAGCGCCGGGAGACATGATAGAAGCTTATGTGGATGTCACGAAATAAGATTGTATGGATATCAAAACAAACAGCCAGCGCCAGGAAAAAGTGACCGAACTTCTCCGAAACTTAACGGCGGAATTTTTGCAGCGCGAATCAGGCATTCAATCCCTGATTACCGTAACAAGCGCGAGTGTTTCCCCCGACCTGAAGCGCGCCACTGTGTACATAACAGTCCTTCCGGAAAACAAAGAAGACGCGGCGCTTGACTTCGCCAAAAGAAAAAGGAAAGAATTGAGGGAGTACGTTAAATCCAAAACAAAATTCCGCGTTCTTCCATTTCTGAACGTAGAATTGGACAAGGCGGAAAAAATCCGGCAGAAGATTGATGGGCTATCAAGTTAGATAAGGCGTAGTGGCCAAGTGGTAAGGCAAGGGACTGCAAATCCCTTATACGGCGGTTCGATTCCGCCCTACGCCTCAAGTGAATAAGTTTTCACTTTTGCCCGGGTGGCGGAACTGGTATACGCGCACGACTTAAAATCGTGTCTCGCAAGGGATGTGGGTTCGATTCCCACCCCGGGCACTAGTTTTGAGAATCGAATAAAGTTTGATAGATTTAGGAAGTTAAAAAATATCCGCCCATAGCTGTTTTGGTAGATATACAGTAAAGTAAATTTGAATAATAAAAAGGTAAAGTTTTAAAATAATATCCGCCCGTAGCTCAGTTGGTAGAGCAGTTGCCTCTTAAGCAAATGGTCGTAGGTTCGATTCCTACCGGGCGGACAAGCGTTAAGAAAATTTCCCCTGCGGGAAATTTTTAGCTTGTCCGAAGCGCAGCGATGTTTTTGTTTGAGCTTTGCTCAAGGCAAAAACCGCGAGCCGGGGTCGCGAAATTTTTCCGTCAGGAAAAATATTTGTGACGACAAGTGATACAATAATGCGTAGGGTGGTTTATTAATACGGGCGAGTGGCGGAATTGGTATACGCGCGTGCCTTAGGAGCACGTTCCGAAAGGATTGGAGGTTCGAGTCCTCTCTCGCCCACTATTACTTTCTAAAGTTTCTAAAGTTTCCAAAGTGAGACTTTGGAAAAAATAATGTTGTAAAATAAGGGTTAAAATTCAACCTAAAATCAAAATTTTGGGATGAATTTTAACCTTGACTTTTATCTCAAAACATGCTTAAATTGAGACAGTTTTAGATTCGTCCCGGGTATGGAGAATCCTCTCTATCCCCGCCTGAAAATCTTAAAGGAGTAACTGGAAATGGAAGCAATCTGGGAAAACATGCAAAGTATTCTCACGGTAATCGGCTATATCATCGGAGGAATAGTCGTGATTGCATCAATCTCTTTTGTCATTTTCTTGGGCGTTAAGATGGCGCCCATTCTTATCGACAAAAACCTCAAGCTAAGCAGAGTAAGAACTCTGTTCATATCGGGACCAATATTAACTATCGCGGGTTGGCCGATATTCCTCGTATTGATTCAGGTTTTATTCTGGATGACAAACTGGATAATCGGCAACTCTTACCTTGAGCACAATACCGTGACAATCGTTGCGGGATTATTCCTAAGCATTGCTTATTTTTACATCGGCGGGCTCGCCAAGGTAAAGAAAGCCAGTGTTGGGATGCCGGAAATTTTCGGCGCGCGCAGGGTTGGTTTCGTTCTGCCGGAGGGGTACTGTCATATTCCCCCGCGGCCGTTCATGAGCTACACAGAAACGCCAATAGAACTCATCACCACAAAACTGAACGAACCTATGGAGGTATTAGTCGGCAAACAAATCAGCGCGGACCCCAACCAACCCCAGGCGGGACAAGTAATTCCTGATAACAAGCTTGTCTCAGAAGTGAAAATGAAAGTTGACGCTTCTATAGCATGGCAGGCGGACCCCTTAAACCTTCTTGGGTACACAAGCGTTCAAGACGGCGCAAAGGGTGTTGAAAAAGCTCTGGTTGACATAATGCGCCGGGTCATTCGTGAAAAAGCGCAAGGGATGTCTGACTCTGAATTCCTGAAGGGGCAAAAAGATCTTGAAGAAGCCCTCAAAGCGGCGCTCGAAGCTCCACTTAACGCCGAAGAAGAAGCCAAGAAAGCATCCAACGGAGACTGGCACAATCTAATCAGGCGACTGGGAATAACGGTAATCAAGATTCAGGTAACAAAAATCGTTCCCGCGTCAGAGGAGATGATTACCAGGCTTGAAAGGATTCGCGGGGAACAACTTGACCAGGAGGCGGAAAAGAACCAGGTGCGTCATCTTATCGACAACCTGGCTGGTCCCCTGATAAAAGAGCTCAACGTAAGTCCCGAAGCAGGTCTCCGTGCCGCGCTTGCCACCACTAAAGACGCGACAATGATCATAGTCGATGGCGCGGCAGGCGACTTCACGAAAGGGCAAGCTCTCGCCGCAAACAGTGGAAACCAAAGGAGGTAACAATCATGCTCCATCCTAACGTTGACAAAGGCATTTCAGCAACCTTCAAGTGGCTGGGTGTTTCAGCTTTAATCATCCTGGTCATCGGCGTGGGCGTAAGCGTCTACAAAAAAGTCAAACAAGACGCGCCTCCGCCTCCGCCTCCCCCCTCAGCAAGCGCTCTCATGGCAAGAGGTGGCATAGGACCGGAAATTAGAATGGTCCTGGCGCCAAGGGATGATTGGTCGGACGGAGTTGATGCGACCGACAAGTCAAACAATATGTACCCGATTGGCGGAGGATGCTACAGGGTAAAGGTCAATGGAAAAGTGGCCACAAACGGCGCCGGGAAAGAAGAAATTTGCAACGGCGACGATGTTGCGGGCGGACAAAATACCGCCACTCGCCTCATTTTGAGATTCCAGTCTGCCGAAAAAGACAGGGACCTCACGATGAAGGTGACCATGCATCGGAAGCCTCCCCGTGTGTAATCCGTTTTCAGGTGAGCGCAACGCTCAAATGCCAAACGGCAAAAGCCGCCCACAAGGCGGCTTTTTTCTTGCCAAATTTTCCAAAACCCAAGTCTACGGATGAGTTACTGACACCTGTAGAGTACTCGCCAATATCTGAATAATCCCCCAGAAGCCGGTCATAATAACAAGACCGACAAGCCCCCAGATAATATGCTGTTTGCCTTTTTCTCTTTCAGCTTCGCTGTTTTGGTAAAGGAAATATTCAATAACCCCGAAAGCGAAGTACGCAAGAGCCAGAACAAACATGAACCCGATAATCGGATTGAGCACGTACTGGTTAATTTTTAAGAGTAAGGCGTCCACGGTTCAGTGTGCCGATAATTCCTCGCTAGAAAGTGCCGCCGGTAACAACACCGCCGGTGCCGATCGTAGCGTTAACGCCAGGAATAGGAGGACTGCCTCCGGTTCCCACACCAAGAGTGGTGGCAATGACCTTTACCAAGCCCCATACCGCAACCATCACGAAAAGAGCTATAACACCCCAAACCATGAGTCTGCGTCCTTCATCCGCTTTCTCGCCCGGACCGTTGAAAAGGTACATTGCGAGTCCCCAAAGGAAGAAGAGCAAAGCCAAGGCTACCACGATGACTGTGGCTATATTTATAATGGTGCCGACTTTCTGCAAGATATTCACGGCGTCCTGGGCCAATGCAAGCATCGGTAGGCCAAACGCTGCTATAATTGCTGCTGCTTTTTTCATATTTTTTATAACTTGTCCCGTAGTGAGCCCTGCCCTGCTACTGGGATTACTTACTAATAATTTACTTCTTATACTTACAATTGTACTATATTTTGCCCAATTTGCCTGTTGATAATTAAATCAACTAAAATGGCCTAAAATTAATTAGTCGGATTAAATGAACCTGGTAAATTAACACCTCCTGTATTGTAGGTGCTTCCCCCACTAGAGTTAAGCTGCGGCTGTCCGGAACTAAACCCAAACGTCCTCGAAATCACCCCGGCGAGCTGCATGGCGGCAACCATGACAAACAAAGCAATAATGCCCCATATCATAAACTGCCGACCCTCATCCCGAGCCTTTTGGTCATCGGCTTTATAAAGAAACTTCGCCACCCCCCATAAAAACAGTAGGAGTGCCAGAGCGATGAGAAGGATACTGAGTGTTTGAATCAGGCCTGAAGCGCAGGCAAACAAACCTATCAATCCGCTACTGCTGACGCTTGTACAAGATGAAGACTGGGCTAGAGCCAAAAATGGAGTAAGAGCCGCAACCGCAACCCCCGCCCTGAGAACCGTTAAATAATTTTGTTTTATCATTACTTTATTCATTACCTGTTAAAATGGCTGTTGTTTGTTTGTCCTCCGCGTTCCGATAGATTAAATTATCCTATTATCTGCGCGACCGTCGTGGTCAAAACTTTTGCGAGCAAACTCGCGCCAAGCAGTATCGCGGTACCAATAATAGTATACCAAAAAATCTGCTTGGCATCCTTTATGGCTTTTTCATCCCCCGCAGCGGTTACAAATTTGAACCCGGCAAAGATTATGAAAATAGCGGCGATTGGCACCCCCACCTTGAGGACAGCGTCGGCAATCTTTCCCAAAAAAGCCGAGAGGCTTGTGGAACCTATGGGGTTACAAAGCTTGCCCGGCTCACAGTTTCCACTGCTCTGGGACGGGTTACTGTCTATGTTGTATGTGCCCGGGAAATTATCCTGGGCAAAAGCAAAAAACGGAATACCGAGCAACATAGCGAAAACAAACCAAACGGAGATAATTGAAAATATTATTTTTGTAAAATCATTTATGTTGCTTTTCATTTCTTTAATTCTATCACGTTAAAGCTAAGCTTGCCTTGGTATAACTCCGTTTTGGCCTGAAACGCGAAAAGTATGAACTTTACTATCAATACGGCGGCCAAAGCCACAAGAAACCCGACCACCACGTTCCAAAGTATGCTCTTGGCCTCGTCCAAACTGCCTGAACTTGCGGATTTGAACATCATAAGAAAACCCGCCCACATAAACAGAATCACGGCAAACGGCAGAGCTACGTCTTTAAGGAGAAAATTGACGATATTATTACCCAGCGTTACCAGATCATTGAATGTGCATTGCGCGCGCGGCGTGCCCGCATCAATGCTCCTGCCGCAAGGAATGAGATTTATCGCCGCGCTGGCGGAAAACGGGACCACGATAACCAACAACAAATAACCGACAATAAGCAATCGAACGAAGTTAAATTTCTCTGAACTTTCAGACCTTTCTCTCGTAAAAAACCCGAACGTTGTTGCAATTTTTTTCATATTAATTTTTGTTAAGCAGTTTGGCGAGCTCACCGTCGGCATTTGTAACAGCGTCATTAATCCGCAAGCGTCCCGATACAACGTTTTCAATCAATTCTTTAAAGATGGCGGATGTCTCGACGGGCGACGGATCAATCCAGCCACGGCTCATAAGAGCCGATTCAAAAAACACATTCATATACGCGTCTCCCGGCTTGCTTCCCAGTATATCGCGTCTGGCCGGCGGCAGGAAAGTCTGTTTGGCGAGTTTGAGCGCGTATTCCTGGTCCGTCATCAAACTTTCCACCCGGAGCGCAGCGGACAAATTTTTGGACCCGCGGAGAGCCGCCAACCCCTCAATTTCACCAATAGTGATCTTGGCGGACGCGCCCTTAACCTGCGGAACCGCGGTTACGTCAAAATTAAGATGCGGATTACGCTCGCGGATGCCGAACAATTCGCTCGCATAACCGAAATAAAAAGCCAAGGTTCCGGAAAGAAAAGCGTCCCGCGAATTGGGTTGCGATTTGGACCATGAATATGAAGATGTTACGGGATTGGAAAAATTGGCATAGTAACGCACAGCTTCGTCAGCCGGTCGCAGCGATTGGCTTGAGGTGTCCCCAAATACGGATTTTAGACCGCTGTCGGCGCGCTGAACAATTTTGTTGCCGGCCTGCAATGTAAGGAGCGAAATTATGTCTTTGGCGTAATTAACATTCACAAATTCGCCAAAAGAGACCGCGCTTTTAACAACGTTCCCGGAAGAATCCTTCTCCACGAGCTCCGGAGTCATGGCCAAAAGCTCTTCCCATGTTTTCGGCGGAAGAGATATGCCGGAATTTGTGAGGCTGTCGCGGTTGAAGTACATAACCATCGGGTCAATACGGAGAGGAAGAGCCAAAATACCCTGCGCGGTTAAGAAAATCTCGCCTTCTTCCACAAAAGTGTCTTTGAAATCCCGTTCGGAAAGAGTCGAGTAGGCAATCGGATAAATTTTATCGGAGTGGCGGTATATAAGCCCGCGCGGAAGCATTATCAGGTCCGGACCTAGTCCGGAAGCAAGAGCTTCGGTAAGGTCGCGGTCAAAAACGCTCCGGTTTTTCTCAACATAAGTAACTGAAATAGGCTTATATTTGAGGTTAAAATCGTCGATAATAGGGGCAATAGAAGTGGCCGGCACTGTCCCCCATAAAACTACGGCGCCGGAAACGTCTGAATCGCCGCCCATTTTAAGACCCGGGACAAGCCCGGAAAAAATCAAAACTGCCACAAATATAAAGAGACCAAATACGCTTATTACAATGATTTGAAAGTTAGACATGACTGATTTTCAGAATGAATCGGGAATCACTTTTGTTCCGCTCAAAATTTCTGAAACAAAAGCGCGTAATGATATTCCCCAGCCTCAATTTCATTATACAAAGAAAAACCCGAATTAAGAAACAGTTTTCTGGCGTCTCCTTCGGAAACTACGTCTCCCTGCTTCGGTCCGAGTCCTCCGAAAGATTCTTTCCAATCCAAAACAAGAGCGTATCCGCGCGTCTTCAAAATCCTGGTTACTTCTTTTAAAACTCCTTCTTTGTTTTCCACCTGAAACAACACATTGGCTAAAATCACCAACCCGACAGAGGAATCGCTAAGCCTGGTTCCGTTCGGCGCCTCGATGTCGCCCCAAATAACCTCCACATTGGAAAGTTTCTCGCGTGAAGCCGCCGCCTTAACGGCCCCAACCAGCTCTTTGTTGATTTCAACGGCATAAACATGACCGGACGCGCCGACTCTTTTTGCAACGGGAACAGTGAAAGACCCGACGCCAGAACCAAAATCCGCAACAATAAGCCCTTCCTCAAGCGGAAGTTTTTTTGCGATTTCTTCGGGTTTTAAAAAAGCCATGTGTTTTTTTGCGAAAAATAATTTTCAGTTTTCAAATCTCAATTTTCGGTAAATTTTCGAATGAATTCGTTTGAATCATCGGCGCCTGAAAATTCATTATTAATTGTAAATTGTTTACTGAAAATTGGCTAGAGGCACGTAAGAGAAGCTATGCTGTCTCCCGCGCGGAGCTTCATGATACGCACGCCCTGTGTCTGCCTGCCGAGCGACGGCACGGAACTCAAATCTACTCTGACTACCTGGCTCTTTTTGGACATAGCGATAATTTGCGACATATCTTCGCTTACAACCTCTGCTGCCATCACATTCCCTGTCTTGGCGGTTACCTTGGCTGTCTTGATGCCGGACCCGCCGCGTTTTTGCACCTTGTATTCTTTTATTGCTGTTCTCTTACCGAAACCGTTTTCCATCATAACCAGAAACATCGGGCCCTTGGATTCCTTTTTAACGACATCGGCTCCAATGAGCACGTCTCCACGACCGAGCTTCATCCCGCGCACACCGCCCGCGGCGCGACCCATTTCGCGGATATCGGATTCTTTAAATCTTATCGCTTGACCTTTCTTGGTCGCCAATATTACTTCATCGCCCTTATCCGTAAATAGCGTAGACAAAAGCAGATCGCCTTCCGAAAGTTTTATGGCAATGATACCGTTCCTGCGCACATCCTTGAAACTCTCGGCGGAAACTTTTTTGGCGGTGCCTTCTTTGGTAACCATGAGTATTGAAAGAGTGGCATTCTTAACCGCTTTCGGCATCGCCAAAATGGATGTCACTTTCTCATCGCCCCCGAGCTGGAGGAAATTCATTATTGACTTGCCTTTGGTGGCGCGGCGTCCTTCCGGTATGTCATACATTTTTATCTGATACGCCTTGCCTTTGTCGGTAAAGAACAGGAGATCGCTGTGGGTATTTGCGGTAAGGAGGTGCGTCACAAAATCCTCCTCCTTGGTGTCCAAATCAACCACACCCACGCCGCCGCGCTTCTGAACGCGGTATTCCGCAGGGTCGGTGCGCTTCACGTAACCGCCGGCTGTATAGACCAGAACGGATTCTTTTTCCGGAATTAAATCTTCCTCGGATATAACTTTGACCCCGCCTTTTATGACTTTGGTTCGGCGTTCATCACCGTACTTTGCTTTCGCTTCAACAAGTTCGTCCTTTACCACTTTCAAAATCTTTTTGGCACTGGACAAAAGTTCCTTAAGTTTGCTTATAAAATCCTGAACTTCACTGAGTTCTTCTTCTATTTTCTTTCTTTCAAGTCCGGCAAGTTTCTGCAATTTCATTTCCAAAATCGCGGTAGCCTGGATTGCCGAGAACTTAAATTCTTTCATCAAATTGGCGTGCGCAGTCGGAGTATCTTTGGAACTTTTTATGGTCTTTATTATTTGGTCTATGTGGTCAAGCGCCTTTTTTAGCCCGAGTAAAATATGCTCGCGTTCCAGAGCTTTCTTCAAATCAAACTCTGTTCGGCGGCGGACAATAACCTCGCGGTGCGAGATAAACTCCTTAAGCATGGCCCTAAGCGACAGTGTCTGCGGCACACCATCCACCAATGCCAAGACGTTGAAGTGAAAAACGTTTTCAAGCTCCGAGTGCTTGTAGAGATAGTTCAGAACCTTTTGCGGATGAATACCCGTCTTCAAATCTATGACTATGCGGATATCTTTGGTTGATTCGTCGCGGATATCTTTTATGCCTTCCAGTTTTTTCTCGTGGACCAAGTCCGCAATGTGGACTATAAGATCAGCCTTGTTTACGCGGTACGGAATGGAACTGATTATTATCTGGAATTGCCCGCTCTTGGTCTCAATAATCTCAGCTTCGCCGCGGCAAACCACCCCGCCCCGACCGGAAGCGTAAGCATGATGAACTTCTTTATCGGCAAAAATGATTCCGCCGGTCGGAAAATCCGGCCCTTTTACGTACGTAAGCAAGTCTTCATTGGTTGCTTCTTCGTCGTCTATAAGATGAATGGTGGCGTCAACCACTTCATTTAAGTTATGCGGCGGGACGGAAGTTGCCATGCCGACGGCAATACCAAGCGTGCCATTCAAAAGAAGATTGGGCAACGAGGCAGGCAAAACGGCAGGTTCTTTTTTGGTGTTGTCATAGTTGGGCCGCCACTCAACAGTTTCCTTATCCAAATCGCGGAGCATTTCGCTTGAAATCTTGGACATCTTGGCTTCCGTATAACGCATAGCCGCGGCTGAATCGCCGTCTATTGAGCCGAAGTTACCCTGACCTACGATGAGAGGATAGCGCATGGAAAAATCCTGAGTCATTTTAACCATGGAATCATATACCGCCACGTCTCCATGCGGATGATATTTACCAAGCACCTCTCCAACCACGTTTGAAGATTTGCGGGTCTTTGCGGAGGAAGTGAGTCCAATCTCGTTCATCGCGTAGAGGATGCGCCGATGCACAGGTTTCAACCCGTCACGGACGTCAGGGAGCGCGCGCGAAGTGATAACTGACATGGCGTAGTCCAAGTACGAAGTTCGCATTTCATGCGAAATTCCAACGGACACAATACCGTCTTCCAAAGCTCTTTTTGGGGCTATGTCCTTATCCTTAGAAGCCATAATTACTGTTTATACTAACATAAATGAGTCATTTTTTCAAACAAAAAAATGACTCATTTATGTCTTCATCCTGTTTTAAATTTAGAACTTTAGTTGACTTTTCAGCCCGGAAAAATTTCCAGAAAACGAGTTTTTAAAACTACCCCAATTGTCCTTGATAAGAAAAACCGGGGTAGCGATGTTTGGAGTTGAAGCGGAAGACTTATTCTCCGGCGGATTAAACAAAATGCTCCAGGAGGTAAGCCAAGTCACAAAAATAATGCCGGTAATGGAGACCGTGGACACCAGTAAGATGGCTCGGCGCACGTGAACGGGTTTTGAACGGAGTTTGTGCAGATAAGAAAGCATGGTATTTACACGATGCCAATATACGAATCCGTTAATCATTCGCACATTAGCCTTGCGGTTTTAATAGAACAATATCCCCTTCCTTCCCCTCAATATCTTTTCTCTTGACGGTATATTTATCCAATTCCTCCGCGTCTTCAGCGCTGCCTTCTTTCAGGAAAACCCTGAGAGCTGCCGCGTCATAATCCATAGGAATAATAACTTTCGGTCCGAATGACGAGGCAAGATTATAAGCATCGCGCGGGCCAAGTCCGGGGAGCCCCACCGGAACAAAAATAATATCCACACCGTCTATCGCTTCTTTTATTTCAGGTGACAAATCTTTTGCGGTAAGCGCGCCCAAAATACACATATTTATACCGTCCAGAGAAAGTGTATATATGGTATTTATAAATTTTTCACCTCCAACCTCCGCAACGCTTGGAAAGCCTTTTATAAAAATTCCCTTAACTTCATACTCGCCGGGGCCTGACAAAATAAGCGGTTTTTTCTCGCCGAAAGTTATTCCGTCCGCGCCGTTGTAATCGGGGTGATTAATTGATATTAGCCCGACGTCGGCGCCAAAGCGTGAACCGCTCAGTTTTGAATCCTTGCCTATCGGATTAACGGCAATAACCGTATCCCCTAACTGCATCTTGAAGAATTGCTTGCCGAAGTAAGTTAAAATCATGACCAAAAGTATACCAAATTTATAGAAAAATATAAATCGCGCAGAAAATACGATTTTTTATCCCGCTTGGAAGCGACTCCCAAGAGACCGCCTTGTCTGTTTATCCCTTGCTGTTTTTAAATAAATAGGGTAGAAATCAAATAGGTGTATGCAAGGAACAACAGTGGCCAGGCACGGTGCCGAAACCAGCAAGTTGTTTTTTGCGGGAAGGAGGTGATCCAAAGCCCGACAGGCAATACTATAGGTCTACTTCATTCCGGCAGTACAAAAACAAGGAGGCTTCTATCGGGAACATAAACCACTAGAAATTCCACACCTCGGCCTTCAATGGCCAAAACCAAAGTGCGAGCCTTGGGGCCCGCACACCAGAACCACCAGTAATACTGGAACCCCGGCTTGCCCGGGGTTTCTTCATTTTTAAAATGGACTTGACAATAAATATATGTTGTGACAAGGTGGTAAGAAGTCAAAAGCTACGGGAAACCGACGGGCCAATGATGAGTTCAATTTCAACTTCAAAAGGAAACGACAATGGCACCCGCACGCGCAGGCCCGGGGAACAATTCCCGGAGAGTAAATTCAAGGATTTCTTCGATCGCCACGATCGCTTTCGCCGGCGCCAATGGATCCGCCAACGCTGCGAACGACCAGGGCCTGGGCAACTTCAACTGCAGCACCGGCGCCGGCGGCAACACGCCCTAGCGCTACGGCTGGCCCGATTCGCTTTTAGCCACAACCTTATCGCGTGAAGCGATGAGTAGGCCAAGTAAATCGAGCGGCGTGTAGAAGTTCTCGGGAGCATTCGGCTGGATGTCTTCCGAGCGTAGGACCGGAGCAGTGGCGGCGATTATCGAGCGACGGGGACCTGAAATAATGTCCATCGCCCATTCGCCCACACGCGAGCTTCGGTAGAATGCCGGCATCGTTGAACGGAGCGCCCCTGGCCCATCAGCCAATAGCGCCGTTCGGGACAGCGATAGCCGACGCGCGACCGGCGGGGGCGGCGATGAAATGATACGCCCCCGCCGGAACGCGAATCCATTTTTTGTTTTCTTTTTGAGGGAGGAAACGTTGTACCCGAGAGGTTAAAAAACCTACGGAATAACTTTGAAATTTTTTGAGGAAGGCCGCCATGAAACGCTTCTTTCCAACACCGCCCAGGCGACGCTCACCAGCGTAGCCGCGCGAAGAAGCCCCGCGATTGCGGGGCTTTAAACTTTGTACTTGTCCGTTTACACAAATTCCCGCCACTTGGAGGTTGAGCCTCCAAGTGGCTTGTTTTTTTTAGCCCATGATGTATAGTGTCTCCATTACCAGCGGCGCTCCCAAGGTAACCCCATCACTTTCCGGAAATACAGCCCGTGACGGAACCAGGGAAGCAGATACCGCATATGTGCGGTTTTTTATTTGTTTACTCACCACGAAACAAATAAAAAACGATTTAATAATATGAAAGATACTGACACAATAGAGATACAAGATGTTGTCGCCCGCAACATGGATGAGGAGAAAACTCCGTCGGGAAAGATGCTCTTGGACAAGAGCGTCC
>JBAZYZ010000015.1:0-14238 GCA_041659085.1 Minisyncoccota bacterium
AAGACCGCCCACGAAAGTTGCCAAAAACGCGCATAGAATGAAAAATATTGCCATAAATCTGTTTTAACTATTTTACCGCATAAAGTCGCTCCGCGAAATCTATTTATGCTACTGCAAAAACCTGATTCATTCGGGCTGCCGGGAATCGGTCACGACTCTTCTGCTCCGCTAAAGCTAGACAACGAATGTCGCAACCCCGCCTCGTCGTCGTTTCGCGACACACTCCGGCTTTCGATTCTGGGCGCAAACCAAGCAGTTGGCTTGCTCAGCCCTCATTACACTTCTCTTCGCTCGGTTACATTCGGGCTGCCGGGAATCGAACCCGGTCTACATCCACCCCATGGACGCGTACTACCGGTATACTACAGCCCGGCGCTAAAACATTATTTTATACCTATCGGGCTGTCGAGAATCGAACTCGATCTACGCCCTCCCGAAGGGCGCGTACTACCGGTATACTACAGCCCGCTACTTCCCCGACTCGTCAAAACTATCCGCCAATGTCATCCGTGACAGACCGGACCCCCAGCAAAATCAAAGCTTAGCATAAGCTATGATTTTAATAAATATTAACAAAAAATCGGCTGGCAGTTATTCACACATGCAACCTTTTTGAATGGTACAATATAAGGCATATGAAAAACACACTTTTAAGCGTTTTTGCGTTCTCTTTTTTAACAGTTATTTTATTAACCCCCGGAGGCGTGGCGCGCGCCGCCAATCCCTCTGTTTCTTCTTTTTCCGTTTCCCCGTTATCCGTAAGCAGCGGTCAGCCAATTAATATTTCCTGGACACTCGCCGATGCTGGCGGACACTCGCTCTTAATATCGTGTCAACAGGCTATTGTCGTAAGAAAAATTGACGGCAGTATCTTCCCGTGCGGAACCCGAACCTCTATCTCGGCTCAAGCTTCTGACGCCACCACTATCACCGTGTCAAACGTAAGCGGCGTTTTGAAACAGTTAACGATAAGCTTGATTCCCAAGGACGGCGCGGGGGTTGATTATGACGCAGCGCAGCAGTCGGAAACAATAACGGTCGGCGCAAATCAAAACACAATAACCAGCTTTACTGTTGCAACATCAACGCCGTCCGGCGCGACAACAACAATAAGCTGGGTAAGTGCTACCGATGTTCCGGCCGCGAATCTCATAATCGGTTGCGCCACAAGCGATGTTTCCGTTGTCGCCCTCAGCTTGGGGGCTCAGCCTCTCCCCTGCGGCGTTACAGCTTCGTCTGGGGACTTGTCCGCGAGTGGTTCTTTGGAACTTTTGTTTACCAATCAGTCGCCTTTGGACATCTCTATTCAAACCACAATCATTCCGGCGATTGTATACGGCTCATACGACGCCATTCATGGCCTTACGAAAACAATATTGGTCCAAGGGAAAAAAACAATAGAACCGGCTGTCATATCTTTTACCGCCTCATCAACTAAAATGATTTCCGGCGGAACATCTGTTCTTTCGTGGACCACCCAAAACGCATCCGGCGTCAACATAAAATTCAGCTGTAACGAAAACGTGTCTACCGCAAAAATCGTCAACCAAGCGACGACTACAGTTGCCTGCGGAAACTTCATCTTTGACCAGCCTCTTACGGCAACAAATGCCACGGTAATGCTTACAAATATGACCAACGGAAACCAAACCGTAACTGTCTCTCTTTTGCCGGCGAATATTAACGGAACTTACAGCGGTTTGCAGCAAAAAGACATCAGCCTTACGGTTTTGGGCATGGGGGTCACGGCGCTTCCGATCACAAACCAAACAGTTACCCCGGTTGCTCAAACCCCTGCGATTGCCACCACAACTTCACCTGCGACAGGCTGCGCTCCGGGACATTTGTTTAGCACATTGACAGGACAGGCGTGTCCGACGATATTATCACTATTGCCGGCACAATCTTCCGCTTCTTCTGCTGCGGCTAAAAAATCAGCATTTACAAAACCAATGTCACGGGGAGTAACAGGGACTGAAGTTAGGACCCTACAGCAGTTTTTTGCCAAATACCCGGAAATATACGGCAAGGTAACCGTGAACGGCATATTCGGTCCGGCAACCCAGAAACTGGTTATGAAATTCCAGGAGAAATACGGTATCGCGAAAAAAGGATCTGCTGGTTATGGACTTGTCGGTCCGGCCACGCGAACTAAGCTGAATTCGCTGCAATAATCATCTTAGCGACAATTCTCAAATCACAATTTTCATTAAATTCCTAATGTCTCAATCTTCAGATGAATTTGTTTGTTCCATTAATGATTGATAATTAATTGTTAATTAATTTCGTACACCACATCTTTTCTTTCCAGGACCACTTTCCAACCGTTTCGTTTGGCGTGTCTGTATAATTTCATATTGGGATTGAAACAAATCGGCTTCGCGACCATTTCAAGAAGCGGTATGTCGCTTTCCGTGTCTCCCACGCCGATTGAGCCTAGAAGCGTCAAACCTTCTTTCTCTACCGCGCGCTTTACTATATTGGCCTTGTTTAAAATAACCGTCTCCTCCATGGTCTTGCCGGTAAAACAATCATTCGGACCAAGCTCGAGCAGTCTGCCATAAACCTTGTTAAATCCGAGCGATTTGCAAAATTTTTCCGCGACTCCTTTCGGGGAATGGGTAATGGCCAAAAGATAATAGTCTTTCTTCTTTAGCTCGGCAACCAGAGCGCGCGTGTATTTGTAAGTATGGTTCTGGTATCGCCTTATTACCATCTCCCCGGCCTTGTCAAAATCTGAATAATGCACACCCTTAATATTTTTGTTAAAGCTTTTTACAACCGCGTTTATGTATGAAGCGTAGTCGCCCTTGCGCTCAAGCCAGTGTTTATGCTCGCGTTCAAATTCATTGCGGGCTTTTTCCTCAAAATTCCCCTGTTCAATAAGAACATTCACAAGCTCAATCAGCAAGCTGGAGCGGAATATCGTACCGTCTATGTCAAAAATGGCAACTTTTTTCATAGTATGAAGTATACCGTATACGGTATTTAGTATAAATACCAATCCAATTTCCCCACCTTACCTAAAATTACGCTATAGCGTAATTTTAGGTAAGGTAAACATTTGACTTTAATAAAATTGTATGCTTAAATCAACTCAACGTCGCTTGTTCATTTTTTACTTGGCATGCAAGTCTGCGACGTTGCTTGCGGGCCCAAGGAGAAATTATGCATCGAGTTGATCTTAGCTTACCAACAGGTTTTACCCCCTACCTCGAACAAGGATGTATTTCCTACATGAACCTGGTGAGGAATGAACTTCATCGAATCCAACATCTGCATGCGAAAGTGTACCAAACGCACGTGGCAGGTGGGGCTATGAGTTCCCCGAGTCACGACTTCTTTACGACATCGAAGGATGTCCATCTCTTCTTCGGGACAATGAACCCCAGCAAACAAGAAGACTTGGCTTGTTTGCTAGACAAGGAATTCAGAGAACACGAATGCAACGAACTCTTGCTTCATTACGATACCGGCAAGACCGTGCTCGTGACGAAGACTGGGGATAGAAGTGGTCGGGTTTTCACCTTCGCCCCCGCGCACTAGTCCATACGCAACAACCGACACCATCCCGGTATATGGGTGGTTTTTTATTTGTCTATATTTTAGTATTTCGAGTTTCGGATTTGTTTGTAATTTGGTGCTTGCCCGCCCCGTAGTGAGTAACCTCTACGACTGGGGTGATTTGTTATTTATAGTTGGTTATCAGTTACTTAATCGCCAGCTTTTTATCCACCATAAGGGCAAGCTCGGCTTGTGTCTCAGGAATATCCTTAAGAGAGATCCTGCCGACGACGCGGATATTGGCCTTGCACACTCCGACAGCCACCGCGGGATTCGTACCTTTGCCTCCAACGAGCACAACATCCGACTCGTCAAACATGAGGTCAATCTGGCGGAGTTTGCGCGCGCTCATAGAGTCGGCAATAACTCGATAGCCCACCAAATGTTCAACCTCATTAAATCCGCATGAAATAGAATTCTTGGGCGCCTCAATGGAAATTACCGTTCCGTAAGGAAGCATGTCAGCCATGTCGCGCGAGCGCGCGGCAATAACAGCCGGGTTTGAACGGGCGCCTGAAGCCGTTATTTCCGAGTCATTGTCTGTCTGTTCGGGCAGGGCATTATATCCGGTAAGCCGAACGGAAACAGATTCCATATTAGCCTTTGCCGGGACAAAATTCTTAGGGGCCTCAATATAGGATCCGCCGCCAGTTCCCGACCAAACTAAAAAGCCCGCTAGGGCTATGTTAATAAAACTTGTCATATAAATAAGGCTGTATGCCTATATAACGACATACTAGCACTAAGAAGTCAAACTGTCAATAGCTTTTTAGTAATCCATAGGCTTTAAATACCGAAAAACAAAAAGCGCCAAATTGGCGCTTTTTGTTTAATTTAAATGGTATTAAGCTAATTTAAGCCGCCTTGTTGCCAAGAATCTTAAACATCTTGGTGCCGCACTTTGTACATATCCCTTTCATGGCCTTACGGCCATTTTTCATTGTTACTTCCATCGTATCCTTCATATCCCTCTTTTCCTTGCATTTCATGCAATGTCCTGTTTCTGCCATATATTTTGTTGATTTTATAGCGATTAATTGAACCATTCATATTCTACGTCAATTTGGCAATTTTGTCATCCCCAAGCTAATTGGTTGCCGCTTTTGGCTCTTTGAACGCAGAAATTACAAGATGCAATTTTCTATCCCCCACTCCGCAACTTTTATCCTTCTTATTGAATATGCTAGAGCCGGAGCCCTTAATTTCTCTCCAATATCAGAGGCAAACTGTCGAACATAGAATCCGGATGACACGGATAACTCAAGTTCAAACAAATCAAACTCGGTATTTTGGTATCTCAATACTTCCTTCCACCTGTCTTTGATCTCCTTCTGCCTAAAATCGCCGGAAACCGAATCAACAGAAAATAACACGTTATTAAGCGCTTCCCTCCCGCTTAGTTTCTTATAAGCCACTACCTTAGCGCTATGTAAAAATACTTTATGCTCCGGAATATTAAACATCTCCCCTTTTCTGCTTAATTCATGCAGTTGTGTTCCGCCAACAGTCTTGGATGAATACGCCGGATACTTCTGTGAAAATTCGCCAACGAAAGAATTAACCACTTTGGCAAATTCTTTCTCATTAATTTCCATATGCTTATTTTCCGTAACAAGCCCGAGTAAATCGTGCGTATCGGTGGAAACCCCGCATAATATTTGTGTTATATAGATTTTATCAAGATTCAAATACTTTTCTCTTTCTTTGTTGGCATCGCCAACCAAAACAAGCATCACGCCCTCCGCCATCGGGTCCAGTCTGCCGGCGTAAGACAGCGTTTCCTTTTCATACTCCGGTTTTTCCACCCGCAATCTGCCTAGCGCCGCAAGCGGCGTCTCCCCTTTTTGTTTATATATAGCTAAAACAGAATTCATTTATTGAGTAAGCGGTATTTCTACAAAAATATTTTCCGCTCCTTTTTGAGTATTCGCAAAAGCGAAATCACTCCACCTTATCCATATAAGGTTTGTATTTTATTAATCTGCCGTTAATCACTATACCCTGAAGTTATCGAACTGCCACGGATCATTCTCGTCCATTGGTTCCGGGAAAAGCTTCCTACGGTCTTCAAGCGGCGTCCAATCGCTATACTTGCCGACCATAGTGCCCATATACGGCTTTACAACCTCCATTACCCGTTCAAAATCCATATCATCAGCCTCAACAACACCTCTGTTCGGGTTCTCTATTGCCCAGACCATAGCCCCCAAAACTCCTGCATTTACCTGCAAGCCAGTGGCATTCTGGTACGGGGCGAGTTTCCGCGCCTCCTCAATGGTAAGTTGAGAACCATACCAGTAAGTATTTTTCTTGTGCCCCATTAAAAGAACTCCGAGTTCATCCATCCCGCTTACGATTTCATCCACCAGAATTTTCTGTTCGTCCTGAAGCGCCAGATTGTTTCCTACTGATTCTTCAATAGAAAGAACCGCAGCATCGCAAGGGCGGTAAGCATAATGAACCGTTGGGCGATATATTACTTCTTCTCCATCCTTCAGGGTAAAGAAGTCTGAAATGGAAATTGCTTCATTGTGGGTAATCATTCTGCCGATAAAACTCTCGCGTGCCGGGGTCCAGGTGCGAACCAGAGTTTCCACACCAGGTCGCTCCAGATAAATAGCGGACCCGCACCCATAGTCATGTTTTTTGGCATCTTTCGGGAAACTTTTTTCATGAGTGCCCCAGCCGAGCTCCGAGGGCTGATTGGCTCCTTCATCATGAAAACCGGTCACCGACCAAGTATTTTCAAACCTTCCGATTTTTTTAGGGTCCTCGGACACCTGGGTGTCGTATTCGGCAATATGGATGGTTTTAATCCCCAAATCTTTAGCGAGCTTTGCCCATCCTTCTTTGCTATTGGGCTTCTCCGCATTATGCCCGACGTCACGCGCAACGTTAAGGAGAGCGCGTTTCAGAAAATGGGATATTATCCCCGGATTGGCGCCATGAGCGACAACGGCGGTTGTTTTCTCTTCTTTATCATTCTTTAAAACAAGCGCGTTCTCGCGCTGTCCGTAGTTTGAGCGTTCCGATAATGAAAGGCTGGGATCAGAATACCCGCCAAGCCATGGCTCAATGCATGCATCAAGATAGAGAATGCCGTTTGGCTGGCAAAGCTTAATCAGGTCCACAGACGAAACATTCACTGAAAGATTAAGGAGGAAATCCCCCTTGCCCAAATAAGAAAGAATGGTTTCTTCGTAATTATCTATAGTTAGAGGAGTTTTTACAAAATTGATCCCATTTTCACGGGCAATTTCTTCACCGTTATTGTCAGCAGCAATAGCCGTAATATTCTTCGGGGAGATATTAAAGTGACGGAGAAGGAGAGGTAAGACCCCCTGACCGAGACTTCCAAAACCTATTATAAGAATTTTTCCGTTAAACGCGTATTTTTCCATTTATAACTTTGTGTTGCCGATTTTAGTCATTCAGCTTTCTTTTCCATTTACGGACAATTATACAGAAAAATCACGTATTATCAAATAAAAACCTATTCAAGTTGTTTATTCCCAGGTTTGTCTGTTAAAATGCAAATATGACTTTTGGGAAAACTTGGCAGTCTTTTTCGTATGCTAGGCGCGGACTCAAGACCGTGTGGGCTGAAGAAAAAAACTTCCGTATTGAAGTGGCCGCCGCCGCTATTGTTGCCGGAATCGCTTTCTATTTCAAATTCTCTTTTGTTGAGATTTCGCTTGTCACGATTGCCGCAATTGTTGTGCTGATGTCAGAGATAATAAACACCACGATAGAAGATGTATGCGATAAAATTGAACCGAACCATGACGCAAGGATAGAAAAAATAAAAGACGTTGGAGCGTCTCTTTCACTTGTTTCGTCAATAGGGGCCGCCATACTGGGCATATCTGTTTTCGCGCATCATTTCTGGTTTTAAATCAACAAAGCCCCGATCAAAAATCGCCGTTTTAACGGCGATTTTTGATTAGAAGAATTTGTCTCGGTTAAGCAATCTTTTCCGGCGCGGCAGCCTGTCTTTTATCTTTATTTAGCACGTATATATAAAGTATTTCCAAAACTCCGAGCGTATTTACGAGCAAAAACGCGACAAACCAAATCGTGTGTGTCCCGCGAGCTGAAGTCCACAAGGCTCTGCCTTTCCAATAAACGGACCAGATTAAGATAATTAGTATAATAATTCCGCCCAAAATCGGAGAGATTCCTAACTTCTGAAAAATCAACGCAAGGTCAATGTTGTTTATCATTTTTTTAAAATTGAAAACTTTTAATAATTAACTTCCTAAACGCTGCCGGACAAGCTCAAGCGACCCATAGAGACCCCCAAAATCGCCCAGAACAGCTTTTTTTATCATGGGGGCTTCGGGAAACATCGTCAAGAGCCCGCGGAGTTTCAGCTCGACCTTATCAAGCGGAATCGGATTGACTCCGGTAATCATTGACCCTCCGAGCACTACAATATCGGGTGACCAGAAAAGGACGGCATTGTGGAGACCGACAGCAAGCTCTGAGGAAAGTTCTTCCAGAACGGACTGTTCTTTAATTTCCGCCGGATGTTTGCCAAACCGGTCCTGAACAGCGCTGCCGGAAACATAACGTCCGAGATACCCGCTGTCTTCATTCTTCGCCAAGTCGGCAAAATTTATAATCTGCCAGCCCGGTTCAAAACCAAAAACTTTTTCATCTATCCGCCCGCCGACTATGCGCGCCCCTCCAACGCCGGTGGAAACGGTCATATAGGCAACAATATTATGACCCTTACCCGCGCCGGCAACAGCTTCGCCAAGCCCCACCAAGACTGAATCATTCTCAAGATACACCGGTACTCCAAACATTTTTTCAAGCTCAGCTTTAATTGGCTTGCCGTTCCACCCCGGCAAGTTGGGCAGATCAAAAATAGTCGCACCGTCACGATTTAAAACTCCGGGCACTCCTCCGCACAGGACTCTTAACGCGCTCTCACCCGCCGCTTCATTGACAAGCTTTCTAAATGCCGCCATCCCTTCTTCAAAATTTTTTGGCGTCTGAACAATCTTAGGTTCGTCAAAAGTTTTTCCGTCACGCGATACCGCCACACGCATCTTTGTGCCGCCTATGTCAAAGACAAGTATCGCGCCACCACCCGCCTTATTGTTTTTTAAAAAATTAAACACAGTTGTTTTTTATCGCTGTTCGCCATCATAAATACTTTTGGCAAAACCCCAAAACTCGGGATGCCCGTTATTTTTCATATAATACCACCATTCAGCGCCCCAAAGGTACTGCTCGGAAAATCCCGTTTTCTGATTAAACTTAACGACTTCTTTCATTTTATCCAGCCCCATCCTGTCCAGCTGAACAGATATCGGTGCTTTGACAATGGGCTGCATAAGCCATGGTTCCGCGCCAAGCTCAATAAGAATAGTTTGCTTAGGACCGGAAGCTAAATCTATGATATTTTGCTTAAATCTGAAAAAACCCGGGGTTATCGGATAACGCAACGGCCCAAGCAGGTCATGCCATATGTAGAGATAAACGCTGGTGCCAAAAATATCGCCGTACCGTCTGGCCTGGTACCACTTTCCCATTTCCCCGCTGTCGGTCACGAGTATCTTGTGATTAGGGTCCAGTTTTTTTACCAAATCTATTTCCTTGGCCAAGAGAACCTCATCCGCGGAATTGCAATACTGCGTGGCAAAACTAAGAAACGCTTCGTTCTCCACCTGCCAGAAACGCAAGTTGGGCGCGTCCTTGTAACGGTTAACAGCGGTTTCCATATAATCCAACAATGCGTCCTGTTTTGTTTTTGAATCCAGATTAATTCCCCACTCAGGATCATGGCATTCAGGCCAGCCCGGCAATCTTCGCCCAATGGCCAAAATCACATCCGCTCCGCGTTTTTGAGCCTCGCTTATCTGATAATCAAGCTCATTCCAGTTATACTCCCCTTTTTTGGGTTCCACCATAAACCAATGGGCCGACAGGCGGAGATGTTTTACGCCGAGTTCATCCAAAATTGCAGCGTAAACTTCCTTCCAATCAAGATTCAACTCATCGGAATGGAGCTTGCTGAAAGAAACACCATAGATTATTTTCTCCGAAACCTGGCGGATAGACATTAAGTATATGCCGGCAATTGACACAATAAGCAATAAAATAATTATTTTATACGCGCGTTTCATTTTAGGGGTAAATGTTTATTGTCTGTCATCTCAAAAAAAGAGCCACGAATCCGAAAACTATGAAGATAACTCCGTAGAGCTTGTGATTAAACCTGTGCGGATGAATCTCGCCGGAGAAAACCGCCGGAAACCTGTTAACGCAAAAGTAAGCAAAAGTTAACAAGAACACAAACTGCAACCCGGACAGGGCATTAACTATGGAAACATCCCCCATATTTATCGCTATCATAATAAGAAGGAATGACACCCCGCTCAATGTTTTGTTGCCCACAACCATCCACTTGATGCCGGATGTAGACTTCTTCATGCTTTGTTTTACGGCAGTCCAATTAGCCGGTATAAGAAGCAGAAATAGCGCGCCGAAGACATTGGCCATCCTCGACCAGAAAAAACCGTCTGCGAATGAGGAGTGCTCAAATATCAGTTTTACCAAAAATGCCGATACTCCGAACAGTACCCCTGAAAGAAACACCAAAACAAAAGATTTGGTGTTAAAACGAAAATGGGATATGAGAAGCGCTCCTATTACCAGAAAAACAAAGGCCAGTATGAAATTGCCGGGCAAATCCTGATTCAGCCCAAAATGCGCCAAAACAAAAGCGGCAACGGCAGAAACCGCGCCCGCCACGGGAACAACATCCGACGCATCCGTTATCTTAAGCGCCGAATACAAAAAATAAATCGAAAGAATATAAGCCAGGGCCATGCCCAAAGAAAGACCCGCGACTAAAGCCCCCGGCCACGACACCGCCCCGAAAGGAACCATTACCAGCACAACCCCGGAGAGCATACTCACATAAAAAGCGTATACTGCAGGCTCACTTATGCCCTTACCGCTATTCAAAAGATATTTGTCCACTAAAACAATCAGGGCATTTATGATTTGAGCGACCACAACCAAACTTATCCAAGTAATCATTTATTAATTTAATTTAATGCCGTCGCCGACTTCTTCTAAAATTCTCACCGCCTCTTTCTTGTATGACTCCACTGCCGGCTGGTCAAAAGCGTCAACCTTCAAAAACTGCGCCACATACATGGTCTCCATCATTTTCCACATCATGAAAGCGCCGATTTCACGTTCCGTTATTCCGCTTAATGCCGCCTCAATAAAATGCACATCGCTGCGCTGATAAACAATCTTAACTCCGTCAAATATGGCTTTCATTATGGCGCCAAAAGGTTTTCCGGCAAGCTCTGGGATAATACCCGGGAAAACCCGCTCCTTGGGAACAGACAAGGAGTTTTCCGGGTCGCTTATGACAAAAAGCGTCGTCTTGTCTTTTGGTCCGTTCAAATAAAGCTGCCCCACCGAATGAAGGTCGGTTGAACCGACAGAAACAGTCGGAGTAATTCCCACTTTCCCCGATTTGCCGATGCTTTCCGCTAAGAGCTGGCGGTGCCACTTGCCAAGAGATTCCAATTCCTGATTAAAATAAAAACTATCGTGAATATTTTTCCCAAGTCCGTACCAATGCGAAAGAAAAACCGCCGCTTTTAGCGCGGGGTTATCCTCCGGATCCATAGAGAGGCATTTTGCCCGCATGTCCCGCGCTCCATCCAAAAATTCATTAACGTTGAAACCGGCAGCCATAAGCGGGAGCAGTCCCACAGCGGAAAAGACCGCATAACGTCCGCTAATTTTTTCAGGAATTGAAACAACCGCCATGCCGCGTTCTTTGGCCGGAATAGCCAACTCGGACCCTTCGTCGGTTATGACCACCACCCTTTCGTCTATACCGCGGAATCTTCCACCAAGTTCGCGGAGCAAGTACTCGGACTGCGCGATTGTTTCAAGGGTGCTTCCGGATTTGCTTATTATAACAACCAACAAGTCCTCAAGGCTTTCTATGTTTTTTAAAATAAAATCAATATTGGCCCTGGTAACTTTTTCATTATTAGTGTCAAAAAAAACCATTCTGGGAAGATTGCTGTCGCGTGAGCCGTCTTTGTAACCCAAGATAGCGTCATAAACGGCCCTTGTTCCAAGATTTGAACCGCCAATACCAACAACCGCCACGCATTTAAGCGGCTTTTTTATTTTTTCTTTGCAAACCGCAGACACGGCGGACAGAATGTTGACGTCAGAAGGCAGGCAGATAGAGCATTCCGGCTCAATATATTCCCCAGTTCCCGCGATAGCGCCCAAACGCGAAATATAAGGAAAAATTGTTTCCGCCAAGGAACCGGACTCGCTTTTGAGGAAACCGATGTGTTCAAAAGAAAAACGCATAAATTATGTCTTTTATTATACCAGAAAAGACTATTCTGGTAGAATGGCAAAAAGCAGCCCCGCCAAAGACGGACGCTATGCCAGCCTGATATTAAGGGCAAACCTAAAAACACGGCAGTTATCGAAATAACATGAACACAAAAAACAATACCGGCAAGAATCTCCGCATCGCGATGATTTGCGATCCGATCGGCAATTATAAAGCCGGCGCCATTGTTTCGGCGCTGCGCTTCGGGGAAATGCTCCAAAAACGAAACCATCACGTTGTTTTTATTGCGGCGCGGTCAAAAGAGAATCCGACGGATGACTATAACAACGGAATGAAAACATACCGATTCCGCAGCATACCTTTGCCCAAATCCGGCGGATGGCATCTTGCCTTCCCCACCGTCAAAGAAGTGAGGAGAATCTTGGAAGAAGAGCGCATAGACATTGTTCACATTATCTTGCCAATGTCCGGAGCTCTCGTTGCCGTCAGGGCGGCCAGGTCCTTAGGCGTTAAAATTGTGGCTCACTCCCACTCACAACCGGAAAATTTGTTCATGGGTGTGCCAAGAATTCTGGGTCGGGCGATTTTAGACAGTATCTGGAACAAGTATCTGGCCTGGATTTACAGCAAAGCGGGGTCGATTATTTACCCGTCACAAATGGCGCATGAACTGCTCGACCACCTGACGGCGGAAGGAAAACCGTCTTACGTAATCAGTAACGGAGTAGACACGGACGTATACAAACCGGCAGAAACTGGAAATTTTTACGAACGGTTCGGCATACCTAAAGATACGATAAATCTGGTCTACGTTGGACGCCTGTTCCCGGAAAAATCCATTGATACGCTTATAAAAGCGATACCGCATATTATCGCCGTCCATCCGAAAACCCATATTATAATTGTCGGCGGAGGATATCTGCGCGGAAAATTAGAAGACCTGGCCGGCAACCTTAATGTAAGAAATCATATCAGCTTCCTTGGATTAGTCAGCGATGAAGATAAGATATTGGCGTATAATGCCGGAGACATATTTGTATCACCCTCATTCGCGGAGCTGGAAGGAATGACCGTGCTTGAGGCAATGGCGTGCGGCAAACCCATCATCGTCCCCGACACAACAATGAACGCAGCGAGATTTTTTGTCAGCGATAACGGATTTCTGTTTGAAACAACGAATGACTTGGACTTGGCGGAAAAAACGCTCCGTCTTGTTTCAAACGAGGACTTGCGCAAAAAAATGGGAGAAAACAGCCTAACTAAAAGTAGGGAGTATAATATCCTTAAGAGCGTGGAGCGTTTGGAAAAACTATACCAATCACTATGAAAGAATCATTTTTAAAAGAAAGAGGCATCTATTACCGGATAAACGACTTTGAGCCAACCAGACCTACCCTTGTGTTTGTCCACGGACTCTCCGGCAGTTCTTCGGCCTGGTTTCCGTATGAGAAAATATTCCAAACAAAATACAATATTCTTTCATACGATTTGCGCGGGCACGGCAAATCAGCCAAGCCGCCAAAGTACGGAGACTATTGTTTGGATAATTTCGCGGATGATTTGGCCTGTCTGGTGGCTTCGCAGAAAATAGAAAATTGCGTTTTGATCAGCCATTCGTTCGGCACTCTAATCTCCCTTCTGTTCCTGTCCAAATATCCAAACCGTGTCCGGGCAGCAGTTTTCCTGAGCCCAAGTTTTGCCGTATCCAAAAGAAAGTTGGCTAAGGCAACAAGGCCCTTTTTATCACTTGTGAATTTATTGCGACCGTTTCCCTTCCACCCAAAAACAGGCAAGCATATTGATTATTCGCTCTATCCAAACAGCGGCGACTGGAATATACCGAGAATGATCGCCGACGTCGGAAACACCACTCTCCGGGTATATCTGTACTGCACAAAACAATCCTACGGGTTTGACCAGGAAAACTTTCTTCAAAAAATAAATATTCCGGTACTGCTCATACACGGCAAAAAAGACACTATCTTCCCGGCTGACAATTCAGTCTTTATGTCGCAAAAAATTAAAGGCTCCGAAATTATTCTTATCCCGAATGCTGATCATATAATCGCCCTAAACAACGTAAAAGAAATAACAGAAGCCACTCGAGATTTTGTGGAAAAAAACTTAACATTGATAACACACCGCTAAAGTCCGTGAAGAAGAAATACAAAGATTACTTCAGCAACAGAGAATTCATCATCAGCACCGCCATTGCCGTCTTTTTTCTGGCCATAAGCCTGGTGATAAATTTTTACGCGGGAATATACGCAACCATTAACCAAAGCAATCATGTTACCGACATTATTCTAAGCAAT
>JBAZYZ010000016.1:0-13382 GCA_041659085.1 Minisyncoccota bacterium
ATAAAAAAAGCAATAAAGAAAAACACTATTCTTGTCTCGGTAATGCATGTTCAAAACGAAATCGGAACTATTCAGCCAATTAAAGAAATCGCAAGGATGGTAAACGGCAAAAAAACAAAACTTAAATTTCCGGTTTTTCATACAGACGCCTGTCAGGCAGCCAATTATCTAGATGTGTGTCCGAATCGCCTCGGCGTGGACTTGCTTACCCTAGCGGGGTCGAAAATTTACGGGCCAAAAGGGAGCGGAATTTTGTTTGTCCGGCATGGCACCCCCATACTGCCGATTTTCAGCGGTGGTGACCAAGAAGCGGGACTTCGTCCTGGAACTGAACCGGTCTATCTGGCTGTCGGTTTTGCGGAGGCTCTTCTGGTCTCGTCTGAGGCGAGAGACAAAGAAGCAAAAAGGCTCGCTGAACTCCGCGATTATTTTATTTCCAAACTGCTTTCTCTAAGTTCGCGCGTCAGACTAAACGGCGACATGAATAAGCGTGTCTCGAATAATGTGAATATTTCCATAGACGGGATAAACAACGAATTTTTTATTATACAGCTTGATAATGAGGCAATAGCCTGTTCCACGCGAAGCGCCTGCAAGACAAATGACGATAAAGGCTCCCATGTTATACTTAGTCTTGGCAACAGCGAAAAAGAAGCGAAAGAAAGCATACGTTTCTCGCTCGGCCGTTCTACAACCAAAAAAGAAATCGATTACACCATTGGTGTTATAAAAAAACTTTTAACTTTTAACATTTAACTTAAAAACATGTACGAATCCAAAAATTTTGACCGACTGCTCGGCACTGCCGGTTTTAGCGACGCGCTTTTGAAAAATCATTTTACTCTTTATCAGGGTTACGTTACGAATACCAACAAACTTGCCGATGAATTAAAGACGGCTATACCAGGAACTCCGCAATATGCGGAACTCAAACGGCGTTTCGGCTGGGAATGGAACGGCATGCGTCTGCACGAACTTTATTTTGAAAACATGGTAAAAGACGAGAAAGCTCTCGGGGAAAGCGAACTTAAGAAAGTTCTGGATTATGTCTGGGGCTCGTTTGACAATTGGAAAAAAGATTTTGTCGCGTGCGGAGCGATGCGCGGTATCGGTTGGGTCATTCTTTCGTACGACCCGGTTAAAAAAATGATGTTTAACACATGGGTAAACGAACATGACGGCGGACACCTGGCGGGAACCGTGCCCATCCTTGTTATGGATGTTTTTGAACACGCTTTTATGCTTGATTACGGACTGAAGCGGGTCGACTATATAGAAGCCTTTTTTAAGGCAATTGACTGGGATGTGGCGGAGAAGAGGTTGGCATAATTTACAATTCAACAGTAACGATTTACAATGAACGTACAAATGGAACACTTAAACAAAACGCAAATCATCCTCCTCGCCCTATTGGTGAGTTTCGTCTCTTCCGTCGCGACTGGAATAGTGACGGTTACGCTTATGCAACAGGCTCCGACTGGCGTGACTCAGACTATAAACCGGGTTGTTGAAAGGACCATAGAGAAAATCATCCCCGTTAAAGGCGCTACTGTGACGGAAACAAAAATAATCAAAGAAGAAGACTTCATTGTGAGCGCGGTTGCTGCCAATCAAAACAGCGTAGTCAAAATAACCATTAACGCCGATCCCGGCGCGGGTGTCGGAGGGGGAGAGATCGGAAACGGCATCATTCTTTCGGAAGATGGTTTTATAGCCACGGATTCCGGTACCGCTACCACGATAGACCAGACTTATTATGCTGAAACAGCTGACGGCCAGATTATCCAGCTTTCCAGGGTGTCGGACAAAAAAGGAATAACTCTGTTTAAGGCTATTGTAAAAGAAAAATCTCCCCCGCTCAAACTTACTCAGGTAAAACTCAGTGATTCAGATTTGGTTCAAGTCGGACAAAGTATGATTTCTTTGGGTGATGCCGTGGCTACGGGCATAGTTTCGGGATTAGTCTACGAAAAAGCGGATGGCGATCCGGCAACAGCGTCGAAAATTCTCTCTCAGATACGCACGAGTACTAGCCAAAGGGATTCATTGGGAAGCGCCGTGATTAATCTAGACGGCAATGTTATAGGCATGGTCGCGGCGCGTTCCGGCATTCGTGTGGCGGTGCCATCAAATGTCATTAAAGACGCATTAGCGGAAGCAAGGAAAATCTAAGAGCGTGGTGAGGTCTCGGACTTTGAAAATGAGCTTTTAAATCAACGTTTTTGTATGATTGACATAAAATATAAAGTGTTTTAAAATACGAGAACAGTAAAAAAGTTTTAACATTGTTTTTAACTTCTAATTACCTTAAATGCCACCACTTCATAATTTCACAACCAAAGCCAAAGAAGCCATACGCCGTTCACACGAACTGGCCATTGAACGCGGGCAAAATCAGGTCACGCCGCTCCATCTCCTGACCGCGCTTTTGCTTCAGGATGAAAGTATGGTTATCTCCATTTTGGATAAACTGGAGATTGATGCGGTGCTTCTGACTGATTCTGTTTTTGAGGCCATAGAAGCGCCGGAGTCGTCTGCGGTAATGTCGCCGGCATATCAGATTTACCTTACACCGGAGTTGGTTCAGGTTTTAAACGGCGCCGAGAAATTTTCCCAATCTTTGAAAGACGAGTTTGTTTCAACCGAGCATCTTTTTCTCGCCACTTTGGAAGTGCCGGGGCAAACGCGTGAAATTTTGTCCCGTTTCCGCATCAACAAAGAGCAGGTACTTGCGGTCTTGGACGAGCTCCGTAATCAAAAAATCACGGATGTGGACTCTCCGAAAAAATACCGCGTGCTTTCAAAATACACCCGCAATCTCTCGCAGATGGCGAAGGAAGACAAGCTTGACCCGGTCATCGGACGCGACAGCGAAATTATGCGCATTATGCAGATACTCGCGCGCCGCACCAAGAACAATCCGATTTTGATAGGTGACGCCGGGGTCGGCAAGACTGCTGTCGTGGAAGGATTGGCGAACCGTATTGCGAAGGGTGATGTGCCGGAGACACTGAAAGACAAAGAGCTTGTCTCGCTTGATTTGGGCGCGCTTGTCGCCGGCACCAAATACCGCGGAGAGTTTGAAGAGAGGCTTAAGGCCATGATGAAAGAAATTGAACGCTCCGACGGCAAAGTTATACTTTTTATAGATGAGCTTCATATGATAGTGGGCGCCGGCGCGGCGGAAGGCGCGGCGGATGCCGCTAACCTGCTCAAGCCCGCTTTGGCTCGCGGAGAGATACGCGTTATCGGCGCGACCACACTCAAGGAATACCAGAAGCATATTGAGAAAGATCCGGCGCTTTCCCGCCGTTTCCAGCCCGTTTTTGTAACCGAACCGTCAATTGAGGATGCGGTGGCGATACTCCGCGGACTCAAAGAGAAATACGAACTTTATCACGGCGTCCGCATTGCCGATGCCGCTATTTTGGCGGCGGTCAATCTGTCCAGCCGTTACATCACTACGCGGTTCCTGCCTGACAAGGCGGTGGACCTTATAGACGAAGCCGCTTCCGCTCTCCGCATCGCGCTTGAGAATAAACCTCCGATACTTGAGGAAACCAACCGCAAGGTAATGCGTCTTGAGATTGAGAAAGAAGCTTTGAAGCGCGAAGTTGAAGGCGCGGATAAAGGTGACAAGGATAAGA
This sequence comes from Minisyncoccota bacterium, assembly GCA_041659085.1. Taxonomy (GTDB): domain Bacteria; phylum Patescibacteriota; class Minisyncoccia; order Phycocordibacterales; family VMEP01; genus JBAZYZ01. The sequence continues at coordinate 3,648 of JBAZYZ010000016.1, forward strand.
AGAAGACCAAATCCCGCTTGAAGGAAATAGACAAGGAGATTGGCAACCTTACGGAAAAAACCCGTGAACTTGAGCTCAAGTGGAAAAATGAAAAAGAAATCGTGGCGGATATCCGCGCTATCAAGAAAGAGCTTGATAGCTTGAGGGTTGAGGGTGAGAACGCGGAAATTCGCGTCGACTTGGGTCGCGCGGCGGAAATCCGCTACGGTAAAATTCCGACACTGAAAAAAGACCTGCTTGCCAAAGAAGCGCGGCTTAAAAAGTTGCAGAAATCCCGCCGCATTTTGAAGGAAGAGATTCTGGAAGAAGATATTGCGAGCGTGGTTTCCCGATGGACGGGCATACCGGTGTCTAAAATGCTTGAAGAAGAAGCGGAGAAGTTGTCGCACATGGAAGACGACCTCCGCAAACGTGTCATCGGACAGGATGCGGCAATTGAGAAAATTTCGGACGCAGTCCGCCGTTCGCGTGCCGGCATCTCCGACCCGAATCGTCCCATCGGTTCATTTATGTTCCTGGGACCGACTGGAGTAGGAAAAACCGAGCTCACAAAAGCGCTTGCTGAGTTTATGTTTGACGACGAGAAGGCTTTAATCCGCGTGGATATGTCGGAGTACATGGAAAAGCACTCAGTTTCCAAACTTATCGGCTCGCCTCCGGGGTATGTCGGTCACGATGATTCCGGGCAGCTTACCGAATCCATCCGTCATCGCCCGTACTCGGTCGTGCTCTTTGACGAAATTGAGAAAGCTCACCCGGAAGTATTCAATGTCTTGCTCCAGGTTCTTGACGATGGCCGCCTGACTGATTCCAAGGGACGAAGCGTCAACTTCCGCAACACGATTATCATAATGACTTCAAACATCGGCTCGCAGTTTATAGACAAGATGGAGTCTATCGGTTTTTCTCAAAACACAGACAGTCAAGATTATACCGGCGCCAAAGAAAAGGTAATGGGTAGCTTGAAAGAGTTTTTCCGTCCGGAATTTTTAAACCGTCTGGACGATATCGTAGTCTTTGACATTCTTTCTCCTGAGGTCATACGCCAGATAGTGAGTATCCAGATTGGCATAGTAAGCGCCAGACTGGCTGCCAAGGATATCAAGCTGGCGCTCTCAGAAGAGTCACTTGCTTATCTGAGCAAGGAAGGCTACAACCCGCATTATGGCGCGCGGCCGCTAAAGCGTTTGATTCAGGACAAGATTCTGAATCGCGCCGCAACGCTTATGATTTCCCGCGAAGTGAAGGCGGGGGACAGCATCTATGTGGATATGAAAAACGGCGAACTTAGTCTTGAGACTAAACACGAAAAGGGACGAGAAACTAAGAAAGGAAAGAGGGAGAAGATAAGCGCGTAATTAAACACCAAAAACCCCGCGAGAGCGGGGTTTTTTTGTAAGTATGAAGCTATAATTATTTTAGCCCGCTCTTAGATTGCCGGTTTGGTGTTCGAGCAGCGATTTCTGGTACTCCTGGTCCTGGTGTAATAATGCTTGTTGCACTTACATTTTTAAGCTTGCGTATCAATTTCGCTATTGGTACTCCAGTTTTGTTGTGTTCATCAATAATATCTGCTATGTCATCTCCGGACATAGTAGTACCCTCGTCAGCAGTAAGCATAGTTTGAATATTGTACTGCATCTTACTTTCATCGTCGTCTGGACTTTTCTTCATAAGGTCAAGTAATTCTTCAGGAGTAAAACGATCAAAAAGCGTTTGCATCCCCGCACCTTCAATATGGCCACCCTTAAGACGATCAAATTTGCCACTTTCAACTGCAAAACAAAAGTGGTCGTAATCCGAAAAAGGTATGTGGAAGCTATTGTAATTAATTACTACCTGTCCATCTATTTTCATTTGGAAATGATAATGTGGCACGGTACCTTCGTGTGAACTAGCGTGTCCACGCATATCATTTTTTGAACAAGAGAATGACCACTCAATATTTTTATAGCGAATTGTTTCTTCAATTATCTTCGATGGACTCCTTTCCTCGACCAAATCATTAATGTTATATAACGGCACTATACAATTTGCTGTCCAACGTAGATAAGATTCAATTTGATGAAAACTTTTTTGTTGGTACAGAATGGGGAAATGTTTTTTCTTAAAACCTTTTGGTTTCAGTAACCAATGGAAACAAGGTTTGCTGTCAGAAAAATGGGAAATTGAGTAGCCACAGTAATAGCATTTATCTTGAGATAAGAGTGCTTTGTGATTTTCAAAATCCTTCTTACTCTTTGCGAGTTCCTCGTCATTACGAGCATGTAATTCCTCCAAAGGGATTTCATTTAAAAGTTTATTAAATTTTTTATATTTTTGTTCATCTTCCATATTTTTACCTACCCTAATTTAATAAGAAGCACGATGAGGAATGAGAGGAAAATGAAAACCAGGCTCCTTGCCGTGATTTTTTCTTTGAACAAAAGCGCTGCGATTAAGCTGGTGAAAAAAGTATAAAGTCCGATAATCACATAGACTAGCGATATCGGTCCGAATGAAAGAGCCTTAACCATCGTGTATGCGGTGCCCATTTGAAGTATTCCGACGATAAAAGACCATTTGAGCATATGCCCGTGGGTTAGTTCATTAAGCGAAATATGCCTTCTCTTATAAAACACTATTACCAGTGATGCGATAAGCGCGAATGCCAGTTGCCAGAAAATAAAATCATATACGTTCATGTGGTCCGCGCCCGCTTTCTGGACGAATTTATTGAATGTGGAAAGTATAGAGATAAACATAAAAGAAGGCAGTATCTCAAGGACGAAATGCATTTTACTTTTCCAATATTGGGCGACAAAAAGCAAAGCGGCTAGGGAAATAGCAATCCATTGGGGCAAAGTTATTACTTCATTGAGAAACATTACCCCGCCGATAATTACAAGGATATTGGAAGCCAGACTTGTAAAAGGGAACACGCTGTTCGTGTCCTGTTTATGTAGAACGTGCATTTGAGTTAGCGAAAGAATCGCATAGCCTGTTCCCCAGAGGAAAGCTAGGAAAAGAGTTTTTGAGTCAAGGGAAATATGCGGGGATAGCAGAATCCCGGCCAAAATTGAAGCAAAAAAATACGACCACATTGAAAGCGTGTATTTATTGACTTGCTTGGCCGCCGGGACTTTGTAAAGGGCCATCAGCAAGCTTATTTGCGCCAAGCTCGCTAGCGCGTAAATCATCCAATCATTCATAGGACTATGGTAACACAACGCCCTAAAAATAAGCCTTTGTTTAAGGGCATAATAGCCATTGACAAAATGGTCTAATATGTTGTAAAATACACTCGTTGAGCTTACCAAGGTTTGCTCAATGTATCCAAGTCGTTTCCCAAGGGAAATTGATTGGGTACTCTCATCAATGTACTTTGAAAGGAGATTGCGATGTATACTACCGCGTTTACGCTGCCCTGGTTGGCTTTGATTTTGATCCTGGCATTTTTCAGCTTGGCTTTCGCAAACATGATGGCTGGAAAGTGGTCACGTCTGCCTCAGTTCAAGTACAACCGAGTGGGCGGTGTTTTGGCCGTATGCTCTGTCGCGAGTTTCAACAGAGCGGTCGCCGCCGGGTCGGTAGCTGGTGGATTCGTGGTTGTTCCTGAAACTATTATCTTCTCCAATTCTTCGGGGAAGGAGCAATACGTATCGGGAGCTACTTGCTGGACCAGTGACGACGGGCAAATGCCGAAGTCAGGACCGGGACTATATCCGCTAAGCGCTGAAAAAAGTCTGTTTGTGCCGTTCACTTCAGAAGCGCGGATGTCGTACGCCGAGCAGGAAAAGTTTTTCATCGGACCGCAAGATCCGGAGAAATTCGCGCTGGAGATGAGGCGGTTGAACGACTGGCGCCTGCATTATGCGGAATGGGCCGAGGTTCATCATCTAGGAAGATGGACAGCGGTATTCGGTGCAGTTTTAGTCGCCGTGATCTTCGTAGGCATGATAGCGACTTCTTACTCCGACTACAGGAAGGAAATGGAAGAAAGCATCGTGGTCTATACGACAGACGGAGACGGCGTCCATGAAACCAGGGCGACGGGACGTGAGTCAATAGGTTTACTGATGTATCACAGCCTAGACGAGGAGTTCAAGCTTATCCGCGGCAAGGTTGTGAAGGCTCAGCCCATCGGGGGAGGTTCTGCGATTGCGTGCATTGCCAGAGTGGGCGAAAACACGGTTTGCGGTTTTGCTTCTTCCGGTTTGCAAATCGGAGACGAGGCGTTCCGCCGGATTGGCAGGGTGATGACGTGGACGTCCGGCACGGGGAAAGTAGTGAGCCATCACGAACTTGCCGAGTGGTTTATCACTCGGAAAGAAGTGGAAGCCCTTATGGCTACCGGCAAGTTCAAGATTGTCGACTAGTTCTGTTTTTCAAATCCAGCTCTGCTGGTGGCCCGCGCAACGCGGGCTATTTTTTTGCTAAAGTGAGATTTTTTTGTTGCAAAATAAGCTTTCGTGAGATATAACTAATGTGTTCTCATGCGTCGGTGGTGGAGTGGTCTATCACAACAGACTGTAAATCTGTCGGCCTTTGGCCTTCGTTGGTTCGAATCCAACCCGGCGCACCAAAAGATAATGACTGAAGACAACAGCTACAAAGTATTGCATTGCCATACTACGCTCTCCGATGGCACTATGACTCACGAGGAAGTGCTAAAGAAATGTGTAAAATACGGTATCAGTACGGTTGCCTTTACCGACCACGATGTTTTGATGACCGACGAAATATTCAATAAAACCAAAGCCCTTAACCATCCCGTTAAGTTTATTTCCGGCATTGAATTTTCCGCCACAAGCACACCAGAAGTGGAAGGCGGTATCTCATCGTTCCATATCATCGGGCTTTTTGTAGACCACACGAATGGCCCGCTCAATGAATATTGCCGTATTGCGCTCCAAAAACGCCGTGAACGGGTGACACAACTTGTTGACCACTTGGTCGCCCAGGGTTTTTCCATTACCGAAAAAGAAGTTGAGGATAATGCCGAAGACGGTTCTGTCGGCCGCCCTCACGTTGTCCGCGCCGTGCTTGCCCGGGAGGAGAATTTAATTGTTATTAAAAAAACTCTTGAGAAATTCAAGACTGAGGCGCAGAAGGACCCGTCGCTCATGCCTCGTTTAATTGAAATATTGGACCACAACCCGTTTCAGCTTATGTTTGATCTTTTTCTAGGCAATGATTCTTTTGTATCCGGAGTTTACGTGCCTTATCTGAAACAAGTGTCTCTTGATTTCGCGGTTAAATTAATCAGAGACGCCGGCGGAATTGCCATATTGGCGCACCCGAGTTATTACCGGGAAAAGTTGGGAGTGGAAATCATAGAGAAATTCGCCAAAGAGGGGAGAATTGACGGCATTGAAACGGTGTACGCTATGACCCCCGACGGTGTTATCAAAGACGAGTTCCTGGCTGATATGGGGGCGTTCAGGGATATTGCCAAGAAATATAATTTAATGGTGGGGGGAGGCGGGGATTTCCATACGCCGGAAGATTTTGAACGGCTTATGGTTCCGGCCAACGTGGCGCGCATGCAGGAAAGCAAGATGTTCCTGAAAAGTATTTTCGCCAAGAAGCCTGAGTTTGAGGAGCTGCTGCATTAAACGCATTTTTTTTGTAAAATTGAATAAATGAAACACGGCTTTACTTTAATAGAGCTGCTGGTGGTTATCGCCATCGTCGGGCTCCTATCAACTATAGTAGTAGCTTCGGTTAGTCGGGTACGGCAGACAGCAATGATTACCAAGACAAATGCGGAGATAAATCAGTTCATCAAGCTGGCGACACTTGCCCAGGGAGAAAGTGGCAGGGCGCTCGGAAATATCACCGGGAGCGGTTGCAGCGATTGCGGGTGCAGGGCGCGAGACATTAGAAATATACCGACATCCGACAGTTGTTACATCCAGTGGGTGAATATACTTAATTTGACAAAAACAGCGTCGCTTAACATGTTGCCCGGGATTGAAAAAATGTACCGCGATCCTTGGGGCAGTCCTTACTGCTTGGATGAAAATGAAGGAGAATATGCTGGAGCCGTTGATACTTTTCGTTCTGTCGGTCCGGACGGCACATGGGGAACCGGAGATGATATAAGTTATTATATCCCGCGGAGCGGAAAATATCCCTAGTTTATATTTTTTAATGCAGCCCAAAAAGTTGTGGCTTCTTAGCAGTTTCCATAGCAGACCGGTACTTTCTGCGAAATAAGCAAATTCCGCCCAGAAGGGCGGTTTTTGCCGGAGTTATTGGTTCCGCCGCTTCAGTATCTAAGTTTGCGTTTTTTGGCGATTTGTAGTAGTTTGTATGAGTATTTGGCATAGGAGTTTCCTGCCGACTACTCACCCCAGTAGCAGAGCAAAGCACGCTACGGGGCAAGCTATAAACTAAAAACTATCCCTATGTCCCAAGACTTTTTAATCAGACTGGCCTGTACGAAATGCAAACGCGTTAACTACTGGAGCCGCAAAAATAAGAAGAAAGTTGAGCGCAAAATAGAGCTCAAGAAGTATTGCAGGTGGTGCAAGAAGAATACGCCTCACAAAGAGGCGAAGAAGTAAGTAATGAAGTAAAGAAAGTAATAATCAAAAACCTCGCCAAAAGCGAGGTTTTTGATATACTGGGCGATACAAGGATTTACGTTAAAATCCCAATAAGGGCCCATAGTTCAGAGGTAGAATATCTCTCTCCAAAAGAGCAGACCAAGGTTCGATTCCTTGTGGGCCCGCCAAGACCTTATGTATCAAGACTTTTTCAAAAATTTAAAAGCTAAAATAGTTGAGTATTCTCCGGACCAGTATTCAATTATTTTGGTTTTCCCGATTGTATTGCTTATTGCGGGATTTTTTGTATGGAATATTTATTTATACACATTAGGGTTTACTAACGACGATATTTTAAGGTCTCGGTTTATTCTAACAGGGCTACTTTTTCTTTTTGTTTCGTTTTTTGTATTTAGACTAATTCTGAAAAAAGTTAGGGTTAGTATAGCTATCCCTTTATTTTTTATTTGGATGGTTTTTTATTCCGTCTTTCTTTTTCCAATTTTACCGCTATTTTTGGGTGGTGGACAACCCATATCGTTATCTCTGGTCGCAACCCCAGAAAACATGAAGACCCTTAAATCGTTGTCAATCCAAGGTGGTGACGGTGCGCCCAACCAGACGGAGAATCTTTGTATTGCTCACGAAGGTAGTAGTGGTGCGGTTTATGTGCTCAGAAGTGACAGAGTCTTTCTTATTGATAGGTCTCTTTTTAATGGTTTTGGTAGTTTACCCGGAGCGAAGTCATATATTATTGAGCCAGCTTGTATTGCATACGCTTTGTCTTGGTCAGCACAAGGACTTGTATCATCATTGGCGCTTTTTTTGAAAGGCATTGTATTGTCTGTCACGGTGTTTTCTAGTATTTTTTTAAAGCTCTTTGGTTTTATCGGAGCAATTAAGATAAATTGAAATAGTTATCTATATTAGGAATCTCTTAACCGCTTTTTCTATCTTTTTGAATTCCACCGGGTCAAACCACTTTACTTCTTTATCCCGTTTAAACCAGGTGTTTTGGCGTTTGGCATAACGCCATATTTCCGTTTCCAGTTTTGTGAGCATTTCGTCTTTGGTAATTTTTTTCTGCAAATAAAGCGCGATATACTTGTACTCCAACCCGAATGCTTCCAGGCGTTTCCACGACACTCCATTTTTATTTAATCGCCTGACCTCAGCAGCCATTCCTTGCTTCATTCGCAAGAGCAGGCGAATGTGAATTTTCCGTCGCAGTTCCTTATCCGGTAGTTTAAGCCCAATCTTCAAAGTATCCCAACTTGGTGGTTTTACCGCCAAGTTGGGGGATTCGCCGATGGCGCGGGCGATTTCAATAGCCCGGATGAGCCGGCGCGGATTTTGAGCGTCAATTGTTTTTGCCCGCCCCGGGTCAAGTTTTTTAAGCATTTCAAAAAGCTGTTTTACTGTTTTCTTTTCCAATTGTTTACGCAGTTTTAGATTTGGCTCGACTGCCGGCAGGATTATCCCATTTACGACAGCGTCTATGTAAAGTCCGGTACCACCGCATATTATGGAAACTTTGCGTCTTTTATGGATATCGGCAACAGCTTTTTCCGCCAGTTTTTTATACAAAGAAACACTAAACCGTTTTTTTGGATTTGCGACATCAAGGAGGTGGTGTGGAACACCTTGCATTTCTCGCTTAGTGATTTTCCCCGTGCCGGTATCAAGTCCTTTATAAACCTGCCTGGAATCAGCGGATATGATTTCGCCGTTAAATTTCTTGGCCAGTCTTACAGCCATGTCGCTTTTGCCTGTCGCGGTTTGGCCGAGGGTGGCTATGAGTTTGTGTTTTTGCACTCTGTCTTGTTTGAGCATTTGAAAAATGATAACATACTTTGACGTTCGTATGCCGGGATGGCGGAATTGGTAGACGCGCACGACTCAAAATCGTGTGTCGCAAGACATGAGAGTTCGATTCTCTCTCCCGGCACCAAAAATCAAAAGACACCCAAAGAGGGTGTCTTTTGATTTTTGGAGAGAGAATCGAAAGCCGGAGCGCGACTGGCGCGAGGCGGGGTCGCGGGATTTTTCAGCAGAAAAATACCTGTGACCGATTCTCCCCATGTCTTAGTCGCCGAAAATGAAAAACAGCCGTTTTACTAGGCTGTTTTTTGCTGTATAATGAGCAAATATTTCCATGTCCAATTTTTATAACAACTCCATTTTTTGGATTGAGGTTGAAAAAGTTAAACCGAATCCCTATCAACCACGCCGTGAATTTGACGAAGCGCGACTTCGCGACCTTGCCGATTCCATCCGTCAGTATGGAGTCCTCCAGCCTCTTGTGGTAACAAGAAAAGAAGTTGAAAAACCGGATGGAGGTCTTGCCGTCGAATACGAGCTCATCGCCGGGGAACGTCGCCTTAGAGCCTCCAAACTTGCCGGAATCGCCCAGGTACCGGTTCTGATACGTTCTACCGAAGATGACGCCAAGACAAAACTTGAACTAGCCATAATTGAGAACTTACAGCGCGAAGATTTAAATGCCGTTGACCGCGCCAAGGCGTTTGCCCGCTTGGTGGAAGAATTCGGTTTCAAACACGCGCAAATTGCGCAGAAAATAGGGAAGAGCCGCGAATATGTTTCTAACACCGTTCGCATACTAACTCTTCCGGAAGAGATATTACAGGCGTTGTCGGAAGGCAAGATTTCTGAAGGTCACACCCGTCCGCTCATGATGTTGGACACGCGCAAAGAGGAGCAAATCACGTTGTTCAAAGAAATTGTGTTCAAAAAGATGACTGTCAGAGAAGCGGAGAGGATTGCCCGCCGGGTCGCTCACGACCGCGCCAGGAAAGTTGAAGAAGTGACGCCCGAAATGCTTGATATTGAGGAAAAGCTTGCTGAAACGCTCGGCACGCGTGTCCAGATAGAAAGAAAGCCGGTGGGAGGAAAACTTATCATTGATTTCTTTTCCGAGCGCGACCTTGAAAGCATTCTCAATCTGGTCAAAGGTAACAAAAAAGACCCGAATGAGATGCTTAATAATTATATTGCCGGGAAAGTCGCGGCAAAAGAACCGGTTTCGGGAGCCGCGCTTGAGGAAAGCAGTAAGAACGTTCCCGTCTCGGAAGAAATTTCCCCCGGTACTGATTCTGCGGAAATCTTGGACGACCGCTCCATAGAAGAGAAAAAAGATGATGAGGAAGACGAAGATTTATATAACGAGATCGGAAGAGCACAC
>JBAZYZ010000017.1:0-12955 GCA_041659085.1 Minisyncoccota bacterium
CATGTTGTTTTCATATTGGCGACAACCGAGCTCGGAAAACTTCCCGAGACTATAATTTCACGCTGTCAGGTTTTCAATTTCAGGAAGCCCTCGGAGCAGGTGCTTAAAGATTTGGTGTTGGACATTACCCAAGCTGAGGGCGTGAAATTGGACGCGCCGACAGCTGACCTTATTGCCGTGCTTGGAGAGGGTTCCTTTCGAGACACAACGGGAGTGCTTCAGAAGGTTTTAAATTTTGCCCAGGGCAAAAAAATTACCCGCGAAGAAGTGGAAACCATTACCGGCGCGCCGAGCGCGACCCTAATAAATAATTTTATTTCGGCTTTGGGCGCTAAAGATTTGGAAAAGGGGCTTTCCGCAATACATCAAGCAGTGGGGCAGAATATAGACATGAAAGTTTACCTCAAACTTATTTTGAAAAAACTCCGCGTGGTCCTTCTCCTTAAATTTGCTGAAAATATGGCTAAAGAATTTATGGAAGACATGGCGGAGGACGACCGAAAGTTCCTTGTTTCATTCACCAAAGAACACGGGGTCAATGCATCTTCTTCTGCGCTCGTCATATTGCTTGAAGCCTACGGCCAGATTGATTACGCTTTTATTTCCGAATTTCCGCTTGAACTTGCTCTTATAAAAATAATAAATAAGGAAGAGTAAATTAAAGCAAAGAGCGCGTTCGCCACGCGCATTTGTTTTGCTAATCTCGCTAGTCGGAATAAAATTGGCGCCGTGATGCGGCGCCAATCGGAAACAGATTTCAGGTCCGGGTCATTTCGGCGAGACAGGGCGATTCCAGGTAATCGGCCATGTTCATTTTGATGGTAATGCGGAATTTGCCGCCCGCTGATCTGCCCAGGGTTGCCACAGGGGAGGACGGATTGCTCCCTTCTCCGATGAGGACCCGGAGATTCTCTTTGGGCGCTGTAATCAAAGAAAATACCTGACTCTGGCCTTTTTTTATCGCACCCTGTTCTTTTCTTGAAATGAAGGAGATTGTTTCGTCGTCATCTCCTTCGGCCGACGAAGCAAAATACTTTCCGCATGGAACCAATATCCCTCTCCCTTTTTTCTCCACGGACTCTCTGATGTTGATGAGCCTGTAATGCCCGCCAAATTTTAACTGCTGTTCATTTGGCTGAATCGTGGCGGTTGCTGATACGCTGGCGCATACGAGCATCGCTGCGATGGCAACAGCGACTGAGAGTTTTGCGGTTTTTTCCACTTTGCACCCCCTTCATTTTGTACTGCGGTTTATAGGACGCTTACTAAGACTATTTAAGAACCTACAGTCATTTTTGTCAATCGTGTTTAAGTTTTGTTCTTAATAGGTGCAAAAACCAACTATTTGTTATATCTTAGATGTTATTGGTTAGTTATTCAGGGAACCGCCATAAGGTAAGGATTAAATATGAACCGCTTCACATTTAACCCGTCCTGCAGGAGTCGGTGATGTTTATGGGTAGTGCTGGGGGATCGTCTAACGGTAGGACAGCGGCCTTTGAAGCCGTGAATCTTGGTTCGATTCCAAGTCCCCCAGCACCGCGCAGAAACAGCCGACAGGGTAATCATTTGAAGCGGCTAAATAACATGATATAATCCAACAACTATGGCAAAACACAAAGGTCACGATATAAAAAACAAGAAATCACATTCTAAAAAAACAAAGAAGCGACTTCTGGCAAAGAAGGCAATGCTCGCATCCCGAAAAAAGAAGAAGTAATTCGGGCACCCTATTCTTCCCGACTGTAAGCAGCTGACGCAATAATAAGGTATTATACAGATATGAAAGATCTAATCATTATGGCATTGGTTGTTGTCGCGGTGGCCGCGGTCGGTTACGCGATCAAAGAAAATAGCTTTAACGGCGCGACGAGGGAAACAATAATAGTTCCGCCTGAGGATGCTTACTACGTCGCCTCCGGCAAGGTTTTGGATTTAAGCGGACAAGGTCTTGCCAAGGTTCCGGAATATGTTTTTAATCGGACCGAGATTGAAGAACTTAATCTTTCGGGCAATTCCCTCGGAGGTTCGCTGCAATCTCAGATTGGCAATTTAAAAAATCTTAAAGTCTTAAATTTGAGCAGCAACAGGTTTACCGGTGTGCCGGCGGAAGTCGGACAGCTGACAAATTTAAAAATTTTGAATATATCCAATAATCTGCTGACCGGTCTCCCCAACGAATTGGGTAATTTATCCAAACTTATACTGCTTGATTTATCGGGCAATGAGTATTCGGAGGCGGACTTGTCGGGCATAAGAAAGAATTTACCGGCAACTACGGTTATTAAAACAAATTAAACGTTCTCATATGCCGGAAACATTTAAACCACAATCTCAAGAAGGAAACCCGGAACAGTTTCCGGCTCAAGAAGAGATAAGGTCTGTTTTTGAAACCATACTACAGGGTAAAGAGTATAAAGAAGTGGGCGTATTAAGCAACGAGGGCGGAGTCTATGTGTATGAAATAGAGATTGTTTTAGAAAACGGAGAAAAAATTTTATATATATATCAGAAGGCAAAGAATGATTATAGAGATAAATCCCTTCCTGATTCCGCGCAATTTTCCGCCTCAATCCATACAATGGAGCTTGATGGCGAGGGCATTCCATGCGGTGGAACTACTGTGGCAAATTATCTAGACGGTAAATGGGAATATGTTTCTTAGACAACTGAATACCAGCTATTCTAAAAGTTGGAACTAGTCTGTTTTTTTGTTAAAATAAGGCCTATATTAATGATATTTCTCATATGAGTTCTAAGTCAGGTCATTCTTTGGAGAAAAAGTGGGTCAGAAAACTTCCGCGTTCCAAGATGGTGTACCCATCCTCTTTTAAAGACCGCATAAAATATATTTTTTGGCGCCTGTATACTCCGGCTCATCCGATTGTGCGTAATACCACAGTCGCGCTGCGCGTCGTTAAGCCCATACACAAAGGGCGACAGGATTACCTGCTCGGCATTATTGCTCCAGGCGTAGAAACTAAAGATTTTATTTCATTTCTGACCGAAAAAGGTTACGGCAAACACTCGGTGGCGCTCAAGGACGAGGGTGAGCTTATAAGCTTGCGTTACCTGGATAATTTCGTTTATCAGTATCACATACGGATTTTTAAGGACAGGGAAGTGCGAGGGCATTATGAATATACCCCGGAATGTTATCCGATAGCGCATTGGTTTAAGAGGGGTGTGGAAGCGCGGAGAGAAGAATTCCTGGAACTGTTTGGTGAAATGATTATTCCGTTTAAAAATCCAGACTTAGATGGGGACGATAATAATCCTCAAGACGGAAACGTCATTTTTCCGGACTAATGATATAATTTTTGTATGAAATCAAAACTAATACTTATCGTGTTTTTGTCGGTTATCTTGGCGGTTTTAGCGGTCGCCATGAAAAATATCCCCGCCGCAAAGAGTCCTGTTGCCGGGAGTAAATCGGTATTTGTTCAAAGTCCTCTTGATGCCACTTATATTATTGAAGGCAAATCGGTTACATTGGCGGGCGGGGTGTCGGAGGTCTCAGCCGTCCCAGGCTCCGTATTAAAGGTTGTTACTCGTTATTTTGGCAATGATGTGAAGCTGGATTTGAACGGAGACGGCAGGGAAGACACGGTCTTTCTTTTGACTCAGCAGACAGGAGGAAGCGGCACGTTCTATTATGTCGCCGCTGCTTTAAATACCGAAAGCGGTTATGTCGGTTCACAGACGCTTCTCTTGGGCGACCGAATTGCTCCGCAGACAACCGAGATTAGCCGGGACCCGGGGCATCAGAATGTCATCGTTGTCAACTATGCCGACCGCGCTCCCGGAGAACCAATGACGGCGCGGCCTTCAATGGGTAAAAGCATTTGGCTAAAACTTGATCCTAAAACAATGCAGTTTGGCGAGGTGGTAGAGGGTTTTGAGGGTGAAGCCAACCCGCTTAGAATGACGCTTGGCATGCAGAAATGGACCTGGATTTCCACTCTTTACAACAACGACACGAAAGTAGTCCCGAAAAAAGAAAAAGCTTTCACGATTACTTTCAAAAATGACGGCGTTTTTTCCGCGACTACCGACTGCAACGGAGTGGGCGGCAAATATGAAGTTAAAGACAATAAAATTACGTTTAACCAGATGATGTCCACGCTAATGTATTGTGACGCTTCACAAGAAGGCGATTTCAGAAAGATGCTAAACGAAGTTCAGAACTATCATTTTACATCCAAGGGGGAATTGGTTTTTAGTCTGAATTTTGACAGCGGTTCATTTATTTTTCGATAACGGAACCGTCTTTTTTTTATTGCATAAATCTCAGCATTTTTTGAGCATATGTCTTGGGGTAGTATAATGGGACAGATATATGGACAACTACAGAACGTATCAGGAATTGATTAAACCCGTCTGGAGTCCGCCGACTTGGCTTTTCGGACCCGTTTGGACGGTTTTGTATGTGATTATGGCGGTATCTTTCGGGAAGGTGTTTTATCGGGCATTCATAATCAGGGATTTACCGTGGAATGTAGCCTTGCCGTTTGTCCTTAACCTAATTTTCAACTTTTCATTTACCTGGATTCAGTTTGGTTTGAAAAATAACGAGCTTGCCGCCGCGGATATTCTTCTGGTTTTAGGCACCCTCATTTGGGCGATGGTTGCTATTTACCCACACATAAAATGGGTCGCTCTCGCCAATATTCCGTATTTGATTTGGGTTGGGTTTGCGACAGTTTTGCAACTTACAATAACGTTTTTGAATAGGTAAGCCGAGACCGGGATTCCCCTATAAGTTATTGCAAGGGGGGTATGTTTGACAAATTTTGTAAGGTGTATTACTCTTTGCATCAGGTACTTTTTAATAACCACGCTGACTAATAGAGGAGATCAACATGTCTGCGATTATACAGGGAATACTTACACGCAGTCTCGTCGAGAGGGTTTATAGACGGTTAGTCAGACCATGCATTGAACAGGTGCTGGATTCCGGTGCCACGGACGGCAAAGTCCTTGCCATCGTGGTGACGGCGACCAAAGAAATTACTCTGTGGACCCCGGACGGTGGAACGCTGTTTGAAAATTCATGCTTTCTCATCACCAATATCGGCGACCTGACGGAGTCGAAGTATCCGCTCGCCGAGATTGCGCTCAAGAAGGCAAGGGTTTCTGCTGTGACCGGACTGCCGACGTCTAAAGTGCCACCGCAATACCTACTTTATCTGGACACGCTCTATTGGGGCAGCGCCGTAATTGACGGAATCGTCGCTGCTTGCTCGGGCGTCGACCCGCATCATGATGAAATGTTTTCCTACTGGATTGCCGCAGCGGTCCAGGCGGAAGCGAAGGCGGAGTACAACAGATATCTGAGGGCAAATGCGGATTTCGTCAAATAACCAATAACAGCCCGTAGAAATAGTTTCGTAGCCTCGCTTCATGTGGGGCTTTTTTATGCGAAAAAGATATAATAGAAATATGAAGACTTATGTATTTTCAGGGGTTATTATGGCTCTTGTGGTTGTCGTAGGCGGGCCATACCTATATAAGATTATCTCTAAAAATAACGGAGGGTTGGGCGAAGGAATTGCCTGCACCATGGAAGCGAAGATTTGTCCTGATGGCAGCGCTGTGGGGCGTACCGGGCCCAAGTGCGAGTTTGCTGAGTGCCCCGGGCAAACAACAGCGATTAAATATATAAACGCGGAGTATGGTTTAAGTGTTTCTCTGCCCGAAAGCTGGAAAGGATACTCTGTATCCATTGACAAATGGACGGGCAACGCTTTCGGAGACCAGTTGGGAGACATTGCTGTCGCCGAAGGTCCAGTGGTCTCCATACACAATCCCGGATGGACGGCAGTCAACACTTACCAAGATATTCCCGTTATGATTTTTACAATCACGGAATGGAATAATCTTCAAACGGATAAATTTCATATCGGCGCGGCGCCCATTAACCCGAGTGAGCTGGCTCGTAACAGCAGATATGTTTTTGCGCTCCCTGCTCGGTATAACTTTGCATACCCCGAGGGATTTGAAGAGGTTGAGCGGATAATCGCAGACAAATCCGTGACATCATTTGAACCGAGAAGTTCTTCGGAGGGGATTATCCCGGTCACTCTGCGTGTAACACTTGGACAAAGAGTGACCGATTCCAATGTTGCGCTTACCCCACTTGAAGTGGATGAAGACAGTCGTTGCCCCATAGACACGCAGTGTATCTGGGCGGGGACGGTAAAAGTGCGGACCAAGATAGAAAGCGGTTTGGGCGAGAGCGTAATGGTTTTTGAACCGAATAAACCAATCGCTACGGAGGCGGAGACCATTACCCTAAAAGAAGTTAATCCCACGCCATATTCCGGCAAATCAATCACCCCCTCTTCTTATCAATTTGTTTTTGTTGTAGAAAAAAGATGAGTTTTGTGACTTATAAAAACCTAAAAATGGAAAAAGTGTTTGCGGAAACAGGATTTGAGGTATAATAACCATATGAAAACTTATGCATTGTTGGGGATTGTTATCGCGCTTACTGCAGTTGTAAGCGTGACCTATCTTTATGGGGTTAATCCTGGATGTGAGTTTACAAAGTGCCTGCCATTATCCGCGGAGCCGGTTACTATTCAGGCGCTATTGGGGCAAAAAGTGTCCGGCTCCGATGTCGCGCTTACTCCATTTGAAGTGGAGGGGTACAGCAAGTGTCCCATGGGTGTGCAGTGCGCATGGGCGGATACGGTAAAAGTGCGGACCAAGATAGAAAGCGGTTTGGGCGAGAGCGTAATGGTTTTTGAACCGAATAAACCAATCGCTACGGAAGCGGAAACTATCACACTGAAAGAAGTTACCCCGGCAGCATATTCCGGAAAGTCAATCCTTCCCTCTTCCTATCAATTTGTTTTTGTTGTGGCGAAAAAATAAAAAAAGAACCAGAAAGCGTTTGTGAGAATATGCCAGTCCGGCGCACACATGAAAACTTACACAACTTGGTTTATTGTTGCAGTTGTCATTTTGACGGGAACAAGCTTGGCCTATAAGCTAAGCGAAAAATCGCCGCTGGTGGCCGGTTTTGAAGAGTGCGTTGCGGCTGGCAATCCTGTCATGGAAAGCTATCCGCGCCAATGCCGCAGCGGTGGCGGGACCTTTACTGAAAATATTGGGAATGAGTTTGAAAAATCAGATTTGATTCGGGTTGATTTTCCGCGCCCCAACCAAATTGTGAAAAGTCCGCTTATTGTGGCGGGGGAGGCGCGCGGGAATTGGTTTTTTGAAGCAAGTTTTCCTGTTGTCCTAACCGATTGGGACGGCCTTATAATCGCGCAAGGCATTGCGACCGCCAAAAGAGATTGGATGACGACAGAATTCGTGCCGTTTGAAGCAGAGCTTGTTTTCTCGGCGGATAAGGACGCGTACAGCAACAGAGGAGCGCTAATACTCCGCAAAGACAATCCGTCCGGGCTTCCGGAGAATGACGATGCGCTTGAGATTCCGATTCTATTCGGCAGAGCGGATAATTCGGATGGGGTTTTAGCTCTTGAATCGGGCGTGAGGGGAAAGGTTTTGCTCGGACCGGCATGTCCTGTAATGCAGAACCCGCCTCTCCCGCAGTGCGCCGACAAACCATACGAGACAATCATACAGGTTATTGCTATCGGCAGCTCCAAAAGCTCGCCCTTTGCCACAGTAGAGTCGGATAAGGAGGGGAATTATAAAGCAATACTTCCTCCCGGAGAATACGGTTTGCAGGCGGTTGGCAAGAATCCGCTTCCCCGGTGTGAGACCAAAAACGTCACGATAGAACCAAATATAATTCTCGAAGTTAATCTTTCTTGCGACACGGGAATCCGTTAAACATGAATACGAATACCGGACCGGAGGAGCATAATACTCCACGGGCCCAGACTGTTTCTCGCGAGGTAATATCTTTAAAAAGAGCCGCGTTCCGGTGGAAACGCGACTCTTTTTATTTTTTGATTCCTATCTCGCTACTTTGTTGTAGCTGAAAATTCTGCGGTGGATTGAGTATTGCCGGCCGCGTCCTTTGACTGCGCTACCAAATAGTATTTAGTGTTTGCAGAAAGGTTTGGAATAATAACCAGGTGCTTTGCGGTTAATTCTTCCGATTGCACGAAGCTTGCCGTTGTTGTCCCTGTGTTTATCGGCGTATTCGTGGCATAGAATACTTTGGATGAAGACGGCTCGTTTGTTTTCCATGCTACAGCAATTATTCCCGTTCCAGTCGCCGTGACTACGGTGCTTATCGCAGGGACAGTCACGTCATTCATAACGGACGGCGTTTTTGTGGTAAAGGAGAATTCCTGTGATTGGGTAACATTCCCCGCCTTATCTTCCGCGCGGATTATCGCGTAGTACGCGGTGCCGGCTGCAAGCCCGCGGAGAACTACGCGATTCTCATCTTTACGATCTTTGTCTTTCCTGAAAAATTCGTTCATAAACCCTTCGCTTACACGCGTTGTTGAAGCGCTGTTTGCGTTTACCCCAGTTGTCGTGGCAAAAAATACGGTTCCTTTGGTTTGCTCGTTGGTGGTCCAACTTACTGTCGCGTCCGTAAGACGCGGTGAGCTTTCGATGTTTGAAATTAACGGAGCCGTCGTATCCGCGACCACGGGTGTGGTTGATGCTTGCCCTCTGAACTTTTTAGAAATACCGAACGGCAGATTGCACTCACTTCGCGCGTCAATTTCGTTGTTCAGTTTTATCCACCCCGGGGCGACCAGATGGCCCAAGGCCCGGAGACAGGAACGATTTTCTTTCCTGTCGTTATTTTTCCTCCCGTCATTATCCTTTGCGAACGCCATTGAAAGGGGCGAAGCTAAAACAAACGCCGCTAAAAAAAAGACGGCTACTTTTCTGGAAGTTGTGTTGTTGGTCATAATGCTATATTTGCGATTAATTGATAGAATTTAGAGCGCGGTCGATTTCCGTCTCCGGATAGGGTAACGTGCGGTAAGACGGATTCTTTCACTGATACTTCGAAAAAAACCGGACTGGCGCTGCTATCAATATAATTCGGCTATTAACTACGGTAAGAATAATACCTCCGGACCGTTAACCACTATGAGTATCGATGATAAAAAGAGACAATTTACCGGTATATATGAGAGGGAGGCAGACGGGCTCTTCCGCTTTTGTTTTCTGCGGACTTCAAATCGCGAGCAAGCCCGCGATATCGCGCAGGACGCTTTTATGCGGCTTTGGCAGACACTTATGGATGGTAAGGATATAGTCCACGAGCGCGCTTTCCTCTACACCGTAACGCGAAATCTGATCATTGACTGGTACAGAAAATCAAAGAGCGAATCCCTTGACGCTCTCTCCGACGAAGGTGATGCGGGTGAATATCCCGACATGGAGGCCCACAAACTCATTACATTTTCGGCAGAGGCGCGAGAGGTACTTTCCGCCATCCGGGAACTCGATCCTATCTATCGTGAAGCCACCTACCTCCGCCTTGTGGAAGAGATGCTTCCTCAGGAGATTGGCAGATTGCTTGATTTAAGTGCGAACACGGTATCGGTACGAGTCAACAGAGGCATTGAACAGTTGCGGACCCGTTTCAAATTAGATTAATTACATGACACCAGAAAATTTTAAAAAAGGAATAGAAGAGTTGCGCAGATCCGGTCTTACCGGGAGCGAGAAGGAATTGATGCTCCAAAAGATTATGGAAGCTCCGCTCAGGATTCCTCATACGCAAGCACGGGCATCTTTTGTCCGCACCCTTCGGGAGGCGTTTATCGGCTACTCGAGTTTTTCGTATGCCTTTGCCGTGTTTGCGGTCCTCCTCCTTTCCGGAAGTTCGGTTATATTTGCCGCGGAGAGATCTGTTCCTGGGAGTATTTTATATGGCGTGAAGGTTGATGTGATTGAGCCGATTCGCGGTAAATTTGTAAAGACGCCGGAAGCGCGCGCGAAGTGGGAGGTGTCCAAAGCAGAGCGTCGGCTTGAGGAGGCGGAAAAGCTGGCTTTGGGAAAAAAGCTGGATCAACCCCGTCGGGCCAAACTTGAGGAAGATTTTGAGAAGAATGCCGATGAAGTGGCTGCATCCATCTTAAAACTTAGGGAAGTCAAAGCATCTTCTACGGATGCCGCAGCAGAGAGGATTAATGAGAAATTTGATTCCGCCATATCTTCCCACAAGAAAAAACTAGAAGATATAGGCGATAATGATAAAACCCCGGAAAGAGAAAAGAAGGAAATAGAATCCCTCAAGGCGTCCATTGGACGCAAGACCAGGAGTGAAAATAACCGCGGAAGAGAAAAATCCGAATCCAAATCGGACGCCGATTCAGATTCCGGAGATAAAGAAAAGAGATCAGAATAAAGCATTGTCTCTTAGGTGTGACGTGGAGTAGAATCATCTTATGAAAACAATTTTAGTTGACGCGGTACATGCGTTTGTGTCAGACGAGGGAATTATTTTCCGTCAAATGTTTGAATTGCTTGAAAAATACCCGAACAGAAAGATTATTCTGACTGGGGCAAATACGGAGCAGTTTAAAAAGTTTGGATTAGATGAGATGCCTTACGAAGTTTTTACCCTAAAGCATGATCCGGAAAAAACAGACCCGGCATATTATGAAAAAATGCTTGCTCATTTTGGCTTAAACAAAAACGAAGTTATATATTTTGAGCACGATACGGATGCGGTTAAAAGCGCACAATCAGCGGGTATCATTACGTATTTTTACGATAACGACAAAAAGGACCTGGAAAGTTTGAAAAGATTCCTGAGCGAAAATTTAACACCATAGTGCTTTACAAAAGACCGGAGAAACAGGATAAAAACATGAATATTGCCCAAAGAGTAAAAAAACTTAATTTTCCTATCGGCGAGTATGTTGTGGTCGGCAGCGGTTTGTTGGATGCTCTGGGTCTGCGCAAGGCAAATGATATAGACGTGGCAATAACGCAAAAATTATTAAAGTAGCTTCAGGCGACTGGAATGTGGAAAGAAGAATTAAGGTGGAACAAGTTATTTCTTGTCGGCGACAATGTGGATGTGATTACTCAATTAAATTGGGAGGAATACTCCACAACGACCAAAGAGGCCATAAAAACGGCCGTTATAATTGATTGCGTGCCGTTTTTAAACGTTGAAGAGACTATTTTGTTTAAGACAGCCCTGGGAAGAGAGAAAGATTTTAAAGATATTAAACTCCTTAAAGAATACAAGGAGTTTAAGAAAAAAGGGATTAGTTTGCTATAATTATTCCATTAGAAACTAATTAATAAAACCTATGTCTAAAGGGGAAACACACAAAAAAGAAAAGAAGAAGCCGAAGCAAGGCAAGAAGTGATAATCTTTGTGTTTGGATTTCAAAAAGCCCCCACCGGGGGCTTTTTGAAATAGTCTTGACAAATTAAGGTTTTTAGTATAGTATTCCAAACCTAGCGCCGAAGAAGCGCGGAAGCAGAGTCGAGTTTCTTAGAACTTAGAATAGCTATATAAAAACAAAGCACATGAACGGAACAATCAAGACTTTGACGGACAGAGGATTTGGATTCATCTCTCGCGAAGGCGAAGCGAAGGATCTTTTCTTCCACTCCAAAGAGTTAAAAGGTGTTACATTTGATGAATTGAGAGAAGGCGATGCTGTTACTTTTGAAGTAACGGAGGGTGAGAAAGGCCCGGCCGCCACAAATGTATCCCGCGCGTAAATTTACCGCAGCAAAAAACCGCCTTCCTTGTGAGGGCGGTTTTTTGTTAAGTTGTAAGTTACAATACAAACATATGCCTCAAAAAATAAAAGACGTGGTAATAATCGGCGGTGGACCGGCGGGGATGATGGCGGCCGGGCGGGCGGCGGAGCTTGGGCGTTCAGCGCTGCTCCTTGAGAAGAACCCGACACTTGGAAAGAAACTTCTTATTACGGGCGGCGGGCGCTGCAATCTGACTAATAACAAACCTGACGCCCGCTCAATGCTTTCCAAATACAAAAACAATGACAAATTCCTTTTTTCGGCTTTTTCTCAATTTGGGGTAAAAGAAACTTTGGAGTTTTTTCACAGTCGCGGAATGGCGACTAAAGAAGAAAACGAAGGAAGAATTTTCCCCGTATCGGACAAATCTCAGTCCGTGTGGGATGCCCTCACTGGTTACATGAAAGAAGGCAAGGTAAAAATACAGACCGGGTCCGAAGTCTCGGGACTGTTTGTTGACGAGATATCCGGACGAATAATTATAAAACTAAAGGGTGGGGAAGAGATAATTGCCAAATCATGCATACTCGCGACGGGTGGGACTTCCCGTCCGGAAACAGGTTCAACCGGCGAAGGATTTAAGTGGCTTAAGAAGCTGGGGCACACGGTTACTGAAGATAAGGTTGCGCTTGTGCCCGTCGCGCTTAAGGATGACTGGGTAAAAAAAATAAGCGGAGTGACTCTTAAAAACATAAAACTCACGACTTTTCAAAATGGCGCCAAGCAGGAGGTTGCGAAGGGTAAATTGCTTTTTACCCATTTTGGCATAAGCGGTCCGACGGTTTTAAATATGAGCAAAGAAATCGGCGAACTAATTAAATACGGCGAGGTTGTTATAGAGCTGGATTTATTTCCCGGACTTGACCACGCGGCGCTAAAAATTAACTTACAGAAACTTTTAGTGTCTGACAGCAACAAGAAGCTCAAAAATACGCTGGGTAAACTTATACCGCAGGCGATGGTCGAAGCGATTCTTCATATAGCCGGCGTGGATGGGGAAACAGCAAATCATAGTGTAAAAAGCGCCGACAGAGTGAAATTGACCGCATTCATGAAATCCATCCCGCTTAACGTTAAGAGACTGCTTGGGGCGGATAAGGCGGTAGTGTCTTCCGGCGGTGTGGAGCTCAAGGAGGTAAATTTTAAGACTATGCAGTCGAGGATTGTGCCGAATCTATACCTTGTTGGGGATGTTTTAAATATAGACCGTCCTTCGGGCGGGTACAGCCTTCAACTTTGCTGGACTACGGGATATGTGGCGGGAAGCAATTGT
>JBAZYZ010000018.1:0-12247 GCA_041659085.1 Minisyncoccota bacterium
GCTCTTCCGATCCCTTCTTGACCTTATCTCCGACCGATACGCTCGGACGCTGATGGAAAGAGCTGAAATCGTTTGTTCGCGAGAAGTTCGCCAGCGCGTATTCGTTTTCCCCTTTCTCGTTTTTAACAACAATTTTTCTGGCATCGGCATAAGAAACAGTGCCTGCTTCTTGGGCCATTACCAAACGACCGGAAAACTTCGCCACTGTCTCCTCAATGCCGGTAGCCACAAGCGGAGCCTCCGGAAGAATCACCGGAGTTGCCTGCTTCTGCATGTTGGAACCCATGAGCGCGCGGTTGGCATCGTCGTGCTCCAAAAACGGAATCATGGATGTCGCCACGGAAAATGCCTGATTGGTGGCCACGTCTATGAAGTCAACTTTGTCGCGGTCAACAAGACCAGGCTCCGTTTTAATGCGGGCTTCAACTTTCTCCTCAATAATGCGACCGTCTTCGGCGTAAGGGGTGCCCGCGTGCGCGATGGCGTAACTTTCTTCTTCAAGCGCGTTTAAATAAACGACTTCCTTCGTCAGTTTGCCGTTCTTAACTTTGATGTAGGGCGTTTCAATGATTCCAAAATCATTTGTGCGGGCATACATTGAAAGGTGGAGTATAAGACCGATGTTCTGACCTTCCGGCGTGTGAATAGGACATACGCGCCCGTAGTGGGAAGTGTGCACGTCGCGGACTTCAAAGCCGGCGCGTTCGCGGGTAAGACCTCCGGGTCCGAGAGCCGAAAGAATTCTTAAGTGTTCAACTTCGGTCAAGATATTTTCCTGACCCATGAACTGCGACAGCTGGTTCGTGGTGAAAAATTCTTTTATGCGGGCCTGAAGCGGGCGCTGATTTACAATCTGTATCGGCAACGTCGTCTCTGCGTCAATCGTGGACATGCGGTCCTGGATATTGCGCTTCATCTGGGACATTCCCATTCTGATTTTCTGCTGGAGCATTTCTCCAACATAACGCACACGACGGCTGCCGAGGTGGTCTATGTCGTCACCCATGGCGCCGGGGGTATTGTTTAAAGTGATGATATTGGTGATGATTTCCACCAAGTCGTCCGTTGAGAGAGTCCTTTTGGCAAGAGCTTTTTCGTCCATCGGCTTGCCAAAACGCTTGTTCAGTCGGAAACGGCCAACCGGTGAAAGGTCATACCGCTCCTCGCTGAATATTGAAGTAATGAATCCCTTTGCGTTCTCGGCTGTCGCCAAATCGCCATCACGGAGGCGCTTGTAGATTTCAATATATGATTCCTCGGCGGTCTTCGCGGTGTCTTTTTCTATGGAAGCCTGGATACTTGCCAAGGTTTTGCTGTCTTTAAAGGCGGCGAGAAGGTCCTTGTCGGAAGCGAGGCCGAAAACGCGGAGAAGCGAGGTCACCGGGAACTTGCGCTTCCTGTCTATGCGGACATAAATAATTCCGTCTGCTTCCGACTCAAATTCTATCCAGGCTCCGCGCGCCGGGATAACCTTCGCCCCGAAGTGTATTTTGCCTTTTATTTCATTTTCATTGAAAAACACGCCGAAAGAACGGGCGAGCTGCGCCACAATCACGCGCTCCACGCCGTTGATGATAAAGGTGCCGTGCGTAGTCATCAGCGGAAAATCCGCCATGAAAATTTCCTGCTCCTTGGAGGTGCCCATAGTCTTGTTTTTCAGCTTGACCATTGCCCGGAGAGGAGCTTCGTAAGAACCGCGGTTAGCCTTCGCGTAGTACTCGTCGTATTTCGGCTCAGACAAATGGAAAGAAGTGAACTCAAGTTCAAATTTCTTTTCTGAGTAATCTTTTATGGGAGAAAATT
This sequence comes from Minisyncoccota bacterium, assembly GCA_041659085.1. GTDB lineage: Bacteria > Patescibacteriota > Minisyncoccia > Phycocordibacterales > VMEP01 > JBAZYZ01. The sequence goes on from JBAZYZ010000018.1 coordinate 1,804, forward strand.
CCTTAAAAATTTCCTTGAGCCCGTTTTGCACAAGCCACTTGTATGAGTCTACTTGAGTATCCAAAAGATGCGGCACATCAACCAGGGGTTTCTTATACGATGAGAAATATTTTTTCTCCAGCTTCTGTTTTGTGGGCATAGTAATAAAAATAAATTAACAAAAACAAAAAAAGACAAAGGTATAAACTGACCTTTACTTTTTAAGGCTAATTGCGATTAACTTCTAACTAATGAAGTTGATTAAGCAAACCGCTTTTTTATCTATTAAACTTAAACCCTGAACGAAGCCAAAACTCAGTCGTTATTCAGTTGGAAAGAGTATACACGGTGGATGTCCCATGTGTCAAACCCGGTAGTGAAATTGGGCTATACGCTTAGCGCGTATAAATACAGCCTACTTCGCCAAAGTCTGCTACGGGATCAAACGGGCAAAAAGGAGTCTGTGGACAAGCTATCCCCCGCTATTTTAACGCTCTTACAACCGATGCCGACTGAGTATCTGTCGGGAACTTTGCGGGAGAAAAAAGAAGTTCGCTGTTAAAGAAGAGTATCATTAGAATAACAATGGCGATTGAGAAACCTCCCGCCATAACAGTCGGGTGTGGGAAGCGGAAATGCATAAACACTCCGAGGAGAATGAGACCTAACAGCGTAACAGCCAATCCTAACAGCAAATTATTTGTAAGCGTGCGCGGTGAAGACATAAGCTCCCCCACCCCCGAAGAATCAGCATAAGTTCCCGCTGTGGAAGTTCCGAAGACAACCGGCGTATCCGGGGAAACTTTCGCAAGGCTTGTTGAGCTCACAACTTCCACCACAGACTTTACGGTAGAAGACTGCGCCACTTTGGATCTTGCCGGGGAGCGTGAGCCAAAGAACTCCACGACAAAAATTGATTCCCGGCCTTGATAAGTCCCTGTCGCCATACCGATGCCAATTTCCGTAAAATCCTTTTTCAGGATATTGGCGCGGTGCGCCGGAGACGCCATCCACCCGTCCAATAATTCTTTTGAGTCGGTAAAGTTAACAGCCAAATTCTCCCCCGCGTACCTGTAGTCGTAGCCGACCTTATCAAGCCAGTACCAGGGCGGATTGCCCTCAGGGCTTACATGGGCAAAGTATCCCCTGCTCGCCATATCATTTGCCTTCTTTTGCGCCGCGGAAGTAAGAAGTTGGTTGGTAGAGAGAGGGCCAAGATTGTCTTCGGCTCGAACATCATTGGTAAGCGAAGCGACTATTCCCGGAAGCACCGCCGCTATAAAATTGCTTCTCTTGAAAACCACCAGCTCCTGAACAAGCAAAACACTCTCTATAAATAGCACCGTCACGATAATCGCGACAACGGCATCATGCCGAAAAATGCTCGGTTTGTGGCCGTTTCTTTCCGAAGGGACAAAGATGTCTTTCAAAAAATTAAAGAATTTTTTGGGCATAGTTAATATGACTTTCTTGCCTGCAATTATCACACAAAAACCGCTCTAGTGCAAGAAGCGGTTTTTGCAAGAAAACTTAGACTGTTAAATTGTCTTATTTGTTGAGCAGTTCGCGGGTTTTAGGTCCAACCACGCCGGCCTGTTCAAGTCCGTTCTTTTCCTGGAATTTCTTCACTCCTTCCGAAGTGAGGTTTCCGAAGTATCCGGTAATAGGTCCCGAATAAACTCCCTCGGCTGTCAGACGCTCCTGCAGCTTGGTGACATCATCCCCGGTTGAGCCATGCTGCAGAGAACGGACGAAAGCTGACACCGCCGCGCCCATTGTCGCGCTGGCCACGCAGGACTTGCCTGTCGTCGTGCTGAATTTATTGTCCCCAGTACAACCCGGAATCGCGACCCCTGCCGCGGAGTTAAGTTTTTCTCTGGTCTGCGGTCCGACAGTTCCGGCCTGGGCAATTCCGTATTTTGCCTGGAACGCCTTAACCGCTTGTGAAGTAAGTGAGCCAAAATACCCTGTAACCGGTCCGGAGTAAACTCCTTCGGACACCAGCCTGTTTTGAAGTTCCGTCACCTCGTCTCCGCGCGAGCCAAGTCTGAGGGCAAGTCCGAACCTGTATGTCGTGGCGCCCAAGACCTGACCGACCGGTTGCGCTGTCGGAACAGCTGACACCGCTGCCGCTACCTGCTGCGCTGTAGCAAGACCGGGATAATTGTTCGTGTTAACTACTCCGTATGCACCCGAGCCGGAACCGACAATTCCACCACCACCGCCACCGGAAGAAACTGGGGTCGGGGTAGGAGCAGGAATCGGATCAAGTCCTCCAAATTCTGTGAAGTGATAAGTCCAGATAACTGTGTTTCCTCCGTCATGGAAGTAGCATTCTCCGGAAGAAATATTGCTTGAATCATTTGCGCTGACGCATTGGGTTGTTATGGTTACCCAATTACCGGAAAGAGCCGGCTTATAACCTACCGTCCCTGTAACACCGGCTAAGATGATTTTCACCGCCTTATCAAAGGTCAGCGTACCAGCCGCAGAACCAACTGAGATGACAGTGCCGCCAACGGTAAATCCGGCCGGCGCAGTGCCGCTTGACGCTTCAGAAACCGGCGGCGTCAATATTCCATTCCAACCCGAAGGACCTGTAATTGTCGTGCCATCGGGAATACTTGCGCTAACACCAGCTAGATTTGAGTTAGTTAAAACAATTGGAGCGCCTTCAGTTCCTGACTGTAAGACAACAGCGCCACTAACCAATCCGGCGGAAAGATCCATTGCTGTCGTGTTGGTAAGGATTACATCAGTAATGCCAGTCGGCAAATTAGCCTCGCCTGCAGTCGTGGATGTGTATGTCGCGTTTGTAGCAACACCGCTTGATAACGTAGTCATCGCAGCACTAGTGTAATAAGGATCAAAGTTTATAACCCCAGAACCAGAAATCTTAGCGGCGATTTCAGTTGAGCTCGCCGTACCCCACCAGTTGTTTACAGCATTAACAACAAAGGTAGCAGCATCATTCTGCACACCCGCGGTAGTATTACCGGTTATCTCTATATTATTCACAACAATAGCTCCGGAAGAATGCTCTAGGGGATTAAATACACCGACCCCATTTCCGCTAATAATACCCCCCATTACATTTGACCCACCCATTTCAAACAAAATGCCAAAGTAGCGGTTATTTCTGACGACATTGTTTAGCATACTTGACGCGCCGCTGGTGGGTGCGTTGTAGATTCCCATATCGTTGTTCTCTACTGTATTGCCGGATACCGTGACCGTCCCGGCTGAACCGTCCAGCAAGATTCCGCTCGCCTGGGTTGTGAGGTACCAATCCGCTCCGCATGAGACCGCATTACAGAGGTTGTTGCTCACCCAGTTGTTGCTAATCGTTGCAGTATTACCTTCAGAGATTTGAATACCGTTTTGCGCAACCGCGACCAGACCAGACCCAGTTACTATATTGTTGCTGACAGTTCCGCTTACTCCTCCTGAACCCGGCAAACTATTCGGACCATAGGTTATGCCGTTTTTGTAGTAGCCGGTGATGGTATTTTTATCAACTGTTACCGTTGCGTTTTGTAGAACATCAACACCGCTTCCGCCATGAGCGATGTTTAGGTTGCGAATGACCACCGTAATCGGTGTCGTATCGCTGTTTATTGTGATCGTTGCGGGATTAACACTATCTACACCGTCAATAGTAGGCGCATTCACGCCAGCTCCCTGCGCGACCAAAATCCCGGAGCCAATAAGCGTGACTGATTTGGTGATACTTAATTTCTCGTTATACGTTCCCGCACCTACGGTAATCGTTCCACCATCTGCGACCGCATTAATACCTGCTTGAATGGTTGAGGTTGCATTCACTCCGAAGATATATGATGCGCCATTGAGAGAAACGAGTGGGTTGGCACCGAGACCACTCCATCCCGCACTAACGGCAACCGTTGTTGTTGCACCATACATAACACCGTCAATAGAGACCGTGGTCATTCCTGCATTATCTTCAAAGAAGATTGCGAATGCGTCACTCGGGGTCTTGTGGCTGGTGAGATTACTAATGGTGTTGTTGCTCAGTACTGCGTCCGGCGTGTTTCCCTCTAGTCCGATAGCGTGTACCCAGAGCCCCTCCAAGTTGTTAATGGTGTTGTTTGTAATCTGGGGAGCAACCGTGCGTCCGGTATTACCACTTTTTCCGCTCGCATGATTAATAAGGATGCCGTTCGCTCCTTGTCCTTTTGTAGTGGAAGTCCACGGGCTCGTGTCCGCATTGATGCCAGTTATCGTATTCCCGTCTAACACCAAGCCAGTAATGTCCCCCGTTCCCGTGCTCCATCCTACGGCAACGCCAGAGGCACTAACGCTGGCAGAACCAGTGCGCATGCCAGAAGTAATATTGTTTACTTGGTTGTTGGAGATATTTATACTGTCTATCGGGCTGACCAAAGAAACAATTACAATTCCTCTTCCCATTACATCGTTGCCACTGTTACCGATATTCGTCACTATATTATTCGTGATTGTGAGATTGCTGTGGTCTACGGAGTAAATACCCATTCCGTGAGTATTCCCGTTTGTGACGGTAAACCCGTTTATCGTTACGTTATCCGAGCCTATCGTGATTACATTGCCCGTGCCCGATATAATCGTACTTCCCGCACCAGCGGTGGACTGCAATGTCACCGGCGTGTTTATGCTTAGATTTTCTGCATATGTTCCGGCTGCAACATTAATCGTATCGCCAGATACGGTAGTCCCCGCATCAATTGCTGATTGGATAGTCTGGAAGAAATATTCTCCTGAATCAAGAACACCGTTTGGAGTTCCGTTCTCCTCCCAAACAGGACCGCTTGTTGCGGGTGCCGTAACAGTTATTGTAGGGAGAGTAGCACTGTTTGGAGCAAAACTAATAGATTGAACTGGCGCATTACTAATTACATCATTAGTTCCGATATCAAATGGTACCACACCCTCTGTGTCAGATTTTCCTTTGTATGTAAGAGTGATTGTGCCACCGGGGCCGACAGTACAGGCTGTCGTCACATCAACTGTAATTACCTGACCAGTTGCAGCAGTCAAACCAACTGATGGGCTATCTACTAAACAAGTGCCTCCACCTATAACAAACCAATCACCATCAACTAACACGTCTCCTGCGGTTGCGACAGGAGTGCTAGTTGGAGCAGTGAATCCAGCAGGAACGGTAAAAGTTGGATTTTCTGCATCAGCAGTAATCCCAGATGCGCCAACCGTCAAGACAACAGTGAATACCTGCGATGTCGCTTGTGTGACGGTTACATTTGCACCACCATCGATTGTTGCAGTACCTTCGCCAACTACTGCGAATGCAGTAGAGGCTCCGAATGCGAGAACCGAAAAGAGCACAAACGCCGAAACATTTCGTATTTTTTTCATATATTTTTTATTACCTGTTAATTACTTATTATTAATTGGTTATTTCTATATTGATAAAGCCGCCTCAAAACTTAAATCATTACAACCATCAATTCACAAAACCCCCATAGGGTCTTCTTAATTGTGGTTGATTTAATTTTGCTGACGTCGAAGCTGTCTCGGCTATGCTTCACTTGGGGGGATTTTATTCCCGAGAAGGAGGGAGTAAGTCGGGGCAAACTTTGGCATAAGCTAATTTAATTGATAAATTGCTAAATAAAGCCAAAGGAAGACACCTAAAAAAATAATCTAAGGGAATGTAAAAATTCCACCTTAAATCATACCTATAAAGAACCCTACACCCGTCCCAGAGGCTGTCAAGAGGATTTCATGCGCGAGTAAAATAGCCCTTTATTTTTGGAGTTTTTTGCCTCTCTTCCACTCTTCTATTTTCTTATGGTCGCCGGATAGCAAGACTTTGGGCGCGCGATATTTTTTGCCTTTGTATTCCAAAATTTCGGGGCGTGTATAAACTTCGCTTGCCGATACGCGATTTTCTTCCACTGATTCAAATTTTCCGAGCACGCCCTCTATTTGTCGCGATACCGCATCTATCACCACCATAGCCGGAAGCTCTCCGCCAGTCAGCACATAGTCTCCGATTGAAATTTCTTCGGCTTTCAGAATTTTTTTCACCCGCGCGTCTATGCCTTCATAACGCCCCGATATCAAAATCAAATCTTTCCCGTCTTTCGCCCACTTCCGCGCAAGAGTATTCGTGAATTTCTTTCCCGATGGCGAAAATAAAATTATTTTGGCTTTTCTCCTGCCGAGCGCTTTCTCCACAGCCCTAAGAACAGGCAAAGCGTACTGAACTAGTCCCGGTCCTCCGGCGTATGGCCGGTCGTCAGTCTTCTTCCATTTGCCAGCGGCAAAATCATAAGGATTATAAGCCTTAACCAAAATCTTCTTGGCCTTAATCGCCCGCCCGATAATGGAGGTCTCAAGATACGACTTGAGCGAATCGGGGAATAATGTAATTACGTGGAATTTCATAAGCTTGTTCTATCACGATAGGGTAAAAGAAAAAAGCCCCGCATCATGCGGGGCTTTTTTCTTTTACATATTCCTCACCTCCTCCATCGCTGCGTCAACGTTCGCGGCGGCTGGCCGAACATGAGTGCTTCCTTCCGGCTCGTTTATCTTCATGTTTACACGGGCATTGTTTTTCATCCCTACAACGCGTAGCAGAGTTCTAACAGCTTTGGCGGTATTGCCGTTCCGTCCTATTATCTTGCCCATATCGGCTGCGTTTACCGAGAGGGTCAAAAGAACTCCCATTTCATCAATCGTCCTGTCAACCTTTACATCACTTGGATTATCAACCAGTTCCTTAACAACATATTCAAGAAATTCCTTGTCTTTGTCTGACATAATTCGTGTTAGATAATTCTGTTAAAAGTGCGCGCGCCGTTTCGCAGTAAGCGCGTATCTGTATTGTATTAGAGAAAAAAAGCGAAGTCAAAAGCCGGCAAAAACTAGGCGGCTGGCGCTTCGGCCGGAGCGGCTTCTGCGGCAACAGGGGTTTCTTTAACCTCCGGAGCTTCCTTTTTAATCGGATGCTTGGACGGCAAAACGTTTATCTTCTTGCCGGTAGTAACTTTGTGAGTTATGAGAAAATTGTGCATTGTGTCGGAAACTTTCGCGCCCTGGCTTATCCAATATTTCACGCGCTCGCCGTTTACCTTGAAGTCCCCCTTCTTGGCGCCGTATGAACCGAGTATTTCCAGGAACTTTCCCGACTTCGGAGAGTTTCTTTTGTCGGTCAAAACAACCCGAAAGTGCGGGCTGTTGGTGCGTCCTATTCTCTGCAGACGTATCATTAACATGAATGACATACTAACAGAATCCCCAAAAACCGTCAACAAAACACTTTTGTGTTATAATCCACGCAATTATGAATAATGACGAATTCCAAAATAAAGGTACGGACTCGGCGCAAAACGCGGTTGAAGGGGTTATTTCCATAAGCTCAAAAGGCATAGGTTACGTGCGAGTGGAGGGAGAGGAGGAAGATATTGAAATCCAATCCGCCTTTTTAAACACCGCCCTCCACGGCGACCGGGTAAAAGCTCTCCCCCATCCGAAGCGCCGAGACCGCCAGCCATCGGGCGAAATTCTGGAAGTTCTGGTCCGCGCCAAGCCTGGCTTTGCCGGCGTGCTTGAAGTGGAAAAAGGCGTTTATTTCCTCGTCCCGCAAGATACCAGAATGTACACCGACATTCTCATACCGAAAGAAAAATTAAGCGGAGCGAAAGAGGGCGACAAGGTTTTCGGCGTAATCAAGAGCTGGGTTGACCCCAAGAAAAGTCCCGAGGGTGAAATAGTGGAAGTGCTTGGTAAGCCAAACGAGAACAACGCCGAGATGCGAGCCATCGCCCTGGAACGCGGATTCGGCGCGAGTTTCCCCAAAACGGTAGAACATGAAGCTTCTCTAATGAAAGAGCGGGGCATTACCGCCCCAGACATAGCGGAGCGGAGAGACTTCCGGAAAATCACGACTTTCACCATTGACCCGGAAGATGCCAAAGATTTTGACGATGCAATTTCATTCGAAAAATTAGAGGGTGGCAATTACGAAATCGGCGTGCATATCGCGGATGTGTCCAACTATGTCCGCCCCGGAAGTTCGCTGGACCAGGAAGCCATAAAACGCGGCACTTCTGTCTATCTGGTGGACCGTACAATACCAATGCTTCCGGAAGAGCTCTCCAACGACCTTTGCAGCCTGAATCCGAGAGAAGACAAGCTCTCAATGAGCGCGGTCTTCGTTATGAACGAAAAAGCCGAAGTGCTTAAGGAGTGGTTCGGGAAAACCATAATCAATTCTGATAAACGCTTCACGTATGAAAACGCTCAGGCGACGCTTAATGAAAAAACCGGAGATTATTATGAGGAGCTAAACATATTAAACACCCTCGCCAAGAAACTTACCCAAAAGAGATTCGAAGAAGGCGCCATATCAATGGAGCAGGAAGAGGTTAAATTCATTCTGGATGAAAATGGCGTGCCTATCAAAGTTTACAAGAAGACGCGCGGAGACACGCACAAGCTGGTTGAAGAATTTATGCTTCTCGCCAACAAGAGCGTGGCAAAATACGTGGCCGACCGCGCCAAAAAGAACGGCAAGGAAAATGTCTTCGTCTATCGCGTGCACGGCACGCCAAACCAGGAGAAGGTCGCCAACCTGGCGTTCTTCCTGAAAAGTGTCGGCTACGAACTCAAGCTTCACGATGGCGATATTGCTCCGAATGAACTGAACAAATTGCTTACCAGTCTCGATGGGAAGACCGAAAAAGATATGATACAGACAGCGGTTGTCCGCTCAATGGCTAAAGCGGTTTATTCCACGGAAAATATCGGGCATTATGGATTAGCTTTTGAGCACTACACGCATTTCACTTCCCCTATCCGAAGGTATCCTGACGTCATGGTCCACCGTCTTTTGGAAGATTATCTCCACGACAAAGAGGTGGGCGAAAAAGAATGGCATATCTACGACACACTCTGCAATTATTCTTCCCAACGTGAGAAGGAAGCGTCTGACGCCGAGCGCGCTTCAATCAAATACAAGCAGGTGGAATATATGTCTTCCCGTGTCGGACAAACATTTGACGGCGTTATCTCCGGTGTAACCGAATGGGGTCTTTATGTGGAAGAAAAGGAAACGAAATGCGAGGGTATGGTCAAACTCCGCGATATCGGCGACGACTTCTACAACTTTGACGAAAAGCACTATCGCGTCGTTGGCGAACGCACCAAGAGAACATTTACCCTGGGCGACAAAATTCGCTTCACGGTAGTCGCCGCCGACATGGTGAAAAAAACACTGGATTATAAATTCGCGTAGGAATTAACCTATAACTTACAATTCAAAAAGCCGCGCATTGCGCGGCTTTTTCAGTTAGAGATTCGGCTTCCAAGCAGGTATTCTGTTAAAAATCTTTTTTGTGTTTTTTTAGGGTATCGAAAAATTTTGGGCGTAATTTAGAAGCCAGAGGAAAATCTTTGGCATGTTTTGGCGTGTGTTCAAGAACATTAACCCCCTTCTCGTTAAATCTCGGCACCAAATGCCAATGGACATGCTTAATTTCGTCCATATAAAGCAAATAAACTTTTTTGACTTTAAGAGTTTTTAGGATGGTATCTCTAGTAACATCAACCGTGTTCATTAAATAATCGTATTGTTCACAGCTCAAATCGTGTATATCTTTCACCGGCTTTTTCCACGCGACGATAGTGTGCCCTTTCGTTATTGGGTATGAAGCCAGACAAACATAGACATGTTTGTCTTCATATATCAAAGATTCCTTCGGTGGCTTTGGCAGTCTGGGCATCAAATTTTTTATTTGTTTATTATTTTATTTCGCAATCTCCACCGCCTCATCAAACTTAATGGATAGAAGTTTGGAAACCGAATCGGAGCCTGTGGTAATACCGTAAATAACACCGGCGCGGGACATCGTCTCGCGGTTGTGGGTAATGACGATAAGCTGGGAAACTTTGGAAAGATTCTCCAGCATATCGCCGTACTTTCTGGAATTTGCTTCATCGAGCGCCGCGTCCGTCTCGTCCAGCACCAAAAATGGCGGAGGATTCACCTGGGAAATAGCGAACAAAAGCGCGATGGAAGTAAGCGCTCTCTCGCCGCCAGAGAGCATCGCCAGGTCGCGGATTTTCTTCTGCGGCAAATTTACCCTGATGTCGATTCCTCGCTCGGGTTCCGTTTCTTCCTCTAGCGCGTACATCTCTTCTTCCGGCGCATCAGGGTCAAAAGCGCGAACCTTTTTCTTCTCTTCAAACACGGTAATTGAAGCTGAGCCGCCGCCGAACATGAGCGCAAAGAAATTGGAAAATTGGTTGTTGATTTTATCAATACCTTCGTCAAATTGCGTATCCAGTTTTTCCTTTAGTTCTTTGATAAGCGAAGTGAGGGACTCGGCGCTTTTCTTCAGGTCTTCTATCTCGCGCGTCAGAAACTGATCGCGTTCTTCCATATCCTTATACTCCTTAAGCATCTCGCTCCCGCCCGCGCCCCCCATGTCCTCCAGGC
>JBAZYZ010000019.1:0-11082 GCA_041659085.1 Minisyncoccota bacterium
AATAGATAATTGCCTTTCAGATATATCTGCGCGGCGGAAATATAGTTGGCGGCACGCACATACTTTTCAATCCGCGATATTGACTGGCTCATAAGTCTGATTATTATATCACGACAGCAATATTAAAATCACCATTAAAAACGCAACGCGGATTACAGGAGACCGTTTAGAAATTCAAATTGCGCAGAACATCCGCGTCAATTTCCGAAAGATTCGTTTTTCTGACGGTGCCGTAAAAACGCACCGCGTCACCCGCCACAAAACGAGTCAGATTGGTTTTGCCTTTCGCTTTGTTTAAAATACCGGCGGTTGATGGAAGATAAACAGTATATTGTTTTCCTTCAGTAAGAACAACGGCCGTAACAGGCAAAGCGGCGCCTGAAATACTAACGAGAATTCCCTGAAAATTGCGCGGCTTGAAAACGCCCTTGTCCTGGTACACTTCAATACTCGCGGCATCAATGGTAGAGTTCGTATAATCAAATGTCCCCTTAACCGAGAGGACCGTATCCCCGGGAGCAAGTTCGCTTCGTGTAATTGCGCGCGCGCCCTTAGTTATAGTCGTCCCGCCAAGAATATTCACCCCAATAATATTCCCCTTAGAGGACCTAATCGTAAAACCATAAGGCGAAGTCATCATGGCAATTACCTTACCGCTTACTTCTTTGTCTTCTCTCTCAAGAGACAGGTCAACAATCTTTGAGGCCTGCACATTCAAGGTGTCGGAAGAGCTCGGAAGGATTCCTTCAACACTGAGAATATCGCCGTCTTTTATATCAAATACCGATGCCTTCTCGCCATATTTTTTTGAAATGTCGGTTTTATCATTTGTTAAGACGGTTATCCTGATGAATACATTGTCCCATACGGCGCGGGCGTAGAAAAACTTTGATTTCCCCGGTTCCGGAACCATTGTTACCTTAAGATTCTTTATTGACATCTTCCCGTTTGAATCAATATTGATTTCCGACCGGGCGTCGGCGATTGCCAAAATAGGCAGAAAGAATAAAGAAAATATGGTTGCGAGTATGGCTGTTTTTGTTTTCATAGTATTGTTCGTTTATTCTAATAGGTTAAGCCAAGAAAGCAAACCCTCACTTATCCAGTTTTTTTAAGTATTTCTTTTTCTTCAATTTTTCCGGCAAGAAACTTTCCTTTGCGTACATTTCATATCCTTTCCCATAATCGAGTTCTTTCATAAGTCCGGTCGGGGCATTTCTTATATTCAAGGGGACCGGCAGATTGCCGTAAGTTTTTATGTCTGCTTGCGCCGCGCGTAGCGCGTCATAAGCGCTTCTGTTTTTCTTGCACTGTGACAAGTAAGCCACGCCATGCGCGAGGTTGATAGCGCACTCCGGAAGCCCGATTGTTTCCACCGCGCGGAAAATCTCGTTCGCCACCACAAGCGCCGTCGGCTGGGCAAGACCTATGTCTTCGCTAGCGAATACCACCATTCTTCGCGCGATAAACTTCGGATCCTCTCCCGCGTCAACCATGCGGGCCAAATAGTAAATTGCCGCATCCGGCTGACCCGCGCGCATGCTCTTGATAAACGCGCTTATCGTATTGTAATGCTCCTCTCCTTTTTTATCATAGCGCAAAAACTTTGACTGAAGCGCGTTCTTTAAATTTTCCGATGTTATTACCCCGTATAACCCTTCCGTATTTTCAAGCAAAGAAAGAGCCTGTCGCGCGTCGCCGTTCGCCATTGAGATGAGCCAATCAGCCGCCTCTTTGGGAACCCTCATTCCCGTGCGTTTTATTATCTTGCCCATTTCCCCGCTGGACAATTCATTCAACACAAACACCCGACACCGGGAAAGAAGGGCCGATATGACTTCGAAACTCGGGTTCTCGGTTGTCGCCCCAATCAGCGTTAGAATCCCCTTTTCAACCGACGGTAAAAGGTAATCTTGCTGGGCTTTATTAAAACGATGGATCTCGTCCAAAAAAAGAACTTTCGGACGACCGTCGTTTCCATCGGTTATTATTTTCCGTATATCATCTTTTCCCGCCGACACAGCCGACAATTCATAAAATTTAGCATTGAGGCTTTTGGCATAAATGCGGGCAAGCGTGGTTTTCCCAACTCCCGGCGGGCCCCAAAAGATAAAAGAAAATAGGTGTTTTTTCTCTATTGCGACGCGGAGAGGCTTATTTGCCCCAACCAAATGCTCTTGGCCAATGAATTCATCCAGTGTTTCAGGTCTTATTCTGGACGCTAGCGGTTCGGACATAACACACAAAGTATACCACTCCGCCAAAGAGAGCAAACAACCAAAGTTACTTTAACAATCCGGCAAGGACGGGATAAACACGCGAGGCGATTACTCCGTAACCTTTGTCGTTTGGATGAATTTCATCACTCATATATTCAGGACGCCCCAGCAGACCATCCAAAACATCCGGGACAAAAGCCGCATGGTACTGCCCTGCTAAACCTTCAAACAAAGAATTGTATTGGTCGCCCAGGAGTCCGCCTCGCACTCCAAGCAGCAGAACGACAGCGCCGCGGTTTTGTATCTTTTCAATTATCTTTGCCAAATTCTGAAATGTTTTTTCCCTCGGCACCCGGCGTAAAAAATCATTGCCGCCCAAAAGAACAAGGACAACCCTGGGGTTAGGATATTTCGCGAGCACGGCATCAATCCGTGAAAGTCCTTCTTCTGTCGTATCGCCGCTTACTCCCTCGTTCACAATCGGTGTCTCCAAGCGTTTAGATAGGAGCGAGGTGAAATCCTTTCCATCCCCCGCTCCGATTCCCTCAACCAAACTGTCGCCAAAAGAAATTATCGCATCGCCTTTTGGCGGGTAATTGGTTATCTTCGAAGCCCCGCCGCCAGTCAAAAGAAAATACCCCAAAAGAATAATCGCAACTGTGGATAATAACCAAACAAACAAACTTGATTTAAGCATTGGAATTATTTTTCATTCTACCATACGCGTCACGGGTAAAAATGCGAAAAACATAAAAGCATTATGCCAATTAGTGAAAAATGCTATACTCCACAAATCTATGGTTAAAGGAAAGAATAAAGGACGAAATAAGAGGTACTCCAAGGTACGCCAAAAAGACGCCAAAAGCATCAAGCCGCCTAAACTGCCTGGCAAATCTCCCATACCAAAGGAGGAGCCATATCCTATGCGTATCAATAAATACCTCTCCAGCCAGGGTTATTCAACGCGCCGGGACGCCGACAAACTCATAGCGAAGAAGGTTGTCTTCATAAACGGCAAGCTTGCCATCTTGGGCTCAAAGGTCAACGAGAAAGATCTGGTGGAAGTGAAGAGCAAAGAAAAACAAAAGAAATATTCTTACTTCGCCTACAACAAGCCCAAGGGCGTTATCACCCACTCTCCGCAGATGGGAGAAAAAGATATTGAACACTCGGTCAACATCAAAGGCAAGTATGTCTTCCCTGTGGGACGCTTGGACAAGGATTCTCACGGCTTAATAATACTCACCGACGACGGGCGCGTTACCGACCGGCTGCTCAATCCCGAACACGAGCACGAAAAAGAATACGTGGTTACGGTCCGCAATCCCCTGCGTCCCAGTTTTAAAATGCATATGGAAGCGGGGGTGGATATTGAGGGTTATCTGACAAAAAAATGCAAAGTTACTATTATGGGCGACCAAAGTTTTAAAATTGCCTTAACCGAAGGCAAGAAGCACCAGATACGCCGCATGTGCGCCAATCTGCACAATGACGTGGCTGACCTTACCCGCATCAGGGTAATGAATATTCGCCTCGGGACACTGAAGCCGAACGCGCACCGCGAAATTATCGGCAAAGAACTGGAAACTTTTCTGAAGAGTATAGGATTGTAGAGCGCTGTTCTATTTATCGAGCTCAAGCACCTCGTCAATCCGTATTTGCTTTACGAATTCCGGCACGTGGGAAACAAGAATCATCGCGCCTTCGTATTTGTCCAAGGCTTCAGCAATTACTGGAATGTGTCGGAAGTTGATATGGTTGGTTGGTTCATCAAGGAGCAGCAGCCCAGGCCTCTCCAGGACCAATCGGGCAAAGGCCACCAGTCCTTTCTGTCCTTCGGACAGGCTGCCGATTTTTGAGTTCATAACTTCCCCTGTTATAAGAAAGCTTGCCGCGGTTGATCGGAGCTTGTCGTCATTCACCACTTCCATCACCCCCGCCAAAGAATCATAAACTGTGTCTTCAAAATTAAGCGTGGAAAAGTCCTGGCGGTAATAGCCTACGCGCACGCCCGGGGTAATAGTCTCACCCTTGGCATGCCCTGTGGCAAGCGCTTCAAGGAGGGTGCTCTTGCCGATGCCGTTTGGGCCGGAGAGAAGCATATGCTCCTTTTTCTTTAATACAATTTTCTTTTTGCGTATGACCGCCTTACCTTCTTTAATAACCTTGAAAGAAGTGATGGTGAGGACATCGCCGATAATTTCAGGCTGAGCGGGAATGATAAATGGCCGGATGGTTCTGTCCTCCTTCCGCACGTCCACTTTTTCTTCTTCAAGCTCCTCCGCGCGCTCGCGCATTTTTTTCGCCACCAGGCGCATCTGTCCTCCCTTCATAGCGAAAAAGTTGGCTTTGTCTTTGTTATCCTGAATTTCTTTGGCGAGCTGAGCATTCTTCCTATTCTCCTTTTCAATGCGCAAAGTTATTTCCGCCACAACATCGGAATAGTTGCCGACATACTGCTCTATTTTTCTGGTATGCACATCCAAATACAAGACCCCGTGGGTAAAAGCATTCAAGAATTCCGCGTCGTGGGAAATAACGACGACAGATTTTTTGTAATCAATAAGAAATTTAGTCAGGTGAGCGATGCCGTCTTTGTCCAGATTGTTGGTCGGCTCGTCGAGCAGCAGCAAGTCGGGATTTTGGATAAGAGCCGATGCCAAGAGCAATCTCGCCTGCTGTCCGCCCGAGAAAGATTTTATAATCCTGTCTTTGACCTCATCCTGATTTACGATTAAGTTAACCGCTTCCAGAACCTTGTCTATACGCGGGTCAATATCGTAAACCTTGTGGTCAAAACATTTTTCAAAAAACGCGCGCACGGAAAGCTCCATGTCCTCGCGCGGAATAACCTGCTTGGCGGTGGCGATGGTGAGCTTCTCGCCAATAATAACTTTCCCGTCTTCGGGAATAAGTTCCCCGGTAATTAATTTAAATATAGTGCTTTTGCCGGCGCCATTCTGACCCATCAGAGTCGTCTTCATCCCGCGACGCAACGAAAAATCCACTTCTTTCAAAATGGGTTTGTTGTGTCCGAACTCAAATGACACGTTCTCAAATCTGACGATGGTGTCGCCTTTAGCCATAGTGGAATATTATACTATTTACTTCTTGTACATGCACTTCACGCACGTGGTCTGTTTATCTCCGCGCGTCTGGATATACTTGTTGCCGCAAGAACAAAGCAGAACCGCGGCTTTGGTCGTGCGCTCAACCCACTTGCCTTTGTTCTGAAATGTTTTTGACGGTCCGTTTTGCATAAAGTTTTTTGTTATCATATTTTTATTCTAATCTTAACCAATGAATGTTAATGCCTTACCCTTCTTGTCTCCGCGTCCGGTTCGACCTATGCGATGAACATAATCATCGTGGGTGGCCGGGATGTCGAAGTTGATGACATGGGAGATGTCGGCAATGTCCAGGCCCCTAGCCGCCACATCCGTCGCCACAAGCACCTGAACCTGGTTCTCCTTGAACATCCGGAGCGCCTTTTGCCTGCGAGCATGGTTCTTATCACCATGGATTGATTCCGCTTTGAAACCGCGCTCAACGAGAGTGTTGGACAGTTTCTCCACCCCGTGCTTGGTTTTGCCGAAAATAAGCACTTTCTTAAAGCCTTCGTTTATAAGTAAATCGTGCAGGACATCAACCTTATTATCCCCCGCCTTCAAACGAACAACATCCTGGTCTACATTGGCCGAGGTGTTTCCTGTTTTAACGGAAATTGTAACCGGATTTTTGAGAAAATCTTTGATTAAAATTTCTATCTCGTGGGAAACAGTGGCTGAGAAGAAAAGGGTGTGCCTCTCCTTCGGCATCTGGGCCATCATAAACTTCATATCATTGATGAAACCCATATCAAGCATCCTGTCGGCCTCATCCAAAACCACCGTTCTGAATCCGGAAAGGTTGAGATTTTTTCTTTCAATCAAATCTTTGATGCGTCCGGGCGTGCCGATTATGAAGTTGTTGTGATAACGGAGTTCCGAAATCTGGCGTCCAATAGGCGCCCCGCCCACAACGCAAACTGAAAAGATCTTCAGCCGAGGGGTAAACCCCTTGAGCTCCTGGTCTATCTGTATGGCAAGTTCCCTAGTCGGCACGACAATCAAGATTTTTTCATCTTTTGGACTAAGCAAAACTTTGTTAATAAGAGGGATAAGAAAAGCCGCTGTCTTGCCGGTGCCTGTGTTGGCGATGCCAACCACGTCCTCACCATTCAAAATATGCGGAATTATTTTATCCTGAATAGGAGTCGGGGTTATATAACCCTTATTGATGATATTTTTCTTGAGCTCTTCCGCAATTTTAAAATCGGCAAAAGAATGCTCCGGGACGAAAACCAGAGGGCGTTCCATAATAACGCTTTTGTTTATAAACTTTGAAACATCAATCCTCTCGCCACGCGCGCTTCCGCTTCTGCCGCGGCTTGGCGAAGAGCCACGCTTGTGAGGCGGA
Source organism: Minisyncoccota bacterium (assembly GCA_041659085.1). GTDB lineage: Bacteria > Patescibacteriota > Minisyncoccia > Phycocordibacterales > VMEP01 > JBAZYZ01. The sequence goes on from JBAZYZ010000019.1 coordinate 6,678, forward strand.
CGGCTATGAAATGACGATTGTCTGCCGGTTCTGCCGGCACTGTTAAATTTCTTCTGATACATATTGTTTTTTAGATGGATTTTAAAATAATAGAAACAAACACCCCCAAATGGGTTTTAGCTTCCGGCTCTCGATAAATACTAAAGAATGACCGTTTCGAAGGTCTCAATCAGAGACTAAATAGGAAACCACAGAGAATCTCTGTGGTTTATGGAAGCATTGCTTCCCGAGCGCTAAAACCAGTGAGATATACTGTTACACAACAGAATATACTAAAATAACTTATCTGTCAAGGGCGGCATTTTTGACCCTATAGCCACCAAATAAACACCACCACAAAAAGTACGGCATAAAAGACAGTGAAAACAACAGGTATCTTCATTTCAACATGCATAATCGGAGTATATTTCTTTTCGTCTTCACCGCGCCCAAGAAGGTCCCACTCAAAAGAGTATAACGATGCCGGTAGCTTCTCTTCCATTTTATGCAGAACGCGGTATTTATTTTCACCGATATCGCGGTAAGAACGCATCAATCTGTACCACATAATGGAGATAAAAGCCCCTAGACACGAGATTACCGCAGCGACAAACACAAAATAAGATTCAGCCAGCTTGCTTGAAAAACCAATCAGGGTAAACATGGCCGTATTGATTGTCAGGAAAAAATCGTTTGTCTTTTGCCGGCGCGTAATGAGTATCTCAACACCGTCGATATATTTCTTATACTGTTCAACCAGGTGGTCTTTGTATTTGCTCCCATATTCTTTTTCTTCCATATGGAAGGGATGCGGGGTGATTCCTGCGCCTATTTTTCCCCTGGATTGAGTGGTCATTTTTTTATTTATTATTAATTGTAAATTTTTTATTCATCCTCTTTGCCAACGACTCCTGTTCTTTCAAACTCCGCGAATGCTTCAACGATTACCGAGATGTCCCCGCCAAGAATTTTTTCCACGTTGTGCCAGGACTGTTTGATGCGATGGTCCGTGATGCGGTCCTGAGGGATGTTGTATGTCCGTATTTTCTCCGACCTGTCCCCTGTGCCAATCTGGCTCTTCTTGTCTGCCGTAAGTTTTTTGGCGTCTTCTTCCTCTTTCATAGACACGAGTCTCGCCACAAGCATGCTCATTGCCTTCTCCCTGTTTTTGAGCTGACTCCGCTCGCTCGTGCAGCGCACCGCAATACCTGTCGGTTTATGTATCAGCCGCACCGCCGTCTCCACTTTGTTCACATTCTGTCCGCCCGCCCCTCCGGAACGCGACAATTCCATTTCAATGTCAGCCGGGTTTATTTCAAAACTTTCTTTTTTCCGTATTGGCATAATGGCGACTGAGGCGGTAGAGGTGTGGATTCTTCCGGACTTCTCGGTAGCCGGTATGCGCTGGACGCGATGCACGCCCATTTCGTAACGAAGAGCCTCATATGCGCCCTTGCCTATTATTTCAAATGAAGCTTCTTTATACCCGCCGAGTTCGCTTTTTGATTCATCAAGCTTGGTCACGCCCCAGTTATTTATCAGAGCGTACTTGCCGTACATCTCCGCAAGTTCCCAGGTGAAGAGAGAAGCTTCGTCCCCTCCTGCGCCGGCGTGAACCTCCAGAATAACGCCGATTGGTTTTTCCGCTTCTTCCTTTTCCTGAGCCAGCATATTTTTTAACTGCTGTTCAAGCGCCCCCCTCTGTGTTCTCAGCGCGGAAAGCTCCCCTTCCGCCAAATCTTTCATTCCGGGGTCATGTTCCGTCATGGCGTTAACATCCGCCTCCTCCCGCAAGAGCCGTTCGTATTCAGTAGCCAGGTATGAAGTCCGGCTGTTTTTCTTAAGTTCTTCAATATTCAGGTCCATAGAGTTAATTATCAATTATCAGTCCACAATTTACAATGAATTTTCAAATATTAATGTATTAAACGAATCCTTTTAAAAATTGATCATTGGAAATTGGAAATTCACACAAATTAAAACCGCCCAAGCAGGCGGATTTAATAGTGGAATACGCTATTTCTTGTTTTTGGAGATTTTTACCGTTCTTGGCTTAACAGCCGCCTTAACAACCTGATGTGTGGCAACGCGCTTCTTGAACTTATCAACGCGACCGGCGGTATCCATAATCTTATCGGTGCCTGTATAGAAAGGATGGCAGGCGGAACAGATTTCCACGTGAATTTCAGGCATGGTGGAAGAAACCTCATAAGTCGCGCCGCAGGCGCAGGTAGCCTTTATTTTAGGATAATATTCCGGGTGGATTTCTTTCTTCATGTGGCAAACTCTACCAAACTACTGGCTATTTTGCAATATATCAATCTGCTGCTGGTACTTTGCGGCTAAAGCCATAACATCGTCACCGTAGAAGGCATAAGCCTTTTTGGTGGCATTCGTCCACCCGGCCAGATACCGGAGCGCCGCAAGACGTTCCTTGGCTGCATTTCCGCCCGCCCCGCCATTATCTTTCAAAAGAATACCTGACGCCATAAAAGCATCGTACGGGTCCCATGGGTTGGGCGGATTATGCCCGGTAAGGTCGGCAATTCTGTCTTTATATAAAATCCAAGTGGACGGAATGAACTGCGCCGGTCCCATGGCCCCTCCCCAGCCATACCAAGGTTTTTTGGAAACCGGCATCTTGTCAGGGTCAAGACCAAGCTCAGCTACAATAGTGGCGAAAACCGGCTGATCTCTTGTAGGATGCATGTCCGTCCGCCAGTTTCCGGTCCCGACATTCTCTCCCAAGTTGGACTCTTCAGTAATAATACCGAGCAAAAAGGCCGGTCTTATGCCGAGCTTGTTTAAAACCTCGGTTGCGTACTCAAAAGCCTTTCCGAATGAAATGGATTTTGAACCCTGTAAGGCGAAGAGTTCGCTTCTTATAGCGGCCGCGTCTTTCTGGCGGGCTTTCAAAATCTTTTGATACTCAGCCTCCTGCCCTTTTGTTGTGGCCAAAAGTTTTGCTTTGGCTTTTTTATCCTGTTCCAAGCGCTGTTTCTCCAACATTTGAATGGAGCGGAGCTGCGACTCTTCGGTCTTTCTGTCTTCCAGGGCTTTTTTCTCATCTTCCGTGTCCGCCTTATTCCGTGACACTATGTCGCGTGACTTATTCAAAGCGTCCTCTAGGGTACGAAACCTGTCAACATCCGCAAAAACATCAGAAATAGTGCCGTTACCCAGAACAAATTCCTGCAAAGGCACGTTCTCTATTTGATCCGTCTTACGTATAAGTTGGGCAAGGGATTCGAGCTCGCGCGAAAGCTTGCCGGAAAGAACGCCTATGGTTTGTTTCTTGTCCGCAATGCTGTTAGTCAGTTGTTTTATGCTAATATCACGCGCTTTTATACTCAAGTTGGCCTTTTTTATATTAGCGTCAAAGATGGATATATCGCGTTCAAGAGACACCGTATCGCGTCTTTTGGCATCAATAATCTGCTGTTGCGCCTCTATTTGCGACTCAAGGATCTTAAGGTCACCCTCAAGCTTAGTTCGACGCTCAGCAACCAAATCGCCGGCCGATTGAGCCATAATATTTGCGCCAAAAATCGGCAAAAAGGCCCCAATAACCAGGGTAAAAAAAATAAAGGCCTTTGTCGGGCAATTTAAATTCATTATCTTTAATTATACAGCAAGAACAACTTTTAGCTTATAGATCCCGGTGGAATTGCCTTAGCAGCCAATCAAACAAAAAACCGCCATAAGGCGGTCTTTTGTTTTTAATCCGTTATTTGTCTTCTTCGGTTGCTCCCGCTTCTCCCCCTTCTTCTTCTTTCTTCCCCTTCTTCTCCACCTCAATAGCCGACATATCAATAGCCGCAGGCGCTTCTTCTTCTTTCTCCTCGCGGGCGGCGGAGACAAGGGCAACTATTTCACCTTCCTTAGTAACAAGTGTGACGCCCCGACTAAGCGGCAAATCCTTGGCTGTAATATGACTGTCAATTTGAGCCAGGCTTGAAATATCAACTACGATAGAATGCGGCAAGTCTTTCGGTAATGCTTCAATTTCAATCTCATGTAGCACTTTCACCAGAACACCACCCAAATCCTTGACTGCGGGAGAGACGCCGATGAACTCAAGCGGCACCGAAACTTCAATGGGTTTATCTTGTTCAACAACATAAAAATCAACATGGGTCGGCTCACCCCTGACCGGATCCATCTGAACATCATGGATAATAGCGCCAATCTCCCCGCCTGCCGTCTTCAAAGTAACAATGCTGGATTCGCCCGCCTCCTTCCAAATCTTTTTAAACTGAATGGAGTCAAGGGTAATCGGAGTAGATTTTTCCTTACGACCATAGAAAACAGCCGGGAGTTTTCCTTCTCCGCGCAAAACTTTTGGATTTGCCTTTATGTCCCGCGTTTCTGTCTTTAGTTCAAACATAGGCTCCAGTATACGGAAAGAAAGGTAAAAGTAAAGCCC
>JBAZYZ010000020.1:0-11074 GCA_041659085.1 Minisyncoccota bacterium
TCACGCCCTCAGCTTGGGCAATGTCCAACACCAAATCTTTAAGCACCTGCTCCGAGGGCTTCCTGAAATTGAAAACCTGACAGCGTGAAATTATAGTCTCGGGAAGTTTTCCGAGCTCGGTTGTCGCCAATATGAAAACAACATGCTTCGGCGGCTCCTCCAGTGTTTTAAGAAGAGCGTTGAAAGCTTCCTTTGTGAGCATATGAACTTCATCCACAATATAGACTTTGTACCTGGACTCAAACGGTAATGCCTGTACCGCCTCTTTAAGCGCCCGCACATCATCAATACCGCGGTTGGAAGCCGCGTCTATTTCATAAAGGTCGTTTTCGCTCGTGCCGAGCTCGCGGGATAGAATCCTCGCCACAGATGTCTTCCCTGTTCCCCGCGAGCCGGCAAAAAGATAGGCATGCACGGTAGAACCTGATTCAACCGCGCTTTTTAGAACGGAAACAATATGATCCTGACCTAGCACCTTGCCGAAAGTATCCGGTCGGTATTTGCGGTAAAAAGCAACATTCCCAGGATTCTTATTTTCGCTTGAGTTTTTCGCCATATGTAAAAGTGATTATACCAGTAGAACGCCTCAAAAGAAAAAGCCCGCGAAAAAACACGGGCTGAAAAAAGACAGTCGCATCCGGTAGCTCTTTCCCTACAGATAGAAGTGGGCGGGTAAATGTTGAGGGCAATTATTTATCCTTATAAGGTCCTCTCCATTTATATGAAAAGCCGACATGACTACCTGGTTTAGCCAGCCTGTGGTCTCCACCCACGGCGAACCGCCATTACGGCTAGGCGGCCCATGCGGAAAGAAAAAGCGTACTGCAGCCTTATGCACCGGATTGAAACTGATCATCTCGTGCTTATCGGAACCACATTCGCGGCCACGATGCCAACAGCGATAAATAATAATGTCAGTCTCGTCAAACCTGCCCCTCGCAAGAGTGCCTATTGTGATTAGATATGCGCTGAAGGCAGCCTGTGCGCTATGAGCTTCCACTTTTGCAAACAACTGGGCTCCATTCAACATAGGAATTCCCCCTTTACCTTTTGGTCACCTACTAATATTTTATAACTATGGGAGCTTGTCCACAACGACCTTCTTACTCCTTAGGTGCATAACTATTAAAAACAAAAAGGGGGCCGTGTTTCAGGCGCCCCGACGAAAAACCTACTCAACGATTCAGAAAACGCACCAAATCCATTGCGTTCAGCCGAATAAACGGCACTACTTGCTCCGGCCGCCAAATTTTTACCTCATCATGGCTCCGACCGCTAGAGTCCGAACTCATGCGAATCATTAGCTCGCGGGCGGTAATTGGGGAGGTTTGGAATTTATTTGACCTTCCTTCGCGAAAATATCGTTCAAGGCCATTACCGCCAAACCATATAACCTCCTGGCCGTTCGGACCGTTGTGCCAGCCATGTTGGTACAAAAATATCCGCCACCGTGACCAACCAAGTGTGCAATCCATGCCAAGAGATTTATCTGGAACTTCCCAAACCTGTTTGAAAAGCTTGATTGTTGCAAGACCCTCCTCACTCTTCAGATATCTTTCCAGAACAACCGAGTATAGACGGACGATCCTTTCTCGTTCGCGTTCCTCGTATTTCTTTTCCTCTTCACTGGAAAAATAAATTCCTGTGGCCAGATACGGTTTGTCTTCGATAAGCTTTGAGGCTGACAGTATTTTATCTATGGAAATCGGTCTCATCACAAACCCTCCTTTGTTGTTTACCGTTACCTGCCTAAACCCTATCACTAAGAAACCTTTTGACAATACCCTCTACTTCCGCCGCATTTTCCGCTTCCATGAGCTTCATACGGAGCTCTTTAGCGCCATCAAAACCACTGGAATAAGCCTTGTAGTGTTTTTTCATAATGGCGAAATTCTTTTTGCCTCCTAAAAGCTTTTCAAAAAGTTTTGTATGTTCAATCATAACTTTTAACTTTTGTTCTTGGGAACATTGGAATAAGGATTGTGGACTGAAGAGCCACGGGTTGCCGAATATCGCACGGCCGAGCATCGCGCCATCGGCACCGCTTTCTTTTACCTTCTTTTCCGCATCGGCCAAATCCGTCACGTCGCCATTGCCCAAGATAAGCACCCCGCTCCCTTTTGCAATTTTCACCGCGTCGGCCACACGCTCCCATCTTGCGGGAACTTTAGACATTTCTTTACGCGTCCGCGCATGCACTGTTATAGCTGCCGGCTTTGCCTCAAGAATGGCCGGCAGCCACTCTTCCAGCACATCTTTGTTGTATCCGAGACGAGTTTTGACGGAAATTGGCATACTACCCGCGCCTTCTTTTGCGGCATAAATAATTTCCTGCGCCAACTTCGGATTTTTCATTAAGGCAGCGCCAGCCCCCTGCTTCTCTATTGTTCTGTCGGGACAACCCATATTTATATCCAGACCGTCAAAACCGAGATCGCGCACAATCTCCGCGGCCTTTCTCATGTTCTCCGGCTTGGAGGTGAAGAGTTGAGCCACAATCGGGCGCTCGACCTCGGTGTACGCCAAATCAATCATTAAGTGTTCCCGTCCCTTATCCGACACAAGCCCGTCAGCCGAAACGAACTCCGTCCACAAAACATCGGGCTTACCATATTCCGTGATAATCTCGCGAAAAGCGATGTCGGTAACATCCGCCATCGGCGCCAGTGCGAAAATAGGTTTCTTAAGTTTTTGCCAAAAATTTTCCATCAGTTCACAATATATACATTAAGTATTATACTTAAACAAGGAAAATTTTGTCTTTTCTGACGGAGGCGGTATGCCCGAACCTATGGAAATTTCCGGACTGCGTCCCTTAACCCCAGCGGAAACCGCGCAGTTGCAGGAGTATGAAAGACACATGCGGCAAGTGGTGATTCCGGAAATCGTCGAGCAAGACCTGAAAAACCGGGAACGTGTTGTTGAATCCCGCAAATGGATACTGAGTTGATATGCATAGCCGGCTTTTAGCCGGCTGTTTTCTTCCCATAGTTCACTTGAATCTGTAAAACACCTTGTTGCCAAACCGCAGGTCCAGATAGTCAAGGTTTCCACGCTCAATTTCCAATTTTGTCCGAAGCGGCTCTGTCAAAAGCGCCGGCTTGAGGTATTCAATATTTTTATCCAAATCATTTTTACTGCTCACTAAAATTTTACCCCCACCCAACAGGAAAAGCTCGTAATCGCCATCCTCTTTGGACAAAATTTTAATAACCTCAAAACCGGAAGATAAGAGGGCGTTTCTAAATGAGATTATTTTCCCAAACCAGTCTTCGGGTAAAACAACCCCGCCGACGGGACTCGCGTTATCCCCGCTTGAAAGTGGTCCGTAAAATTCAAGAAACAAATTACCGGAATAAAATGGTGCTCCGGAAAACACATATCCCCCGGAATCTATGAAGTAGCACTCATTTCCGGGTTCCAATTCGAGAATCAAATCGGGGCCGCACCAAAGATAGCGCTCCCTCCGTTCGCTGATATTTACAACAAGGCCCGTAAAACCCTTATGTTCCAGACTAATATTTTCTATTCGTTTAAAACTGTCCCGAAGTTTAGATAAAATTAAATTCTTAGGGTAGAAAAAATAACTGCTTTTCGGCACCAGGTAAAAATATTTACCGACAAGCTCGTCTAAGATAGCGTTTTCAATCAATGCCGGCTTAAGAACCGCTGCGCCATTAACCTCCACTTTGCTTATATTAACCTCCGGACGGTGCAGGTAATAGATAACGCAGCCGAGAATAACAAAAATCGCAGCCGCGGCAACCGCGATTTTCTTGTTAAATTCCGTTTGCCGCTTTTTCCGCGCCGTCCCGGCGGATTTACTAAGCGTGCGTCTGGTGTCTGTAATTTTCATCCCACTAGAAGTTTAAATATGGAAATTGATAATTTATTGACTTCGGTAAATATTAGACGGCTCCGCCTTCCTTTTAGCATAACAACTACAATATAAGTTGAACTTCTAACGGGACAAGTTCAATTACAATTTTACTTTTGGGCGGAGATGACGTCCTTACCCATATATTTCCGCAAAACCTCAGGAACCGTGATAGAGCCGTCTTCATTCTGATAGTTTTCAATAATGGCGATGAGTGTACGGCCAAAAGCAACAGCTGTAGCATCGTTCATATGTATGGGCTCAGTCTTTCCGTCAGATCTTTTGACTCTTGTGCCGAGACGTCTTGGCTGAAAACCGCCAATATTATCTGCGCTATGAGTTTCCCTGTACTTATTTTGTCCAGGCATCCAAGTCTCAATATCAATCTGCTTATAATCCGGGAAACCCATGTCTCCTGTGCAAACAGCAACAACTTGATAAGGCAGCTTAAGAGACTGCAGTATATATTCCTGAATAGCCACCAATAAATCCTGCTCCATCATTGAATTTTCAGGTAAAGAAAATACTTCCATTTCTAATTTATCAAACTGATGTTGGCGTAATATTCCTTTGGTGTCCTTGCCATGCGCCCCTGCTTCCCTACGAAAAGCAGTTGAGTATCCGACATATCGAATCGGTAAATCACTTTCCGCAAAAACATGATCCATGTGTATAGGTCCCAAAGTATGTTCAGCACTTCCAATCAGCATGAGGTCATCATTCGGAAACATATAATGTTCTTCCGGGCTCATAAAACGTGCCATTCGATTCTGAACAGCAGGCTTAATAAAAACAGGGGGAATTACAGGAATAAATGGCTTAATCGAAAGTGGTGAATTTATACTTTCAGCAATTTCTTTAAGTTTTTTCTCAGAGGTAAATATCTGCAGGCAGTATTGGAGTAAAGCAAACTGCATCAAAACAAGATCTCCCTTAAGGTAAGCAAATCGGGAGCCTGAAACCTCAGCTGAAGTTTCAGTATCTATAATGCCTAACATCTTGCCAATTTCATGGTGTTCTTTCGGCTGAAAAGAAAAGTTTGTCTTCTCCCCCCAACTGCGAATTACCTTGTTGCTATCCTCATCTTTTCCGATTGGTGTATCAAGGGAATATATATTAGGAACTTTGAGCATGAGCTCCAGATATTTTTTATCCACTTCCGCATATTCAGCGTCTAATGCCTCAGAATCTTTTTTTAATTGTATCCCGAGTTCATTATCACGATTATTCGCCGCTTCATTTCTCCTCTGATTCAATTCGTCAATTTTCTGCTTTGCATTCTTTCTTTCGTCTGCCAACCTCAAAAGAAGGTCAAGGTCTATGTCCCGATTTTTGTTTTTGGCCGTTTCCGCAATTAACTCTTTATTCTCCCTGATGAATTTGATGTCCAGCATTTTGGTCGGTTTTTAGCTTATAGCTTATGATTTTCAGTATAACCCATAAAAACACTGAATAAAAGATGTTAAAATATGCGTATGATCCAGATTAGAAAACTCTCCCCGTCCTCATTCCCCTCCGCCCTCCGTGAAATAGCCGACCCGCCGAAAGAATTATGGCTCCGCGGAGAGTTGCCAGATGAAACTGAAAATGTTTTTCTTACTGTCGTCGGCTCAAGGAAATACTCAAGGTACGGAAAAGAAGCGTGCGAAAAACTGATAACCGGGCTCCGCGGATATCCTATTGTAATAGTTTCGGGACTTGCGCTCGGAATGGATGGTATCGCCCACCGCGCCGCCTTGGACACGGGGCTCAAAACAGTCGCCGTTCCGGGCTCGGGCATTCATCCTGATGTCATCCACCCCAGAACCAACTTTCAATTGGCGGAAGAAATAATAAAGACTGGCGGAGCAATACTTTCCGAATATGAACCTGAATTCCGCGCCACCATATGGAGCTTCCCGAGAAGAAACCGCATAATGGTCGGCTTATCAAAAGCCGTGCTTGTTATTGAAGCGGAGGAAAAGTCGGGTACGCTCATAACGGCAAGGCTGGCCCTTGATTACAACCGGGACGTGCTGACTGTCCCAGGAGAAATATTTTCACCAAACGCCTCCGGAACCAATCGCCTCATCAGGCAAGGCGCCACTCCCGTAACTTCCAGCGAAGAACTGTTGCGGGAACTCGGCTTTGAACCCAACAATGGCATGGGGCCGGATTACAATGTTCTTACCGATGCCACACCCGATGAACAAAAGCTATGGGGAATTTTGTCGGAACCGTTCGAACGCAACGAACTCCTGACAGCGAGCGGACTCTCTATACAGGACTTCAATACCGCGCTAACGCTCCTTGAAATAAAAAGTTTGATTACGGAAGAGCTTGGCGAGATAAGAAGAAACGGATAATATATAAGGATGCTTAAACTTAAAATCGAAAAACCAAAGTCTGAAAATAACCGAGGCTTCACTTTGATTGAACTGCTGCTGGTCCTTGCCATTGTAGGCATTCTGTCCGGAATGGTCCTGTCCAACCTGCGCTTATCGCAGTCTCAAACCAGAGACATCCTGCGTCTTTCGGATATTCAGACAATAACAACCGGATTAAAAATTTACTACGACGCGAATGGATCTTACCCAAAGACCATCCGTGAACTTGTGCCTACGCAGCTCTCCGCTCTTCCCCTTGATCCAAAAAGCTCGTCTTCAACTCCCATAAATTACGCTTACACAGCGCTCGGTTCCGCAACCAACTGCAATGGCTATCATCTTGGGGCAACACTTGAAAATAAAAACAATGACGCTTTGCGAAAAGATGAGGACGCCAAACCCTCAGAATCAGTCTGTTCAAGCAGCACCAAAGATTTTAGCGGTTCGGACAGTGCCGGCTGCCCCGTTTCGTTAAACGGCGCCTGCTTTGATATTAAAAAACTGGAAATGAAGCAGGGTTCCTCGACAATTTCGTCTTCGTCCAAGCGCTAAACACAATACGAATTTCAGTGTTGCGATTTGCCTCAATAGTGGAACTTTGACGATACGGTAAACACGAATATTGATTTAATGCTTTGATAGATTGCACTGATTATCTTACAAATAAATTTACTATATTTGTTTAAGAGTAATTCGCCAAATTTCACTACGAGGTTTGCAATTACTCTGGCACCTGTGTTACTAATGTGGCAATGACGAAATTATTGATTGTAGAATCGCCGTCAAAAGCGAAAACTATCGGGAAATATTTGGGAGTTGGATACGAAGTGGTCGCAAGCGTGGGACATATCCGGGACCTGCCCAAATCAAACAAACAAGCCGTTGATATCGACGGCGGTTTTATTCCGCGCTATGAAATCGTAAAAGGAAAGGAAAAAATAGTTTCAGAAATCAAAAATTACGCTAAAACAGCAAGCCAGGTGCTTCTGGCAACCGACCCGGACCGCGAAGGAGAAGCCATCGCCTGGCACATAGAAGAAGCATGTGGCCTTAAAAAGGCAAAGCGCATCGTCTTTTATGAAATTACCGAAAACGCCATCAAAGAAGCATTAAATCACCCGCGGGAAATAGACACCAATCTGAGAAAGGCGCAGGAGGCCAGACGCGTCCTGGACCGCCTGGTCGGCTATGACCTATCCGGGCTTATATGGAAAAAAGTACGTTACGGTCTTTCTGCCGGACGCGTTCAATCACCCTCTCTTCGCATTATTATGGAGAGAGAACGGGAAATACGCACTTTCGTACCGGAGAAATTCTGGCGGCTCAAGGGGGATTTTAAAACAAAAAAAGCGACCGATATAACCCTATCCTGCGACGAGGAGCCTCGTGACGAGGTAAAAGTTGAGCAGATACTGAAAGACGGTCGAAGCGGCAAATGGTCCGTTGTTAGCGTAAGTGAGACGGAGGTTTCGCGCGGCCCGAAAGCCCCGTTTATCACCTCCACACTTCAACAAACAGCAAGCACAAGGTTCGGCTTGGCCCCGTCGCATACGATGTCTATCGCGCAAAAACTCTACGAGAAGGGTCTTATCACCTATATGCGCACTGATAGCACGAATCTAAGTCTTGAGGCTCAGGCGCAAATCGCGTCCGAGATTGGAAAAAAGTACGGCAAAGAGTATGTGACGACAAGGGTGTTCAAAACAAAATCAAAAAACGCCCAGGAGGCGCATGAGGCAATTCGTCCGACGCACATAGAAGAACCCGTCGCTGGGGTAACCGATGATGAAAAAAGACTCTACAAACTTATCTGGGCGCGCACAGTAGCATCTCAGATGACTGATGCCAAAATACTCAGAACCAAAATATCCGCCAATATTCCATCGAAATCAATCCCGAATTTTTCCATAAACGGCGGACAAACTATTTTTCCGGGATGGCTGAAGGCCGATCCTGAAGCAGCCGGGGACGATGTTGAGCTGCCTAAGGTCGCGACCGGCGAAACCTTGAGTCTGATTGAACTTGCGTCGGAAGAGAGAGCGACCGAACCGCCGGCGCGCTATACCGAAGCCGGTCTCATTAAAGAGCTTGAGAAACGGGGCATCGGCCGACCATCCACTTACGCCAGCATTATGAAAACGCTTGTAGACCGCGGATACGTGGAGCGCATAAACCGCACACTCTTCCCCACCGACACAGGCGACGTGGTCAGCACGTTTCTCGAAAATAACTTTGCTAATTACATCAGCGACTCTTTTACAGCCGAAATGGAAGACGAGCTGGATGATATCTCAAACGGCAAACGAGACTACACCAAAACACTGAAAAATTTTTACGGACCGTTCAATAAAGAGGTAAAGTCAAAGGAGAAAATTGACAAGCTGACAACGCTCGGCGATGCGCCGGAAGATATTCTTTGTCCAAAATGCGGAAGCAAAATGATTATCAAACTCTCCAAGACCGGCAAATTCCTTTCCTGCCGCAAGTATCCGGAATGTGTCGGCGCGCGAAAAATGGACGGTATTGAAATGGAAGGTCCGAAAGAAACAGGCGAGGATTGCCCCACCTGCAAAAAAGGAAAGCTCGTGGAACGCGAAGGTCGCTTCGGTAAGTTTGTTTCCTGCGCCAACTATCCTAAATGTAAATTTATAAAAAAGAGCGCCGAGGAAGAAGAGAGAGCAAAAACCGGAATTAAGTGTCCGAAATGCAAGGACGGCGAGATGGTGGCGCGCCGGGGACGCTTTGGTGTTTTCTATTCGTGCTCAAATTATCCGACATGCAAATACGCCATTAAAGCGAAACCAACGGGAGAAGTCTGTAAACTCTGCGGAGATTTGATGATGGATGGCACCAAAACAATCCCCGAAAGATGCAGCAACAAGCTTTGCATAAATCATAACCCACATAAATTAGAAGGTAAAAAGAAGTAGCGCGCAACCTGCGTTGCGTGCGACATAGTTTTGGTAAGGCGGAGCGATGTTTTACGAGCGCGTAAAACCGCGAGCCCAGGTCGCGAGCAGAGCCGTTCGACGGAATGATTTTGGCTTGTGGCCAAAACAATCCCCCGAAAGATGCGGTAATAAAGGTTATTCGAATCATAACCCGCACAAGCCGGAAAAAAAGAAAAATAACGGCTAAATGCGCGGGTAAATAATACCCGGGATTTGCGTTTGCCCTCCACGTTCTTTAATATGGAAGAATGGCTTCCGTGGATGAAATAATAAGCTTAATCAAAAAACCTTCCGCCAAGGATAGAGACCTTATCCGCCGAGTTTATTCTTTTGCTGAAAAGGCCCACTTGGGACAAAAAAGAAATTCCGGTGAACCATACTTTGACGCTCATGTTGTGCCGGTGGCAAAAACATTAGCCACCATAGGAATGGATGCAAGAACCATCGCGGCGGGACTGCTCCATGACACGCTGGAAGACGCTCACCTGCCAGAAGGGGCCATAAGAAATGAATTTGGCGAAGAAATCTTTTTTCTGGTTCAGGGCGTTACAAAACTTGGCAAACTTAAATACCGCGGACTGGACCGCCATGTGGAAAGCCTCAGAAAATTTTTTATCGCCATAGCCCAAGACGTCAACGTGGTTATCATAAAACTGGCTGACCGCCTGCACAACGTAAGCACACTTGAATATGTCCCTGAGGCAAAACGTAAGCGTATCGCTAAGGAAACCCTGGAAATATACGCCCCTATTGCCGACCGACTCGGCATGTGGAAGCTTAAAGCTGACCTTGAGGATTATTCATTCAAGTACGTTTACCCGAAAGAATACGAAGAAATATACGCGATATTGAAGGATAGAAAACATGCCAGCGAAGAATACCTTAGGAAATTCCACAAGTCTTTCGCAAAAGCTCTCGCGGAAAACGGCATCAAACGCTTTACAATAGACCACAGAATAAAACATCTTTACAGCCTGTATCAAAAATGGCTGAGATACAACAAAGACATCGAAAAAATTTACGATGTCGTCGCTTTGCGCATCGTCGTTCCTACCATTGAAGACTGCTATCACGTTTTAGGCATAGTCCATAAAAACTGGCGACCTCTGCCGGGGCGCATAAAGGATTACATAGCTTTGCCGAAACCGAACGGTTATCAGAGCATACACACCACGATATTTACCGGCGATGGCGCTATCGTAGAAATTCAAATTCGCACAAAGGAAATGCACGAAAAAGCCGAGTACGGCATAGCGTCTCATCTTATATACAAGGAAAGCGACACTAAGGAAAAACGTCAGGATCTTGAAAAAAATCTGTCCTGGATAGAACAGCTGATTGAATGGCAAAAAAATGTTTCCAAGACCGGCGAATATCTGGAACATCTGAAAATGGATTTCTTCAAAAACCAGGTTTTTGTTTTCACGCCCATGGGCGATGTTATCGATTTACCCGAAGATTCCAGTCCAATAGACTTTGCTTATGCCATCCACTCCGATGTCGGAGACCACGTTTCCGGAGCCAGAGTTAACAAAAAAATGGTGTCGCTTGATACCAAATTAAAAAATGGCGACATAGTGGAAATCGTAACCAAAGATAGCGCCAAACCGTCTTCAAAATGGCTTGATTACGCCAAAACGCACATGGCCAAAAAACATATTCGGATACATCTTCAGGGCGTAGGGCCGATTAAAAGATTCTTTTCGTAAATATGGCGATTATTAAGCAACCCTCATCACCCTAGCGCCATATTATTCATTGTCGGCTTACAGGGAAAAATTCTTAACGTTATATAAATCTTCGTCTTCCTCATCATCTTTTTTCTCTTCTATGGAGCGGTCGTCCAAGATTTCCGCAGAATCAGTACCGGGGGAAATTTC
>JBAZYZ010000021.1:0-10715 GCA_041659085.1 Minisyncoccota bacterium
GGCTGGATACCCCCCGCAAGTTACAGGATTTTTTAAACAAACTTCCACAGAATTTTGAGAAAAACGGAGAAACATGCATGTCGCCCCGGCGCGTTATGAAAAAAAATGCGGCTCACTGCATAGAAGGGGCCTTGTTTGCCGCAGCCGTTCTTTGGCATCACGGTAAACGCCCGTTGGTTATGCACCTGAAAACAAAGTCTCATGACTACGACCATGTTGTAGCTCTTTTTAAGGAGAAGGGTTATTGGGGGGCTATCAGCAAAACTAATCATGCCGTGCTCCGCTACCGCGACGGGGTTTATAAGACTCCGCGCGAACTTGCTATGTCTTACTTCAATGAATACTTTATGGATAAAACCGGCGAAAAGACGATGGTTGGATATACTATGCCGATAGATTTGGAAAAGTCTTCCGGATCAGACTGGGTAACTGCCGACGATGAGCTCTGGAGCGTGAATGATAAACTATTTCATACCCGGCACAAATCCATAGCCCCAAAATCGATAATGAAAAAACTTCGCCCGGCGGATAAAATAGAAACAAAAGTTATGGATGTGCCGGAACAAACCCCCTAAACGCCAGGCTCAAGTGTGTGCTACAATATTCCCATACTAATTAAACTTTTACACTATGGAAAAAAAGGAGAACCAATTAAATATCAATGTGCCGACAGCCATAATCATTGCCGGTCTTTTGGTCGCCGGAGCGATTATCTTTACCAATACTCCTCAAAATAAGAACACCGGAACCACCCAGGGAGCCGCAGCAGCAAATGCTCCGCAGGAAATAAACATTGCCCCCATTACCGACAAGGACCACTTTTATGGAAACCCGAACGCTAAAGTGGTAATGGTTGAATTCTCCGACCTGGAATGCCCATTCTGCAAAGTATTCCATCCGACTGCCAAAAAGGTCGTGGACGATTCAAAGGGACAGGTCGCTCTGGTTTTCCGTCATTTTCCCATCCCCTCTCTTCATACAAAAGCTTTCAAAGAAGCTGAGGCCACTGAATGCGCGAACGAACAGGGTGGCAACAGCAAGTTCTGGGAGTACTTGGATGTTCTGTTTGCGACCACCCCGTCAAATAACGGTCTTGACCCCGCCGAACTGCCGAAGATTGCTGTCAAAATCGGTCTTGATGAAACAAAGTTCAATTCCTGCCTCTTGAGCGAAAAATATAAAAATAGAGTAAACGCCGATATAGAAGACGGTTCCAAGGTCGGAGTTAACGGAACGCCATCAACCGTGTTAATGAATAAGAGCGGAAAGAAAATTCTTCTGGTGGGCGCCCAACCGGTAGAATCAGTGCAAGCGGCGGTAGAGGAAATGATTAAGTAAGCGCGTGTAATAAAACGAACTCTGAACCGTCTCCTATTGCAAGGCGGGACGTTTAAAAAATTTTTAACAGTAATAATAAACATATGAAATATAAAAATATATTGATGTTAATCGCAGTATTTACGGTTGTCGGCGCAATGGCGTCTTATGGGTTCGCGGCCAAAGCAGAGGACAATGGCAACGAATCGGTTTTTGAAGCGCAAAAGGAGCAGCTTGAAGCAAGACAAGAATTGGAAAAAAGATCCGTTGAGGGTTCATCCGAAGCGGTAAAACAGGAAGCGGAAAGAAGGTGGGAAGCGGAAAAGAAAGCTCTTGAGGTTGCGCGTGAAAGCGCCAAAAACGGAACCAGCACTTCAGACAATGAAGAAGATGGCGATGATAATGATAACGGCACAACAACAAGAAAAACAGACAAGGATAGGGAGGACGATGACGCGACAGAACACAGAAGCGTGGTTGCCGGTTTCGTCCGCAATCTTTTAAGCATCGCTAGCTCCACAAGAGACGGGGGTATTGGAAATGAAGTTCGCACCGTTGCCAAGGAACAAAACGACGATAAAGACGATGTGGCGCAGGCCATTGACCGGGTAAAAAACAGAAATGCTTTTCTTACTTTTTTAATCGGCGCGGATTTTAAAAACCTCGGTGAATTGAGGAGCTCAATCGTTACGACTGATAACCACATAAGCCGTCTGACCAACATAAAATCAAAGGCTTCTTCAACTCCGGAAATACAAACCGCTCTTGATGAGGAAATTACGGCCCTTAAGGCTGAGAAGGAACGGCTGAACAACATCGTATCCAAAGGCGAAGGCAAAATAAGCCTGCTTGGGTGGCTGGTAAAATTGCTTCAGAAGTAAAAACTGTCACATTAAAAAACCCCGCGCTTGCGGGGTTTTTTAAATTCCAAGCATCGTACGGAGTTCGTCCGACGGCTGCCATGCGGGCTCAAACGTAATATCCACCCGCACTTCTTCCACCCCAAGCTCCTTAACAACCTTTTCAACCGACAAAACTATTTCGTTCCCGAACGGACAGAACGGAGAAGTAAGCGTCATTAAAATATCTACGCCATCTTCCGCGATTTTAATGTCGTAAATAAGCCCAAGCGTCCAGAGATCAATTCCCACCTCCGGGTCTTTGACGGTCTTTAGGGCTTTAATTATTTGTTCTTTGGTAACCATATTATTCCCCAAAACCGTTAGCCTCAATTTCGTTGATAATCTCACGCCCTCCGGACTTTACTATCTTCCCCTCCTTCATTATATGGACATAGTCGGGCGTGATTTTTTTCAGAATTCCGGGGTAATGAGTAATCAGAAGAAACCCTGTTCCGTCTTTAGAAAGCTTGGTTATGGCATTAAATATCTTACCGAGTGAATCGACATCCACTCCGGAATCTATCTCGTCCAAAATCGCGAACTTAGGATTCAAAACAGCCATTTGGAGCACCTCGCTTTGTTTCTTCTCTCCGCCGGAAAGTCCGCTGTTTACATGGCGCGATAAAAATGACTTGTCTATGCCAAGGTCCGCCGCTTTGTCCGATATCTTTTTGTGGAATTCCAGCACCGACTCGTCTCCGCCGTTTATCTCTTTGTAAGCGCGGTACAGGAACTGCCCCATGGAAACACCGGGAATTTCCGGCAAATACTGCATGGATAAAAACAGGCCTTTTTTCGCCTTTTTGTCGGTCGTGGATGTCGTTATGTCTTTACTGCCAAGCAAAATTTGTCCGCCTGAAATCTCGTATTTGGGATGGCCAAAAATCCCATTCACCAGGCTTGATTTACCGGAACCGTTTGGACCCATCAGGATATGCGTCTCACCTCCGTTTATCGTAAGTGAAATATCCTGGACAACTTTTTTGCCATTATTACTTACTGCAATATTTTTCAGTTCCAATTTATTCATTTTTTTCCCACAATCTCCAACCAACGCGTATTGCCCAAAGGCGTAACGCCTTCATAAACCGCGGATAATCCCAAGTTCCTAAAGATTAGCTTAATTTCGTCTAAAGTAAAGTAGCTGAAGAATCTCCGGTATTCATAGCCGTAATCATCGTCCGTTTTTATTCCCTCTTCTTCCGTTCCGGGTTTCGTCTCTTTTACCGCCACATACAAGAATCCGCCATTGCTTAATTTACCCACAAAACCGCGAACCACGCCCTCGGCCTCTTTTTTGGGGATATGCAGAAGCGACGCCTGCATAAAAACCGCGTCAAATTCCCCCTCCAACTTGTCCGCATAGCGCATATCAAGCACCTTGAAAGTTCCTCCCGGAACGTCGCGCTTCGCAATGGCAATCATATTCTCAGAAAAATCAATGCCTACGACACTAAAACCCCGCTTTATAAAATAATCGGCCTTGTTTCCGGGCCCGCACCCCACATCCAATATCTTAGAGCCGGGATTAAGAAAAGAAATAAATTTATCGGTTCCTTTGACCCACCAGTCATCATTCATATGGTCCTTACTCCAGTCCAAAGCAATCTTATTATAAGTTTCTTTAAGGTCCATTTTTTATATTTTTATAAAGGCCGGGAGGGGCGGTAAAAGCTACAAGTTCGCGGCCTGGCTTCCGAGCAGCGCTTGGCTCATCGCCTTATATCCCAAGAGGGCGCAGTCCACACGCCCCGGACTTATCTGGACTCCAAGCATGTTGTACACATCTCCCGGCGCGATGGCCTTGAGTTCATTTATGGTTTTTCCCTTAACCTTGTCCGTAAGCATGGACGCGGCGGCCTGACTTACGGCGCAACCAACCCCGACAAACGACACGTCTGTCACAACATCTCCGTCAACCTTAAGATAAAACGTTATTAAATCGCCGCAATTCGCGTTTTTGCCCTTGCCTTCCATTGTCGCGTCCAGAATAATCCGCTTATTGTGCGGCTCTTTGTAATGCTCCAAAATATTTTGCCTGTACAATTCTTCGTCCATCCCGTTATTGTTAACTGAAAATTTTTATCGCCTCTTCTATTCCTTCCGCGAGCGCGTCAATGTCGCTCTCTTCGTTGTATATATAGAAACTGGCGCGGCTTATCGCCGATACCCCAAGCGCTTTCATAAGCGGTATCGCGCAATGGTGCCCTCCGCGCACGGCCACATGGTGGCGGTTCAATATTTCACCCACATCATGGGGGTGAACGCCATCCACCACAAAAGACACTATGCCTATATTTTTCAAATGATCGCGCTCGCAAATAATCTTCACTCCGGAAATCGTCGATAATTTTTTGATTGCGTAGGCCACCAAATCCTGCGTGTGTTTTCGCGCGTTCTCTACCCCGACAGCTTCTAAGTATTTAATCGCCGCCCCAAGCCCGATTACCCCGGCGATATTCGGAGTCCCCGCCTCAAAACGGAACGGGGCATCGCTGTACTTCGCTTCTTCCATGGTTACGTCTTCCACCGTGCCGCCGCCGAACGAAGACGTCGGCATTTTGTTCAAAATATCATATTTGCCGTAAAGAATGCCGATACCGGTCGGTCCGCATATTTTATGTCCGGAAAAAAATAGAAAATCGCAGTCAAGCGACTTAACATCAACGAGCATGTGCCCCGCCGCTTTGGTCGCGTCTACTATGACAATCGCGCCGCGCTTGTGGGCCGCCTCGGACACCCTTTTCACGTCCGTAATGGCGCCGGTCACGTTACTTGCAAGGGTCATGGAAACAATCCTCGTTTTTTCATTGATAAGACCGTCAAGATTCCCATAATCAATATTGAAATCAGGCGCCATCTCAAAATGGCGAAACTTTACGCCATTGCGCTTTGCCATCTCCTGAAGCGGAAGAAGGTTTGAATGATGCTCAAGTATTGTTGTCACGACTTCATCCCCCTCTTTCCATTCAATTTTTTTCTCAAGCGCGTAAATCAGCATATTTGACGAATCCGTAGCCCCGTTCGTAAATATGATTTCGTTCGTATCGGCATTTATGAATTCGGCTGCCGTTTTGCGGGCATCTTCATAGCTGTTGGTGGCTTGTTCACCTATATTATACGCGCTCCTGTGTATATTGGAGCGGTACTTGAAATAGTAGTCGTCCATAGCGTCAACCACGACCTTCGGCGTCTGGGACGAAGCCGCGCTGTCCAAAAACACGAGGTCGCGCCCCGTTTCACGCTTATAATTCTCAAAAATAGGGAAATCTTTTTTTATTTTTTTAACATCAAACATAATATGAGACAAATCATCTCATATTTGGGCCAATTTGACAAATAAGCATTTTTACTATTTACTTGTCTGAGCTGGAAACAACGCCGCAACCAAAGGAGGAGTCCAATGCCAAAGTACTGTATCGTGTACGTGCGCGAGAAAAGGGGTAAAACGCATTTCGACAAAAAAGAAATCCTGCGTGATTCCCCCATTGACACCATGGAAGACATCGGGATGGTGGAAAGGGAGATTTCCTCAGACCTATGCGGAGCGAATATCACCATTATCGGGTGCATCCCCTTAGCCGGTGAGTAGTCGCCAAAAGGCCACACGCGTGGCCTTTTTATATGGTTAGGAACCCTTCAACCAAAAGTCTGCGCGCGTCGTCCTCCCCTATGCCGCGAGTTTTGGAATAAAACAAGTCTTCGGGCGTTATATGCGTAATTGAAAGCGAGTGTGAACAAGCGACGCTATTTGAAGCAATATCAAGCGAAGGTATGGCATCAACTTTAGCCTCTTTGGAAAGCACCAGGAATTTGCCGTCCTCCGCGCCCGAAAGATCCTTCATTCCTTTCTCCATCATAATATCGCTTCTGTATATGAGGTGGGACCGGCCACTCAAAACTCCGCGCGCGTCTATGCGGGAAATCGTACCCGGCGCTTCGTGGTAAACCTTGTGATAAACATCCAGTTTTGAATCATCCGTCATATCGTATCTCCCTATTATTGAAGCCTTGGCTCCCGCGCCTTCCAATACAACATGAATATCATTTTTAATGTTCGCTTTACCGCTACAGGTTTCAATATACTCAAAACTCGCGCCTTCGCGCACGCGGACAACCAAGAGCCGCGATTTAGACAAATCATTTTCCAGCGTCTCCGTAGTGCCCGCCTTCACTTCAATCGACTCTACACCCGATTCCGCGATTTTTAAAAACTCATCGGCAAAAGGCGAACTCATCTTGAGTCCGTATTTGAAAGCATTTTGCTTTTTGTATTCATCTGAAATTTCCATTGGTATTTCGTATCCTACATTAAAACAACCCTTTTTGAAACAACATTTTTAGTCTCATTATTTACAAAAAAATGACCTACCGCGAGTAAACGCTGAGTAGGTCACGAGGAGCGCCCATGGCAAGGCGTTGTTCCGTTTAACCGGCGGCGATTAAATCCATCCGGTTGAAATCACGTATGCACCGCGCCGTAAGATGCTTGACCACAGCCGGCGGAAATTCAAATTCCGCAAGCGGAAGCCAGGGACGCACGAGGGGGCCTGCGACCTGAACCCTGCTCTTTTCCGCGTCGCGTTCGTCGTGGAAAAAACGTATCACTTCCACGGTCTTTCCCGTTTGCGTGTAAACCAGAGTGGCCGGCGACACAAGCTCGTAAAGACCGCTCGCGTCCATCGGAATCAGGTTTCCCGCACCCGTCGCTTCCATGAACATTACCGGGCTGACTTTCATATCGCTCTCCTTCGTATAAGATTTAATTTCGGGAACATGTCTGGTTGCTGCCTTAATTATTATCACATTATTGGCATATTGTCAATAGCTATGGAAATTGACTATATGCCCCAAAAACTATACTTTTAAAGAAGTAAAACCTTGTAAGCAACCTTGAGGAGAAAAGCCATGACTAAACCCGAAAGCGGCACCCGGACCCCCGACCCGAAATTTGCCCACCTTGACCACGTGCATCCGTTTGAACCGGGCAAAGATACAAGCCAGGGAACAATCGGCAATAAAGCGGTGGAGGTAAGCAAGGACGGACAAGTAACCGGCATAATCGGGACGTTCACGTCCCACACCACTTACGGCGCGCTCCGCCGTTAGACAGGCGGCGGCCAAGCCAAACCAAAAGGAGGTTGTAATGACACCAAGACGTAAAGTGATGATTGCTTCTTTGGTCGTCGCCTTAGTCATTCTAGGCGCGGTAGCGGTGCCAAGTGTCGGTCAGTGGACGCAAATAGAACACATTTACAAAGACGGATGGAGCGTCACGTTCTACGCCGGAGACAAGATGCTCGGTCGGCACGAGTTTGCCAAAAAACCGAAGCTGGCATTTGACAAAAACAGATGTGTCACGATGCCGACCAAGGAAGAGTATTGCGGCGCCACCGTAGCGATAAGCAAGACAAAAATCCAGCAATGAATCCCCGCCCCGCATTTGCGGGGCTTTTTTAATGGCGGAAATTAAAATCAAAGCGGGCGGGCCTGGCCGAATTTGCCTGCCCGAACCCCTTAGGGAGGGTAAACTGACCTTATTTCTGTGGTTTTTATTGAAATAGTTTCCGTGATAAAATACCAGTAAGTAATTTACGGGCTAATTTTCAAACATCATGAAATCATTATTCAAAAAAGCAGTTGTTTCTGGGGTGTTAGTGTTGGTCGGAGTATTCCTTCTCAGTATAACAGCAGTAGAAGCTAAAAGCAGGAGTAGCGGCAGTTCATATTATAAAAGTGCTAAAAGCGGACAATTTGTATCCAAGTCGTATTCAAGCTCCCACAAAAGTACAACATATAAATCCTCCTACAGGTCCCGTAGGTAAACAAAGATTGAATTGACCTTATTAATTATAGTTGATGGGTAGCCATTGTAAAATTGGTAAGGAATTAAAAGAAATATTATCTTGGATTGTTTCAAAACTGTTTAACTTCAAACCAAGAAGGGGAGAGCTTTTAATGTTCCATATACTGACTTCAAGAACTATTGAATCCAGTTCATTCAAAATAATTGGGTGGTCTAACTTCATGTTCTCTATCAGAGCTTTACTTTTAGCGTAATAATGTGTTAGGGCGTTTGTATCTGCGGTGATTGTATTTGTTTGTTTATCTATAACACTAACACCTAAATCATTAGTAACGTCTTCCACTCCGACAAATTGAAAAAAGATTGATGTAATTACAATTCTTTGTGTTGATATATTCCGCAGCTTAAACGTAGCCACAGCGGTTCCTCTTTGTTGTTGTGTGCCAGATATTGCACTAATATCAACTAGTGATATCTGTTGCTGTGGTACAGCATTTGAAGTAATTGGCACTTCTTTAAGAGTCCTAATTACACTTCCGTCTATACCAATCTCAACAATCGCACCACTTGGTAGTGTTATTGTCTTCGGTTCTTCTTTAGCTTCTGTTTTTAGTATTCCTTGCTCCTTTATTTTGTCTGCTCTCCCATTAAATATCTCTGTTTGTTTTTTGGGTAAATTAACCGATAATTCTTTACTGTTCTTCTGTTCTATTTTTTCTTCTTTTTGCTTAGCTTCTTTATTAATAGTAGTAGTAATGGAGGAAGTCGCTACATTAACTTTTTGAGAAATTGAAGGAGTTTCTTTCTTTTTAAACCAAGTAAGTGGATTCCACCAAGCGGCATAAGTAATTGATGGCAAAAGTAGGGCTATTGAAACTAACAAAAACAGTTGCTTCTTCATAGAGTAATTCTACCCCACACTACCCTCCATCTCAAGTTCAATCAACTTGTTCAGTTCAAGGGCGTATTCTAGGGGCATTGCTTTAATCATAGGCTCTATGAAGCCGTTCACTACGAGGCGGGTGGCTTCGGCTTCGCTGTAGCCGCGGCTCTTTAGGTAGAAGATTTCCTCGTCCCCTATTTTGCCCACCCGCGCTTCGTGGGCTATGGTCGCTGTGCTGTTTTCATTCTTTATACTTGGGTAAGTGTTGGACTCCGATTGGTCGTCCAAAATCAAAGCATCACAGGCTACGGTAGACCTTGTATTCTCCGCCTTCTTCCCCACCTGCACAAAACCCCGGTAATTGGAAATTCCGCCATCTTTGGAAATGGACTTGGAACGGATAACGGAAGTGGTATTGGATGCGAGGTGCAAAACCTTGGAGCCCGTATCTTGTATTTGGCCCTCGCCCGCGAGAACGATACCAAGTGATTCCGAGCGGGCGCCCTCGCCAAGTAAGACGGATGACGGATAGAGCATGGTCACGCACGAGCCCATATTGCCGTTGAACCATTCAATCACTCCTTTTTCATAGACAAGCGCTTTCTTGGTGTTTAGGTTGAAAACATTCCGCGACCAGTTTTCAATGCTTGAGTATTTTATCTTCGCCCCTTTGAGCACTATAAGCTCCACGCACCCGGCATGAAGAGACGAAGAATTATATTTCGGCGCCGAACAGCCCTCTATGTACTCTATGGATGAGCCCTCATCAGCGATAATAAGCGTGTGTTCAAACTGGGCAGAACGTTCGCGATTCATACGGAAATAAGCCTGAAGCGGCATGGTGACATTCACGCCCTTCGGTACGTATATAAATGTCCCGCCGGACCAGACTGCCGCATGAAGCATCACGAATTTGTGGTCGGTCACGGGGATGCAATCGGTCATAAAATATTTCTTGACCAAGTCGGGATACTTTTCCAGAGCCACGTCCATATTTTCAAAAATCACACCTTTGTCCGCGAGAGATTTTTTAAGCCTGTGATAGACGATTCCCGAATCGTACTGGGCGCCTACCCCGCCCAAATAATCCCGCTCAGCTTTGGGAATGCCCAACTTCTCAAATGTGTCGGTGATTTCTTTAGGGAGTTCTTCCCACTTGTCAGTCTCGGCTGTGTCGGGGTCCACGTAATACTCCATATTCTCAAGGTCCAGTTTTTCAAGCGACGGACCCCAATTTGGAAGCGGAGTTTGGTTGTAAAGTTCAAGGGCTTTGAGGCGCTTCTCAAGCATCCATTCGGGTTCGTTCTTGGTGGTGGAGATATGACGAACCAGCTCCTCGGTGGGACCCGCCTTGTTATTCTTAACTGTTGACATAAGTCGCTGCATTATGTAACATTTTGACAGTAAAATCAACCCGGCAGTGAATTTTGACACTGGCTTTGCCACTACTTTTGGAGTAGTGCCAAAATCTGCTAATGGGTCAATCCGTAACTTACAGAGAGGTGTACCTTGCTAGGATCAATAGTAATTTTTGCAGCCCTTGTGGCTGCGGGCGCCTTCTCTCTGCTTGAGGGTATGGCCGACAGAAAAGCCTGGCTAGCCACAGGTGACGACAATGCCCGAAAAGAAGCGCGCGTCAATTTTGAGTACGCGGCGATTGCGGCCGTATTTATGGTCCTAATCTTCGCAAGCGGATACCGCGACGTCTTCGCGTTAATTTCCAACCTAAAGGGAGGCTGAAATGCAAATAGAAGATTTCCCGGCAAATAACCTGAAAACAACAATCCAGCCAGGCTTCCTTCTTCTC
>JBAZYZ010000022.1:0-10629 GCA_041659085.1 Minisyncoccota bacterium
TTACGCGAACAACGGATGCATGATTGAAGCGGAAGATTTATCAGTTACAAACTGCGGCGCCACTTGCGATCCATTAAACATAGACATGACAACAGGCATCTATACTTATAATACGGTCAATACGACACCAACGGCCTTTACCAGAAAAATCGTGATTAAAAAGATAAGTGAGTCAAGTCCGCCGGAGATACGCATATCATCAACCGTTTCCTGGTCCAACGGGTCTGTTGGCGGGGATAGAGTGTTTACCGTTACCGACAATCTCTTGAATTGGCAATAGAAGACATCAATGAGCAAAAAACAATTTACAATTAACAAATTTAATCCGCTAAGGGCCGCAAACCTTAAGGTAAAAACCGTCTTTGGGGGGTTTGTGGTTCTTTTCTCCCTTCTCGTATCCAGTATTGTCGTAACAATCAGTTTCGGGCTCTTGATGATTGCCCTTAAAGAGATAGTTCTTTCTTCAACCGGCCGCGAATCGCAATTCGGTTTTTACGCGGCCGATGCGGGCGCCGAATGCGCCTTGTACTGGGATATTAAGGGTTCCGGCGGTGTGAGTATCTTTCCGACATCAACACAGTCTACACCCCCGTCATCCGGAGTTATTTGTGGGCAGCTTGCAGACGCTTCTCCCCAAGACATTACTCAGGCCCGCCTTGGCGAAGGAAACTTTTTCCAGGCTTGGGACTTGTCCAATCGCACCGCTTCCGCGGCGACCACCACCTTTTACCTGTCGGTTGTTTCAGGAAAGGCCTGTTCCAAGGTTGAGGTCTCAAAAAATGCCAATAACACCAAGATACAGGCTTATGGTTATAACACCTGCGATTTTACAAGCCAGCGCGTGATTGAGAGAGGAATCAGGGTTACGTACTAGACTGGTTTTAAATTGGTAGTCTGCGGTTTTAATAAAATACAAAAGTTCCAAAACCCCTTGTTTTTAAGGGGGTTTTTACTATACTTGTGGATATTGAAATGACTGACAACTTACCCAAAAAAGAGGCTAGAGATCGGCTTAAAAAGCTCGAGCAACTGGTTCTTCACCACCAGAGGTTGTATTACGAGCGCGACCAGCCGGAGATTTCGGATGAAGCATACGACTCGCTTCTGCGCGAACTGTCCGACCTTGAAGAAAAATTCCCGGAATTCAGGTCCGGGACGTCGCCTGCTTTGCGCGTTGGCGGAAGCCCCATAAAAGAATTCGTCAAAGTCCGGCATGAAGTGAGACAATGGTCTTTTGACAATGTTTTTGATTTCACGGGACTTAAGTCATGGGAAAACAAGACGAAAAGATTTTTGGAGAAAGAAGGAATAAAAAAAGCTCCGACTTATGTGGCTGAGCTCAAGATTGACGGGCTTAAGGTCGTGCTTACCTACAGAGAGGGGGTATTCATAAAAGGGGCAACTCGCGGGGACGGTGTTACCGGAGAAGATATCACCAATAACCTTCGCACAGTAAAAAGCGTCCCACTTTCGCTTAAGGAAAGAATTTCCATGACTGTAATAGGCGAGGCCTGGATGAAAAAAACAGACCTGGAAAGGATAAATAAAGAACGGGGAAAGAAATCAGAGCCCCCTTACGCCAATACTAGAAATCTTGCCGCCGGCACGTTGCGCCAGCTTGACCCGAAGATTGTCGCTTCGCGCAATGTTCAGGTTTTTGCTTATGACATTGAAGAATTTTCCGGCGGCGAAACGCCCAAGACGCAAAAAGAAGAACTGGAAATTCTAAAAAAGTTCGGGTTTTTGGTAAATCAAGATTATAAATACGCCAAAAACTTGGGGGATGTGGAAAGATTTTATGAAGAATGGTCTCATAAACGGGGAAAAGAGGAGTATGGGATTGATGGAGTGGTGATAAAAATAAATGAGCGCGATTTATGCGCGGCGCTTGGTTATACCGCCAAGTCTCCCCGTTACGGCATAGCCTATAAGTTCAAAGCCGAGGAGGTGACAACGGTTGTGGAGAATATCGTGGTGCAGGTGGGACGCACAGGGGCGCTTACACCGGTCGCGCATTTGAGGCCGGTACGCGTGGCCGGGTCTACAGTATCGCGGGCCACCCTTCATAACGAAGACGAAATAAGACGTTTGGGCCTTAAAATCGGTGACACGGTGATATTGCGAAAGGCGGGGGACGTGATACCGGAAGTGGTGGAAGTGGTAAATGATTTGCGCTCGGGGAAAGAGAGGGCTTTTAAAATGCCGGCAAAATGCCCCGTCTGCAGGAGCGCGGTTTCTAGGGGGACGATTGGAGGGAAGGGTAATGAAAGCGCGGCGCTTTATTGCACAAACAAGAATTGTTTCGCTCAGGAACTGGAGAGACTGATTCATTTTGTGTCCAGAAAAGGAATGGACATAGACGGCTTGGGCGGCAAGATTGTGGAGCAATTAATACAGGAGGGGCTTATTTCGGATTATGCCGACATATTTGAACTGACTCGTGGTGATATCGAACCGCTTGAACGTTTCGCCGACAAGTCGGCGGACAATCTGATTTTGTCGATTGAAAAATCAAAAAAAGTTTCACTTTCAAAATTTTTGTACGCGCTCGGGATAAGGCATGTTGGCGAAGAAACGGCGGATATGTTGGCTAACCATTTTGGTTCAATGGAGGAAATAAGAAACTCTTCTATGGCAGAGCTTACCGGGGTGGAAGGTGTCGGCGGTGTGGTGGCGGAGTCGGTAGCGGATTGGTTCGCCGACAGGCATAATTCAGCCATTTTAGACCGCCTCTTAAATCATGTTTCAATAATCAATCCTTTAAAACTAAAAACCGGAAACCTGAAATTTTCCGGCAAGACTTTTGTCTTGACCGGCACACTTGCGGGCATGTCTCGCGATGAAGCCAAAGAGAAGATAAAAAGTTTGGGCGGAAAAGTTTCAGGTTCCGTGTCTTCCAAAACCGACTATGTGGTGGCGGGAGGGGAGCCCGGACAGAACAAGATTGACGACGCTAAAAAATTTGGCATTAAAATCCTTACGGAAAAAGAATTTTTGAAGATGGTATAGGGGGGAATAAAATCGCCGATGTATAGCCGTCGGGTACTTACTGCCCCTAACAATTAGTCAATAAAGTGAGGCCTCACTTTATTGACTAATTGTTAAAACTTATTTCAGTTTTCTTTTCTGGACAAGCAGTAGATTTCATTAGCGAAGGTGGGGAGGAATATTTTTCCGGTTTTTGGATTGTGGGCGATTTTGTTGGTAATGCGCTCGGTAGCTTGGAAAAAGGCGGTGTTTTTGCCGGTCTTGGCATCAAGTTCGTAAAGTCTCCCGTCATTTGAACCGATGTAAACTTTATCACCTATTGTTTCCGGCGAAGCGAAAATGCGTCCGCTTGTCGCGAATTTCCAGACGATAGCGCCGTTATCTAAATTGACACAGTAAAGGTTTTTGTCGAGAGAAGCCACATAGGCGAAGTTATCTCGGATGAGCGGAGTGGAATATATAGCTTCGTCCGTTTTTATTTTATGGACAAGTTTTCCGGTTCTCTGTTCCAGTACATATGCGTATGAGTCAAAAGAGCCAAAGACGACCAGATCCCCCTTCTTGTCAAAAGCGAAAGACTCTTTCACTTCACCATCGGTCTTGAAAGTCCATAGGAGTTCGCCGGTTTTCGCGTTAAAACCATAAACTGAGAAATCATTGCAGCCGCAGACAACTATCCCTGATTTTGGGGAGTAGGCGGGAGACGAATGTGTAAGTCCCGGCATTCTGAATTCCCATTTCTTTTCGCCAGAAGAGGAATTAAGAGCCACAATACCCCCCTGCTTTTTCCATAATCCGAATTCAAGACCGACAAAAACCATACTTAAATCTTCCGCCACGCATGGAGATGAACCTATCCAGTCAGCCTCCATAAAAACCCATTCCTTTCTGCCAGTTTCTTTGTTAAGAGCATAAAAATTTCCGTCATAAGCGCCGAAATACACAGTGTCTTTGAAAACAGCCGGCGAAGAGAAAATATATTTGCCTTTGGCGTGGAATCCAACTTTGTGGTTCCACACCACGTTTCCATTGTCTTGATTGATAGCCCAAAAATTCCCCGAGTCGCTTCCGAAATAGAGCCTACCCTCATCAATTACGGGCGCGGACTTTGGCACCACGTAAAAATAATTCGGTTTCTCGCTTTTGAAATACCATTCCGGTTTAAACGGCATTGGTATAGGCTCTTCTTTCTTATCCACCAGATTTTTAAGTTTTAGAGAATCCGCAAAATCGTCTAGCGTGAAAAGCGACTCCACTTTTATTCCCTTATCGTGGAAATAGCTGTAATACGAGATGTCTCGGAAACGCAGAATCGCGAAAATGGTGTCAACTTTTTTCCCGAGAGCTTCTAATACCTCCACTTGTCTTATAAAACTTTTGCCGGAATTTAAGATGTCGTCTACAAGGATAATTTTTTCCTCGTTGATTCCACCCTCTATCATACTAAGCAAACCTTCTTTTTTGCGCGATTTGCGTATGAAAAAGCCGCTTATAGGCGCACCTCTCTCCTTTGATTTCATTATAATTCCGGCTACAAGAGGTATTGCGGCTACTTCAATTCCGCCAACCTGAATTGGGGCATTGTCACCAAACTTTTCCCAAAAAATATTGCATATGCTGTCTAGCATTTTTGCACTAAGCAATATTTTTCTGAAATCAAAAATCCAGTCCACTTGTTCGCCACTTGAGGATACAAAATACTCCTGTCTCTTTTTGATGAAGACTTTTTTTGCGATGGCTTCCCGTAATTTGTACTTCTCTTCTTTCATGATTACTCCAGTTTAAAATAATGAGTTTATTTTAATATAAATGTTCCGTATTTCATGGACTCCCGTTTTTTTGTATACTGCATGGTATGAATCTTGCGGTCTGTCAACCTATCAAAAAAATTATAGCCCACAACCTGTCAATTTACTACGAGAACCCGGGTTACGGTCTGTACGACTTTGACCAAAACGGCATACATTTTGCTCGGCGCGGCGACGTGCTCGTAACAAGAAGAGGGGTGCCGAAAGCATATATTGATTTCCTATCACAATGTGGTTTTGACCTCGACGGCACATTATTTGTGTGCGCCGACAGTTCTTTACCCAATACACACGAAGCATTTTTTGATGACCGGTCTATTATGGAAAAAACTAAAAAAATACTCTCCTTGACGGGCGCCGATGGCAATGCGGTTCTTGACAGTTTTATGATTACTCCAAAAGAAGCCGAGTGGGCGCGTATGGTGGGAGTGAATATTGTGGGTGTTCCGGAGCATTATTACGAGTTTGGCACGAAGAGTTCCTTTCGTACACTGGCCAAACAAAATCATGTAAAGATTCCGATGGGGTATGAAAACCAGTCCCGTGTGATTGACGGCGCGTTATCTGCGAGTTTGTTGTTTTTACGCGGAGCTGAGGAGATTGTCATAAAGTCTGACGAAGGTGTTGCCGGGCTGGGGTCGCGGCGGTTTTTGAGGGGAAATTTTTTTGCGCAACTAGATTCATTTAAGCATTTTATGGAAACTCCGCATGGCGTTATATCGGATCGTGAACTAAAGTTTGTACTTGAACGATGGCACTCTGGTGTGAAATCTTCACCAAGTGTTCAGTTATATATACCGCAAGATGGTTCGGTCGAGATTATTTCCACACACATACAGTTGTTCTATCCAGATAACGCCCTTAGGTATAAAGGGTGTTTATCTGGTAACTACCTTACGGATGACGAGCGTAAAAAACTTGAAACAGAAAGTGTCCGTTTCGGTGCGGTCTACGCAAAGAAGGGGTACCGGGGGCATTTAGCCTTTAACACCATTTTGCTTCAAGACGGCCAGCTTCTTTTTGTTGAAACAAATCCTAGGCGTGTGATGTCTTCATATCCGCGTCAAATCATGAAGACAATCTACGGTGGTAATGTTTCTAATATTTATTATCGTTCGCAGCATATAAAGAAAGATATATGGAAGGGGGTGGGCATTGACACAGTCCTTTCCTCACTTGCTCCAGTACTATTTTCCGGAGTGAAAAAAAGCGGTATAGTTCCATTTGATTACGGTTTACTTTTTTTGTCGGGGGGGCTATCCATCGTTGGGTTCGGTTCATCGAAGGAGGAGGTTAATTTACTGTTTGATTATGTTGAAACAATCTAAATTTCTTGTTTACTTTGTCTTGGTGCCGATTCTTCAGACATTTCAGAAGATCGGGATATTTGACGCACTAAAGACCAGCTCTTTTTCGGGGATGACTTCGGAAGAGCTCGCAAAAAGGTTTTCCCTGAAAGAAGAGTTTCTTGGACCGCTATGCGATTTTTTGGCGTTACATCTTCCGGAATATATTTCAAAACAAGATGACCGCTATGTGGTAAGTGATATTTTTTACAATCGGTCACTTCAGAACAACATCTTTTTCTCCTTGGCTTATGAACCAATATTCGCCAATCTAAGCGCGCTTCTAAACGGTGAAAAAGATTATGGTGTTGACGTAGAACGGAACGGGATGATGCTTAGTATGTCAAGCGAAATATATAATACTCCGTCATGGCGGCGTCTTTGTGAAATATTGGCTACTAAGAATATTGATACCGTGATTGATTTAGGCTGTAGCACCGGCCATTTTTTAAGAATGATTCTGGATAATTCCCCAACAATGCGTTGTTTCGGAGTTGAGATAGATAAGGATGTTGTGCGTAAGTCTATGGGTCAGGGACAAAAAAATAATATCTCCATTATAAACGGAGATATTGCGCGTCCAAATGATTGGCGCGGCAACATTGCGGCAAACA
This sequence comes from Minisyncoccota bacterium, assembly GCA_041659085.1. Taxonomy (GTDB): domain Bacteria; phylum Patescibacteriota; class Minisyncoccia; order Phycocordibacterales; family VMEP01; genus JBAZYZ01. Next base: position 6,757 of record JBAZYZ010000022.1, read on the forward strand.
GTATTCCTGCGAAGGCCGCTTTTATAGGCATTACCGTGTGGCATGAGTTTTTATATTTCGGGGAACAGAGACTTTTGGACATACTGAAGCAATATAAGTCTGCTTTTCCAGGATATGTTTTTATTGTTGTCGAGTATGACGCGATACCATACGCAAACCTTGCGGTATCACCGGAGGGTCTGAAGAATAGCGCATCGGTATACCAATTGATACACCCCCTGACACTCCAAGGAGACCCTAAGCCAAAGGTATATTGGGAATTGTTGTTCAAGAAGGCAAACATCGCTATTCAAACAATAGAGTCTATTGAACCCCGTTCGGTTATGATTGTCGGCGTGTTATAATACCAGGTGATTTTATCATTTTTATGAATCCGATACCGTTTATAGAAGAGACAGGCGATTCCCTCCTCCATGGAGTTCCAGCTAAAATATATATAACGCAAAAAATCGTTGCGACAGCATCTCCGTTTTTGCCCATACCGATTCATATGCGTATAAAAATCGCGTGTGCCGGGTTTGTTTTGCGGCTCGCTGAAATAATAATAGGCACGGAAATATTGGTCAAAAACGAACTGCGGGAGTTTTTTTTTATTGACGCTCGCATAAGGTCTCTTTTGCTACGGTTGGCGCGAAAGAAGATTATCATGTCATGGGACAGAGTGCCCCAATATCCGGACTCACCCCCAATAATCCACTATCGGATAAAGCTCGGAGCGATTGCTCTCCCGTCGGGAGAACGCGTGCACATAAGCGGAAGCCAGGGGAGCGGAACCGGTGGCACCAAAAACGAAGCGCTCATGCTGGCGACAGCAGAGGCATTGGAGCGATATTCTACGGCCGTATGGGGTTCAAAAAATATCGTGCGTGGTTCATATGTTAATCTAGCCGGGAAGGGTGCCATAGATCCGCGGCAATTCTCGTTTTTTTCGGACAATCAGTTAAAAAATGGCAACTTCTCAAAGAGTTTGATTTCCGAAACAAAAGAAATCGGTTGGGTTTCTGCCCGCTCTATTCTTGATAAGGACGCCAAATATCTTATACCGGCGCAATTGGCGTATTTGTTCTACGAAAACGTTGAGCCAAACGATTGCCATTTTATGGGTGTTTCCACGAGTGGTGTCGCGGCGCACTCCTCATACAATCGGGCTGCTTACCGCGCTCTGTGCGAAGTTATTGAGCGGGACGCGCTAATGATTTTTTGGCTTAATAAACTTGTGCCACCGCGGATAGAATTAAAAAGCATTACTATACCAAAAGTGCGGGAATGCATAAAAAGTCTGCAGGAGTATGGTTTTGAACTTCATATAACGGATATAACCACTGATTTTAATATGCCGGCATTTTGCGCCGTGCTGATCGACAGGCGCGGTGGTGTAGCGGTATCCATAAGCGCAACGGCCGATTATGATGTGGGAAAGGCCTTAGAGCGATTGATGCTTGAAATTATGAAATTTGCCCATATTGAGAGAGTAAAAAGCTCTGACGACGTAGTTATTGATGAAAAACAGTTTAAACTTGTGTGTTCGTTTAATGATCGCGCGCGTTTATGGTCAAATCCGAAAATGATTGAGAAAATAAATTTTTTTGTTTCCGGGGGAGAAAAGAATTTTTCCGAAGTTATAAAAAAACATGTCTCTTCAGACACGGAATCATTGCTCGGTCTGGTGGAGGCTGTTTTCCGAGAGAAAAATTACCAATGTTATCTGGTTGATGTTACCTCAATGGACGCGAAAGAAGAGGGACTAGTCGTCGTGCGGGCCGTATCGCCGGACCTTGTGCCGGTTTATTTTGATGAAAAAGAAAGACCGTGTGGTGTAAAACGTTTATATACTGCACCGGTAACGATGAAATATAGAGAAGCCCCGACGACTGAAGATGGTCTTAATCAAATTCCGCATCCGTTTATGTAATTGAATCTATGACACCTGACTCATTTTTTGACTACTTAAAAGATAGAGATACTATTTCTAAGGAAATATATAAAAAATCTTCCCACCATAAGGACTATGGTCGCTTTCCGCGAGTTAATCTTCCGCCGGCTCAGGAGTTGAATGTTTCGATTTCAGGCGCTATTCAATTGCGGGAATCAATCAGGGAATATCTCGATAAATCAGTATCCTTACAACAAATAAGTAACCTTCTTTTTTGGTCGGCCGGATTTTCCGGGAAAAAGATTGAAGGTGGGGCGAAGCGTTCATATCCATCTGGCGGGGCAAAGTACCCGATAGAAATATATATTTGTGTTATGAAGGAAGGTGATATTCAAAGAGGCGTTTACCATTATGATGATCTTAATCATCGGTTAACGCGGTTACTGCCGGTGGATACGGATAAACTTACCGAAAATATAATTGGGAAAGATGTATTTGCCCAGAAATGCGGCATAATGATTCTTTTTTCATATAGGAAAAGCCGGTCATTTGGAAAATACGGCAGTGTCGCCTATAAACTTGCTCTAATTGAGTCGGGCACCATTTGCCAGAATATGTATTTAATTTCGCCCCTCGTGGGGCTTGGATGTTGCGCCCTTGGTGGAGTGCAAAAAGGGGTGGAGGAACTGCTGTGTTGCGACGAAGATGAGTCGGTAATTTATAAAATGGCGATTGGTAACATATAGTTAATTTTATGCGTGATTATTTTGACTTTTCAGGTAAAGTAATTCTTATTACGGGTTCAACACGGGGAATCGGAAACAAAATAGCGCGTTTGTTTGCGGAGTGCGCAGCGAACGTGATAGTGAATGGTCGTAATCCAGTTACGGTAGAAAAAACAGTCAATGAAATTAACGGGGGGGAGTTTGTTTACGGCATAGCCGCAGATGTGGGCAATGAAAAGGAGGTTGAGCATATGTTCAATAAAATTAAAGAAAAATATGGACATATTGATATTGTGATAAATAATGCTGCGCTACGACCATTTGAAAACCTTCATGATATAGATAAGAAATCATGGGATTGTGTCTTGAACACCAATCTAACCGGCACTTTTAATTGCATTAGAGCAGCTATGGAGATGGAGAGGGGGCATAAATGTATTTTCGTCAATATTTCTTCCATATGCGCGACAACACAGCCAGATTATTACGCCGGTATCCACTACAGCGCGTCCAAGGGGGGTGTAATTTCCTTAACGCGTTCACTGGCGATGGAATTTGGGCGGCTGGGGGTTAGGGCTAATTCCATCGTGCTTGGTCCGATAGACAAGGATGGGCAACAAGGTGAATTAATGGCGGAATATAGTCGCAGAAATTCATCTTTAGGCAGGCCATGCTCTGTTGACGAAGTTGCTTCCACGTGTCTGTTTCTAGCCTCAGATATGTCATCAGGTATTAATGGTGAATCAATAGTTATTGGTGGGTATTAAGAATACCTGTCTGGTTTAAAAGTGTGGATAAGTTAATTAGGCGATAGCCATAAAAAATTGTATTATTACACTAATTGTAGTTATTGCATGATAATCTATTTTCCCTAATAAATAATTATGAATACCATGGTAATACAAACGAGAAATAATTTAATGATTGCCGTCGCGACGTTGTTTGTTTATTATTTTTTTTCCGGGGGAGATGCAACATCTTTTTTGCCGCTCATGGCTCTTTGTGCTGGCGGTGACTGCAGTGGCGGGTGTGGTTCTGGTGATGCTGGCGATGGAGGTGATGGCAGTAGTAGTGTAAGCAGCACTCCATTCTTATGCACCTGGAATGGAGAAAAGTATTGTTTTGAAAACGATTTTTTGTTCGGCAAGCCAACAAGTCTGTTCGCAGATAAAAACATCGGGATAGCAGCCTACGAAAGAGGTGGGGTTGTTGGCGATTTGTATAAAATCCAGAATTTGTTCAAGCCCAAAGATGGCAGGCTGTCATTTCGTATCA
>JBAZYZ010000023.1:0-9959 GCA_041659085.1 Minisyncoccota bacterium
GTTTTATGTCGCCGGATGAAACATATTCCAATAAACTGGAGGAGGTATTCAAAGAAACATCCCGCGCTTTTCAGTGGCCGATAGAAAAATGGGATAAGGACCTGTCTCAAGACGGACGGGTGATGGAGATGCTTTCCGAACACTCTCTTCAGGGATTGATTCAGGGGTATATTTTGACCGGCAGGCACGCCGTCTTTGCTTCATATGAAGCATTCATACAGGTTGTAAGCAGTATGGTGGACCAATACGCCAAGTTTATGAAGGTTGCCAGAGAAACATCGTGGCGGGGTGAAGTGCCGTCCCTAAATTACATCCTGACCTCGTCAGGCTGGCGCCAGGAGCATAACGGGTTTTCTCATCAGAACCCGGGTTTTATAGACAATATTCTGGAGAAGCACGGTTGCTATATTCATGTTTACTTTCCGCCTGACGGCAATTCAACCCTTGCTGTTTTAAAGAAAGCGCTTGAGTCGCGCAATGAGATTAACGTAATAGTTGCCGGCAAGACCCACGAAGCGCGATGGCTTACTCCGGAACTTGCCCAGCTGGAGCTTTCCCGCGGACTTATGGTTTGGGATTTTGCTAGCGACGACAATCCGGATATCGTGGTCTCTTCGGCCGGTGATTACCTTACCAAGGAAGCGCTTGCCGCGGTTCAATTGGCAAAAGAAGAAGACCCGAATATCAAAATAAGATTCGTAAATATCCTGGAACTGACGGCGCTTGGTGTCGGCAATTCCGAATGCCGGGTCCCAATACACGATTTTGAAGATTACTTTACCCATGATAAACCAGTCATATTCAATTTTCATGGTTACCCGGAAACGTTGAAGCAGGTTCTGTTTGACCATATTAACGAGGGGGACGGCGGAAGGTTTTTCGTTCACGGATACATGGAAAACGGTTCAACCACAACGCCGTTTGATATGCAGGTAAGGAACGGCACAAGTCGTTACCATTTGGTTAAGGAAATTTTCCAGGTGCTGGAAAGGCGGAGCGTTGTTTCGCCGAACATAGCTGAAAAAGTCGTGGAGAAATACAACGAGAAACTGCGGGCGCACCGGGAGTATATAATCAAGAACGGCGTGGATCCTGAGGAAATAGACGATTGGAAGTGGAGGGAAAAGAAATAAATTTCAAAGACGCAAACGAACTAAAAAATGGGAAAGAATATTCTAATTTCCAATATCGGCAGCGCTTCAAAAAAGTACGCTCTTTATAGCGGAGAAGATTGTTTGCTGTCCGCGCATTTTGAAAGATGGGATGATAACAGGCTTTTGGTTCAGTTTAGTCATAAACAAAAAAAAGAACAGAGGCATGTTTCCGAAACTGAATACAAAGAGGCGCTTGCTTACACTCTCCGCTTTTTGATTGAGGAGGAAATATTGTCGGGCGAGGATATGATTTCCGCGATCGGGCTTAGAGTAGTGGCGCCGGGGGAGTATTTCACCAGCCACCGCATTATTGATAAGGAATATCTTAAAAAACTTGAAGAGATGAAAGAGATTGTTCCGCTGCATATTTACCGGACACTTTTGGAGTTAAAAGAAATCAGACAAATATTTCCGAACACTCCGACTGTCGGGATTTCCGACAGCGCGTACCACAAGACAATGCCGGAAGTAGCCAAGAGGTACGCGCTTAGTAAAAAAATATCTTCCGAATACGGGATTTACCGTTACGGCTATCACGGTTTGTCGTTTGCTTCGGTAGTTTCAAAATTTAAAACTAAGCCCGGAGGGATGCCTGAGAATATAATAATCTGTCATTTGGGCAGCGGGGCAAGTGTCGCGGCGATAAAGAACGGCAAAAGCGCCGACACCTCAATGGGGTTTACTCCGCTTGAGGGTGTGCCTATGGGCAGCCGTGTCGGTTCCATAGACGCCGGAGCCGTGCTTTATCTTGAAAAGGTTGCAAAACTTTCGCCCGATAAACTTTTCCATTATTTAAACACAGAAACGGGACTCTACGGTCTTTCCGGCGGAGTATTGGACATACGCGAGCTTCTTTATCTGAAAGAAAAAGGTAACGAGGGGGCGATACTGGCGCTTGATATGTTTACTTATCGCATAAAGCAGTACATTGGCGCCTACGCGGCAATACTTGGAGGTGTAGATGCCATTGTGTTTACCGGTACGGCCGGAGAACGGGCTCCTAAAATCCGCGAGCAGGTTTGTGAAGGGTTGAAAGAATTTGGCATTGTTCTTGATCCGCGGAAAAATGACACATACACGGGCGGCAAGGATGGCCATATTCAAAGTGTTTCATCCAAGGTCGGGATAATCGTATTTCAGGCCGATGAAATGAAAATAATGGCGAGCGAAGCCGAGCTGTGTATAAAACACGCACGGACCACCTCATAAGATGTTATAATATTTATATTATGATAACAGAAAATAAAAAATACGTTGGTTATTTATTGATTATAATTGTTGTGGTGTTAGGCATTTATTTTATAAACAAAAAAGACAACGCTCCGGGGCAGGCTCCGAATGATATTGTTGCCACGACTAGCCCGACAACCGCGGCTACTGCCGGCGGAGTCAAGCAGGCCGCTTCCAAGCCTGTGAGTTACGGCGGCGCGCAGGTTGTTGTAAAAGACGGCATGTATATAGTGAGTTACGAAAACACGGGATTTAACCCTAAGAAACTTGAGATAAACAGGGGCAAATCGGTGCGTTTTGTTAACAACTCGACTAAAGCTATGCGGGTGGGAGACACGACCAATATACCGGCTTTCCAGGCTTTCAATCAACCTAAAACGGTTGGCAAAGGCGGAACCTATGAATATACCTTTAACGATGTTGGCACTTACGAATATGCCAACCAGAACAACACGGCAGACAAAGGTACTATTGTAGTGAGATAACAAATAACGTATAAAAATAAAATCCCCGATAATGGGGATTTTATTTTTATACGCGTTCTTAGATTTGAGGAACAGGTGTTGAAACGTTATAATTTTAAGGATGAGCATATCACTAACGATTTCGGCATTTATTGCCGGGCTGCTGACGTTTTTTGCGCCGTGCACCCTTCCTTTGGTGCCGGGGTACTTGGCATTTTTGGCCGGAGTGTCGGAAAAGGACGCCGAGTTGGTTTGGGCGCGCCGCAAGGTTATTGCTCAAAGCGCCTTCTTTATTTTCGGTTTCAGTTTTGTTTTCATTCTTTTTGGAATGCTGGCGGGTTTCGTCGGCGGGAGCCTTATTCCTTACCGGATTGTTCTCTCCCATCTTGGCGGGGTGGTTGTTCTGATTTTTGGGATATTTTTTTTAAGCGCCGGACGCGTGCCGTTATTTTCTTTAGAAAAGCATATTACGGTTCCGCGCATTTTCCGGCGCGGAACCGGGGCCAATTCTTTTCTTTTTGGTTTTTCTTTTGGCCTTGGCTGGACACCGTGCATCGGCCCCATACTTGGAACCATACTTACCCTGGCGTTTGTTAAGGGAACGGCGTGGAGCGGAGCGTTATTACTGACGGTTTTCTCGTTTGGACTTGCCGTCCCTTTTTTAATTGTGGCTTTGCTTATGGGAAGAAGATACACTTCTTTCAAGATATCGCCCTTGGTTAATAAAATCTTATCTATCGTCGGCGGGTTGTTCTTGGTGCTTATAGGCATACTTCTCATGACGGACAATTTCGGATTACTGTCGGAATATTTTTTGAAAATTTTCAGTTTTATAAATTACGATTGGCTGCTCCCGCGCCTTTAAGCTAATCTTCAATCAAAGGCACGAAGGCGAAACCCTCAAATTTCTCCACTTTTGTTTCTTCGTTTGAGGTTTTTTTAATTTTCCAAATTGAGTTTTTAATTGGCGTGACCATAATTCCGCCGGTTTTTAACTGGCTAATGAGTTCTTTCGGATAGGTTCGTCCCGCGGCGGAAACCAGAATTTTGTCATACGGCGCCTCCTCAGGCAGTCCGAGTTTTTCACCGGCTTGTCCGATGGAGGCGTTATTGAATTTGTATTTGGCGATATTCTTTTGCCCAAAAGCGACAAGTTCGGGAATAATTTCCAGACCAAAAACTTTTCCTCTAGGACCTACTGCGGAAGCGAGAAGCGCTGTGGTCCAGCCGGAGCCCGCGCCGACGTCCAAAATTTTTTCGCCGGGCTTTGGTTCCAAGAGTTCAAGCATAAAGGCTACGGTGAAAGGCTGGGAGATGGTTTGGTTGTGACCTATGGGCAGGGGAGAGTTGACGTAAGCTTCGCTCAAATATTCTTTCGGGACGAAATCAGCGCGGTCAATTGTTTGGAACGCCCGTAAAACATCTTTGTTTTTTAACGTTCCTTCGCGTTTAAGTTCATTGATAAGCCTGTTTTTGCAGTTGCCGAGCATATACATATCTTACTTAAAAATCAGATTTGCATACAGCATGGGCTTATATTGACATAATGTTTGATTTATGATACTATTAAAAACAGAGATCCCGTGCTTTTTACGGTTCCTCGAATTTTGAAATTTTTCCGAAACCATTGAGACAAGGAGGCCCAGATGGACGCCAAGAGTTTGTCGGTACCGGTGAGTCATTACGCCGGAGCGGTTGTTTCGAAGCTTGCTCCCATGGGCGGGCTGGTCAGCGTATTGGCATTTCCATACACGATGCCGAACGGCGTGACGCAGATACGCCTCCCCGGCGGAGGCAGCCACGAAGGAGAAACCCCGGAAGAAACGCTTCGGCGCGAGCTTGAGGCCGAGGCTTCCAAGGAGAGGAGTGCGTTCGCCATAAAACCCGGCGAATTTTGGAAAATTCACCAGGCGGTCGTGCCCAGCCAGGACGGTGCCGGTGAACACCACAAAATCTTTTTCCTGATTCCGATCGAGGCGCTTATCTGCACTTTGCGTCATGAGAAGAAGACGGAAAATGACCACGTGGTGCTTGGTGTGCCGGCATGGCACGAAGCTGAAGCCTTGGTCAAGAGAATGTTCTCTGACCATACGCCCAAGCACCACGTCATTGCGGTGTTAAAATCGCTCAAGATTACGGCTGAAGTGTCGCCCGCCGCGGCTAGCCGTTACGGCGCGTTCCTTGCGTCATGCGAGCCGTATCTGAAAGCGAATTCCTGAAAAGTACCCCCCCTTAACCCGATGGCAGTATTTTGTCAGAAAGGTCAGCCCTGTAGCGAGTAACTTGCGCTACGGGGTTGTTTTTTTGCCTCAAGTATTATATATTGCAAAGCATTATGACCGTACGAATGAGACATACGAGGGCGCATACTGCTAATCGCCGTTCGCACCACGCCCTGAAGGGTTCCAACTTCAGCCTTTGCGAGAAGTGTGCCGCTCCTAAAATGCAGCATAGGGTTTGTTCTACCTGCGGAACCTACAAAGGAAAGGCCGTTTTGAACGTTGGCAAAAAAATAGCCAAGAAGGAGAAGAAAGCCAAAGCCGCGGAGAAGAAATAACTGATAGTTTATATCTTGTAGATGCCTTGCTCACCTATAAGCTAAAAGCTATCAGCCACAAGCTATACAAATGGCAAACAGGCACCTTTCAAGATCAATAGTAATGCAATCTCTCTTTGAGTGGGACTTTAACGCCACTTCGGCTAAAAACTCTGACTTGGAAGAAATATTAAAACGGGACGCCGAAGAATTCGCTCCCGGTTCCGGCGACAACTCCTTCATGGAGGAATTGCTCAAAAACATTGTTGCCAAACAAAAGATTCTGGATGAAATTATTGAAAAAGCCGCTCCTGAGTGGCCGATTGCCCGCATATCAATCGTGGACAGAAATGTCCTCCGTATAGGACTATACGAGCTGCTTTTCGGCGATCGCGCCGAAGTTCCTCCAAAGGTGGCTATCAATGAAGCCATTGAGCTGGCTAAGAGTTTCGGTGGGGAAAATAGCGGCAAATTCGTAAACGGCGTGTTGGGCGCCGTTTACAAGGAGTTGGGCGAGCCTGGCAAGGATGATGTTTCAAAAAAGAAAAATAATAACAACATAGATATTTCCAAACTGCCCGTGGAGCGTTTGGGTGGGGCGATTGTCTACGCCAGACACGATAACCTATTTTATCTGGCTTTCGTTCATGATATATTCGGGCACTGGACGCTTTCCAAGGGGCATATTGAGGAAAATGAAGATGAACGCGAGGCTACCACACGGGAGATAAAAGAAGAGCTGGGAATTGACATAGATATAAAGGAAAAAATCGGAGAGAACGAATACCTTGCGTCTAAGCCGGAAAAAGGTAAAATCCGGAAACACGTATCCTATTTTCTGGCCGAGGCCAAATACGGGCCTCTGAAGCTTGAAGAGGAGAAGGGCGGTTTGGACGACTGCAAGTGGTTCCCAATTACCGAAGTGCCAAATCTTAATATCTACGACGATATTCTGCCGATTATTACAAAGGCGATTACGATTTTGGTAAAAACAGGCAACAAGTGACAGTTTGCAATTAACAACAGATAATTTCACAATTCACAATTTACAAACAACAATACGGAATGCAATTGCAACCTCGTTAATTGTTACTTGTCAATTGTTAATTGTATATTGACGTATGATTGATTTTTCAAAGTTTGAACGGAAAATAAACTTCCAGTTCAAGGACAAGAATTTACTCAAGCAGGCATTTGTGCACAGGTCTTACGTAAACGAACATCCCAAGCTTGGATTTTCCCATAATGAACGTCTGGAATTTTTGGGTGACGCGGTTTTGGAACTCGCTGTTACGGAGTACCTGTATAAGAAATATCCGGATGCTACAGAGGGCGATTTGACTTCATACCGCGCGGCTCTGGTAAACGCCGTTACCTTAGGAACGGCCGCGGCTGAGCTCGGCATAAACGATTACCTCTTATTGACAAAAGGAGAGACCAAGGATACCGGCCGCGCCCGCCAGGATATTCTGGCCAATACGTTTGAAGCGGTTGTTGGCGCTATTTACCTGGATAACGGTTACGTGAAAGCCAAGAAGTTTATCGCTGAATCGATTTTTGGACGCATTGATGAGATTATAAAAAAGGGTCTTTGGAAAGACGCTAAGAGTCACTTCCAGGAGAAGGCGCAGGACCATGTGGGGGTAACGCCTTCTTACAAGGTGCTCGCCGAGACAGGTCCCGACCACGACAAACAATTTACCACCGGCGTGTTTTTGAAGGGGGAGCTAGTCGCGCAGGGTCGTGGCAAGTCCAAACAGGACGCTGAACAAGAAGCGGCAAAGAACGCGCTTGAGGAAAAGGGGTGGAACGGGAAGTAAAAGTCCGCCAAAAACAATTTCGACAGCAGGGTAAGATTTACTACGCGGTTCAAGAAAATAAAAATGGCGATTCCCTAACTTTGGGAATCGCCATTTTGGCATGCGCGGCGTTTCAGATGGGAAATCCGAACGTTATGCCGTAAACATTTTTGCCGACACGGTCACCGTCCAGACCGAATGGCTGATACCTCTCCGCTATGACCCCGACAGTAAGTTTGTTGCTTAATGCGCGGGACAAGCTCAGCTTGTAGTACCCGTTCCATCCCGGTGAAAGCCCGGGCAGTTTCGGCTGATGCCCGACCTGAAACTTTTGGTCGAGCGACCAGCTGTTTCCGAGCGGGATATTGTTGTAAAGCCCGGCATAACCCACAACTTCGTTTTTGACACCCCTTCCGGATGAATTGAGAATCTCTGCCCGGAAGAACGGCGTGACGGTTGATTCCTTTCCGACCACCCAGGCTTTCCTCGGCGAGATTTCGCCGAATATATCGGTAAGGTCGAATGAATCAAGTTTGCTGACGGGGTAGAGGTTATAGTGGGCTATTCCCGCGTCCATTTTCAGCCCGCCCATCTCGCCCTTCCATCCGGCGGTTACGTCTGTTTCTTTGCCGAAGTGATTGTCGTTGTTTGATTTGAATGGAGCAGACCCCCATAGATCAAGGTAGAAGCCGCTCTTCCAGGAGAAGGTTACCCCTCCTTGGGCTACGCTGTTCGGACTTCCGACGGACCCGCTTCCGAGCACGTAAGCGCTTTTTGCCACCCCATAAACATAAGTTGTGGGTTTGAGCCCTTCCGCGAGCGCAAATGTGTTGAAAGAGAAAATTATCGCCAGCAAGCAGAGCAACCTTATCATTTTCGTTCCTTTCCGGAGAGTATCCGTGTTTTTAAAAAACCAAGTACTGCTATTCAAAGTATGTCATTTATTTTTTAATATGTCAAGCATAATTTTATGTTCTGTATTACGGCTCGAATTAACTTAAAAAGACTTTAAGTTAAACGCCAAATACGTTATAATTTATGCAAAACCATGCTGAAACGCCTAGAACTTTCCGGATTTAAATCGTTTGCCAAGAAATCCGCCCTTGAATTCAACGCCCCGGTTACCGCCATTGTGGGTCCGAATGGTTCAGGCAAGTCCAACGTCGCCGAATCAATCCGCTTTGTTTTGGGAGAGCAGTCCATCAAGTCTCTTCGCAGCAAGAAAGGCGAGGATTTGATATGGAACGGTTCCAAGTCGGTATCCCAGATGAACCGGGCCGCTGTCTCCATAACCTTTGATAATTCCAAAAAAGTTTTCAAACTGGAAGGGGATTCATCCGGAGATCTTAGTCTTAACTTTGATGAAATCACGATTTCACGCGAAGTATACCGCGATGGTGTCAATAAATATCTGATTAACGGTTCACAGGTGAGACTTCGCGATATCATTGAACTCCTTTCTTCCGTAAACATCGGCGCGTCCGGTCACCATATCATTTCGCAGGGCGAGGCTGACCGCGTGCTTAATGCTTCGGCCAAAGACAGAAGAGTGATGATAGAGGAGGCGCTCGGGCTTAAGATTTACCACTGGAAAATAAACGAGAGCGACAGGAAGCTTGAGAAAACGAATGAAAACCTGGACAAGGCAGAGTCGCTTAGACGCGAGCTTTTACCGCACATTAAATTCCTGAAGAAACAGGTTGAGAAAATAGAAAAAGCGGAGGAGATGAGGATTCGTCTTTCGGATATTTACGCCGAGTATTTGAAAAAAGAGGAAACGTACATCAATCGCGAGAAAGAGCGCGCGAAGGGCGACAAACATTCCGCCGAGACGGAACTCTCGCGCATAGACAGCGAAATAAAGGCGATCAAAGAAGCGCTTGCGCGGAAAGGCGAAGACAGTTCGCGGACTGATGAGCTCCGCCGTTTGGATTCCGAGCTAAGGCGTTTGCGTTCGGAGCAGGATGAACTTTCACGAAATTTGGGCCGGATAGAAGCCAAAATGGAATTTATCGCCCGGGAGGAGCGGGTACTTAAAACTAAACAGGGGGAGGCGAGCGCGAGAACTGTGCCGTTTGCCGAAGTGGAAGGTTTGGCAAAAACAATTGAAGCCGCCTTTTCGGAGGCTGATAACGCGCCATCCATGATTCCCGGCATCATCGCTCGCATACGCCGCCTTTTCGGAGAATTTCTTTCCAAGCATCGAGGCGGTGGCGATGATATTGCCGCAAAAATTGCCGCTATTCGGGAAGAATTATCTCAAGCCGAGAATGAAAAAAGAGAAATTGAAAAGTCGCTTGCGTCTATTGTCGCAAGGGAGGATGAATGCAACAGGGCTCTTAACCGCGTAAAAGAAGAAAACGATAAGAACAAAGACCAAAACCGCGATCGCGAACGTCTTTACTACGAACTTATCGCCAAGAGAAGTGACGTGGCCGGCCGGCTTAATGTAATCTTGTCTCGGTTGGAATTGATTGAGCGGGAAGAAGCGTCATTCACGGAAGAAATAAAAGAGGGGAATGCTCTTATTGGGCAGGAAATTTTGAAGTACAAGCGACAAATGATTGATGAAGCGGCGTTCCGCAGTGAGCCCAGAAGCGAGCAGGAGATTAAACGCAAGGAAATAGAAAAGCTGAAGATTCGCCTGGAAGACATGGGGGGCGCGGGCGGGAGCGAGATGCTTAAGGAGTATAAGGATATGGAAGAACGCGATCAGTTTCTGACGCGCGAGATAGAAGACCTGAAGAAAAGCGCCGAGTCCCTCACTTCGCTTATC
>JBAZYZ010000024.1:0-9649 GCA_041659085.1 Minisyncoccota bacterium
TCAGGGGTTTTCCGCTGGAATTCTGGGAATTGTTTTTGGTATAGTGATCCTTAGGATGCTGAAGAGCAAAGAGCTTGATGATATCGGAAGCGCCCTTAACAAGCGTTTGTGGAAAGCGGAAGTTATTGCGCCGGAGATGAGAGAGTTGTAAGCTTCGGTTTATTGGTGTTTATTTATTATCAAGCATCATCACATGAATAGAAAAATTTTAACCGCGTTTTTATTTTTACTGCTAGGAGCGGGTGTTTTATTTTTTGTTTTTTATAAAACAGAAACAGTTTCCCCTGAATTTTCGATAGATTACCCTGATTATAAAGAGCTCCCGCCCGAACCCGAGGGTCTTCCCGTACGGAAGGTTTTGCCGAATGACTATCACGTACTGCAGACTTTCAACAACTGCGCCCCCGCCGCTCTCTCAATGGCGTTGTCATATTTCGGGGTACGGGTGAGTCAGGAAGAATTGGCTGATAGTTTGCGACCTGTCCATAACTTAAGCGGGAAAAACGACGATAAATCAACCACTCCCTATGAGCTTGCCGACGAGGCGAAAAAATACGGACTCGTTCCGTATTTTCGACCCGGCGGCAATATTGAAATCCTAAAGCAATTTATTGCGAATGATATCCCGGTAGTGGTGCGCACCCTGCTTAAGAACGAAGAAGATTTTGCCCATTATCGCGTGGTAAAAGGTTACGACGATTTAACCTCCGAATTGATTGAGGATGACGGATATCAGGGAGATAACATAAGTTTTTCTTATGACGACTTTATGGATATATGGCAGCCGTTTAACTACGGTTACCTTGCGCTTGTCCCAAAGGATAAACAGGATGTGGCAGAAGCGATTATTGGGCGTAATATGGACCCTATTTGGGCCTGGAAAAACGCCGTAAAGGTATCGGAACAAAAGCTTAAAAATAACCCCGGCAATATTCGCGAGGTTTTTAATTTGTCGGTAGCTCTATATTATGCGGGCGAGTATGATCGGTCGGTGGAAGAGTTTGAAAAAGTTGAAAGCAAATTGCCTGTTCATACTATATGGTATCAAATAGAACCAATCGAAGCGTATTTTAAGCTGGGCAATTATGAGCGTGTATTCTCCCTCACTGACAGTATTTTAAACAACAAAAACCCCGCATATTCGGAGCTGTATATACTTCGTGGCAACAGCTACTTAAAAGAGGGTAATGTAAAAATGGCAAAAGAAGAATTTGAGAAGGCTGTGTTTTATAACAAAAATCTCGCAAGCGCCAGAGAAGCGCTGGCTTCAGTTGACACAAACTGAGATCTTTCATTTTATGCGCAAATACCGTATTACAACCAAAAATATTTCCACGAATAAAAAAATCTGGTTGGTCGGATTGCTTTGTGCGCTGCTTTTGGGTTTGTTTTTTATTTATTTTTTTAATCAGCCGCGAGTCCCGTCGTCTGGACCATACGGCGGTTTTACCCTGGATGATAAAATTTTGCCACAGGAGCCTGCTCTCATTATTGGCGACACCAGCATTTTTGTGACAAAAGCCGTTACTATGGCTGAGATTAGAAGAGGACTTTCGGGGCAAGAAAGTCTGCCTCCTTCAAACGGGATGCTTTTCATATTTGATTCAGACGATTATTATCGTTTTTGGATGCCGGATATGCGTTTCCCGCTGGATATAGTTTGGATTGGTGCTGATAAAAAGATAGTTGATATAAGCAAAAATGTGCCGCCGCTTCTTGATACCGGCAAACCGGTTTTTTACAGCCCTCGTGTTCCGGCCCGTTATGTTTTGGAAGTAAACGCCGGTTTTAGCGACGCGCACGGCATTGCCCCCGGTGATAATATTCAATTTTTGTCCATATAGCTGATATGAAAATAATTACCGCGCGAAAAGACGAGAAGGAAAAATGGAACCGGTTTGTGGCCGATAATTTTCCGCCCATCGGGGCTTTTATGCAGACATGGGAATGGGGGGAGTTTAAGCAAGCTCTAGGCAGAAGGGTTAACCGTTATTTCGTGCACGAAGGCGGAAAGCCGATTGCCGCTTTTATGATTGTCCATCATGCGTTGCCCATGGGTCTTTCTTACGGATACGCTCCGCGCGGACCGGTAATCATAAAAAATGCGGGAGAAACAAAAACGGTTGAGATATTGAAAATAATAAAAAAATGGGCTGAAGCGGAGCTTTCACACTTTATTTTCTTGCGTCTTGAGCCTCCGACTGGTTCAAATATCCGCGGACTGAAGAATCATGGTTTTCATATTCCCGCCTATTATATACAGCCTCGCTATAATACTGCGGTCCCTCTCAATAAGTCTGAGGAAGAAATTCGTTTGTGTTTCCACCCGTCCACCCGTTCAAACATCAGCCGCGCCCTAAAGCGGGGCGTTGTTGCGGAGGTGAGAAATGAAATAACCGATGCCGACCGCGAAATTTTTTATGGAATGACGGAGGATACTATAAGAAGGCACAAGGGGACAGACGCTTATCCCAGTAGAGATTACTTCAGCTCTCTTTTCAAAACAATTCCTCTATCCGGCAAGGTCCATGGTTCGAGTAATCTTTCACTAGGCGCATTTTACGGATATCAAAATAACGAGCCGGCGGCAATTCATTTTGTTCTTTTTTTTGGGGATACAGTCACGTATCTTTATGGAGCTTCATACCGCAGATACTTAAATTCAAAAGTGATGACTTACCTCCATTGGGAGGCAATAAAAGAAGCAAAACGTTCAGGATCACGTTACTATGACCTTGGGGGAATAGATGAGACCAGGTGGAAAACGCTTACTGATTTCAAGAGACAGTTTCGCGGAGAAGAATTTTGCTATATGGGGAATATCGATATCGTTTTAAAACCGGTGCTTTATAAGATATATAATTTATTTAGAATAATCAGGAAGTAGTAACTAGCGCGGTGTTCACAAAGTCACACGAAATAATATATTTGTCAATGACTTAAAAAAGTGTGTTAGAATAAGGCTAAATTTATGGATTTAAGGCATATTAGAAATTTCAGCATTATCGCGCACATAGATCACGGCAAGTCCACTTTGGCTGACCGCATGCTTGAACTTACGCATACTATTGAGACGCGCAAAATGCGCGATCAGGTGCTTGATCGCATGGATTTGGAACGGGAGCGGGGCATTACCATTAAAATGACACCGGTAAGGATGAATTTCAGGGTAGACGAGGCGGATTATACGCTCAATCTTATTGACACCCCCGGACATATTGATTTCTCATATGAGGTCTCCCGAGCCCTTCAGGCGGTGGAGGGGTCTATCTTGCTTGTGGATGCCACACAAGGCGTACAGGCTCAGACATTGACCACGCTTGGCATGGCGCGTTCCCTCGGTGTCGCAATAATACCGGTTATTTCAAAGATAGACGCGCCACTCGCTATGACGGATAAGGTTAAGGCTGAAGTGTCCGAACTTTTAGACGTAGACGAGGATGAAATTATGGAAGTGTCCGGTCGGACGGGAGAGAAAGTGGAAGAATTGCTACGCGCGGTTGTGGAAAGAATTCCGGCACCCAAAGAAACCTATCACGGGGAAAACGATGTCCGTGCTCTTGTTTTCGATTTTGAATATTCGCTCCATCAGGGGGTGATTGTTTATGTGCGTGTTTTAGATGGCGTGCTTGAGGCCGGGAAGGAACTGTCTTTCATTCAGGCCGGCGAAAAGTTTGTTGCTTCTGAAGTTGGGATGTTTTCTCCGGACAAAAAGAAAGCAGAAAATCTTTCAGCCGGTGAAATAGGATATATAGTGACCGGACTCAAGAAACCGGGCATTGCTTCGGTTGGCGACACAATAACGCTCGCCAGGCACCAATTGCCGCCATTGGCGGGTTATCAGGAACCCAGACCGGTAGTCTGGGCGTCTCTTTATCCCGAAAGTCAGGATGATTTTGACACACTCAAAGACGGCCTGCAAAAATTAAAGCTTTCCGACTCATCTCTTGTTTTTGAAGAGGAAACATCGGGTACGCTTGGGCGGGGTTTTAGAAGCGGTTTTTTGGGCATGTTGCACTTGGAAATAATAGCCGAGCGTTTGCGTCGCGAGTTCGGGTTGGAACTCATTGTAACTACCCCGTCCATCAATTATGAAGTTACGTACCAAAACGGGGAAACCAAGACTGTCTATTCGCCCGCCTTTTTCCCGGACCATGGAGCTTATAAAGAAGTGAGAGAACCGTGGGCCCGCGTGACGGTAATCACTCCTCCTCAATATGTGAGTCCTATCATGCAGCTATTTTTTGAACACGAAGCTGAGATTGGCGATTCCGCTCTTTTTGGCGAGAAAAGAATATCGCTTTCCGCGCTCATGCCGCTTCGCGAACTTATGAGGAATTTCTTTGACCGCTTAAAAAGCGCTTCTTCCGGCTTTGCTTCGCTTTCATACGAGATAGTGGAACACCGCCATGCGGATGTGGCGCGCTTGGATATTTTGGTCGCGGAGGAAGCTGTACCGGCATTTGCCAAGGTGGTTTCAGTAAGGAGAATAAACGAAGAAGCCGAAGCGTCCGTGGAGAAACTGCACAGCGTGCTTCCAAGGCAACTTTTCGTTGTAAAAATTCAAGGTAAAGCCCTTGGCAGAATTATTTCGTCCCGAACCCTTTCCGCGATGAAAAAAGACGTAACGGGGTATTTATACGGCGGTGACATAACCCGCAAAATGAAGCTTCGCGAAAAGCAAAAGAAAGGCAAGAAGAAAATGAAACTCTTGGGCAGAGTAGACATTCCCAAGGATGTGTTCCTGAAGGTTATGAAAGATTAGCGGTATAAAGAAGGGATGTAGAGCATAATCATACTGACGATGATGAGTACGCAGAAAATTGCCCAGAAGAATTGAATCTTTTTCTTATGTTTTTGATTGAACAACATATATTTATTTAGTACGTGTATAATAACAGAAAATGATTGAATTTCAAGATAAAAAGAAAATACGCAAAATACTGTATTCTCGCCCGGTACTCATTCTTGGGGCGGCAATTCTAATGTATCTTTCTTTTGCGGCATACAGCATGTACCAAAAAGCCGCAGAAACGGGCGGCAATCGTGAAATGGCGCTTCTGGAACAGGCTGCTCTGGAAGCCAAACAGAATCAGCTTGAAGAGCAAATTAGCAGGCTTAAGACAACTCGCGGGGTTGAGGAGGAAATCAGGAAAAAATTCAGGGTTGTTAAGGGTGGAGAATCGGTTATTATTGTAGTGGATGACAAGACGGATGGACAAGGCGCGGCGGCTTCGCTGTCCGGGCTAACGCCGTTTTTTGAAATGATAAAAAGTTGGTTTAAGTGAATAATTGCGCGGATTATTTTATCCGTGCGCTAAAATTGTGCTAAGTTTTTTAATAAAGCGAGATTAGTTTAGTGGTAGAACTGGTGCTTCCCAAGCATCGGACGCGGGTTCGATTCCCGCATCTCGCACAGATTTGAGCAAGCCAAGCATAGCGGAATAGTTGTGACCGATTCCCGTATCTCGCCAAAACGGACCGTTTGACACGTATGGTATAATGGACAAATAAAAGATAAAAAGTAAAAAATATCATGAAAAAAGTGGCAATATACACAACCCCGACATGCGTTTACTGCAATATGGCAAAGAAGTTTTTCCAGGAAAATAAGGTTGAGTATGAGGAATACAATGTGGCAACCGATCTGGCAAAACGCCAGGAAATGATGGAAGCAACCGGACAGATGGGAGTGCCTGTTATTAAGGTTGGCGACGACGTTGTCGTTGGGTTCAATCAGCCGCGCATAAGAGAGCTTCTGGGGATGGCATAATCCGGCTTACAGTTTACGCCCGAGGCCAACGAATTATAAAAAATCTCTCCCACCGGGAAGCGGTTTTTAGTTTGTGTATAAAACGTATTTATTGTAAGTTGTTAATTGTAGGTTATAAGTTTTTGCCCTCGTAGTTCAACGGATAGAACGTCTCCGTCCTAAGGAGTAGATGTGGGTTCAATTCCTGCCGAGGGCACAATATGAAAAACCGGCCGTGCGCCGGTTTTTCATATTGTGCCCGAGAGCGAGTGAACTGCTTCACTCGTGGGCAGGAATTGAAAGCCGGAACATGTCGCTATGCGACAGTGAGGCGGGGTCGCGACCTTCGTCGTGTAGCTTTAGCGAAACAGAAGAGTTGTGACTTGTTCCTGCCTGCTCGTGACCAATGAACCCGATATCTGAGTTGCACCCCGCTCCTGCCTAGGGGTGCATAATCTCTATTGCCAAGTTTTTAATGAGTGGTACAGTAAAGACTGGGTTGCTCATCAATAAAAAAGCAAGGAGAAAAGTCTTCAGAACATAAAATGCGTATGTTTTAAAGGGCCAGTCTTCAAGAGGTAAAAGGAAAAGGAAGGAAGAAAAAGATGTGTAAAATCCCGGTTATTCTCCTTGGTGGCAAGGGGGCAAGAGCAAGGCGTCAAGAAATCGAGTTGCCTGACTTTGACCCGAGAAAGCACCAGCTTCTCGGGAGCGATGTTTGCGTGACGGTATCGCAAAGCGACTTCCACGAAAAGGTGTCTGAGGTGCTGAAGGGCCTCATTGGGGGGCGCATGAACATGTCGTTCGGCAAGTCGCTTAAGGCGGTGGACCCCGGTTCGGCCTACCCGGTTTACCGGGTGGAGGTCAAGAGCAATGGTACACTCATGCACTTTTGGCTGCCAAAGACCGCCTGCGACCTGCGCATACCCTCGAGCTCCATTCGAAAGAGCTCTGGCGTTTCTGCAGTGGCGTAGTTTCCTTCAACACAAAGAGGAGTTGAAAAACTCCTCAAAACCTCGGCCTTGGCCGGGGTTTTTAGTTTGTTGCCGAAATTATGGTAAAATTACTTTATGGACACGGAAACAAAAAGAATACTTGAAGAAAATTTAGCCGTCACAAAAGAAACGAATGTGTTATTGAAGAAAATTATTAGCGCCCAGAGATGGGGAAGAGCGCTTCATTTTTTGTACTGGGCGGTTATCATAGGCGCTTCGGTCGGGGCATATTATTGGTTGCAGCCGGTTTTGGGAGCAGTGCTAAGTAATTACAATTCAGTCATGTCGAGCATAGATAAGGTGCAGAAGACCACCCAGTCTTTACCGGATACTTCCTCGATCAATTCCATTTTGGACAGTTTAAGACAGAAACAGTAAGGTTGCGAAAAGGTCGTTTTTCGGATAGTATTTTCCTATTGTAGTGTTTGTTGCGCCCTAAAACATTCGCAAACGGGGAAAATGTTTGGACAGGCGAATTTTTAGTAAAAATTTGTTTTTTGTTGCGGTAGCTGTTTTGACTACCAGTTCCATTTAATATTTGCCGGGGTAGCTCAGTTGGTTAGAGCATTCGCCTGAAGAGCGAGGGGTCGGCAGTTCGAATCTGCCCCCCGGCACCCAAAATTATAAAACTCCGCCTTATGCGGAGTTTTATAATTTATTTTATATAGATTTCACCTTGAGTTTAGTTTGTTTTTCTTTATCCAGTTTCGGCAGTTTTATTATAAGCAGCCCGTGTTTTTCTATAGCCTCGGCTTCCTCAGGGTCGACTTCCTGCGGGAGCATTACTGTGCGGGAAAATGAGCCCCAATAGAGTTCTTTGTAAAAATATTCACCGTCGGTTACTTCGCGGTTTTCTTCGCGCTTGCCTTTGATGGTAACCATATCGCGGGTAATATTGATTTGCAGGTCGTCGGGCTTTACTCCGGCCACTATTGACTTGACTATTATTTCGTCCGGTGTCTGGTAGACGTCAATTGTGAGCTGGGCCTCTTCGTTCTCTTCTTCCATCCACCCGATTTCTCTCTCTTCCGACAGTATCCTGCTGCCGGTCCCGGCGCCGAGAGTCGTTTCTTCATCCTCAACACTTCCGGTTAGCCGTTCAAAAAATGATCTTTTGTCTTTTGTGTCTTTTGACATAAGTTTTTTTAATTGATGCTTAGTTGCTTTATGTTCTTTACTTTTTCAAATAAAAGCATAACTATGACTGCCACTACCCACAAGAACCCGAAAACAACAAAAATATTCTGGTCCTCTTGATTCATTATAAAGAAATTAAAGAGCGTATGCAATGTGATTGCTGTGATTAATCCGAAAATAAGGTGTATAAGCTTTGAGAAAGCCCGGTCAAAAAAAGCCAGCCCCATGGCAAGGCCAAGCAGCGCGCTTGCGGAGATATGGAGCACAGTGGCGCCTATAAAGCGCAGGTTGCCGGTTAGAAGGCTGCCCATGGCGCCACTTGTCTGGATTGGGTCAATCAGGAACAGGGTATTTTCAATGGCTGCGAAGCCCAAAGCCACGGTAATCATATTAACTGCATAATCTACAGGCTCATCGGTGAAGCGGCTGCCGGCGGCTATGACGAAGAATATGAAGAATTTGGCCAACTCCTCAATGCTGGCCCATAAAGTAAGCAGCGTAGTGTTTATACTCGTCTGTTCATAAGCAAATTTTTGGAGGGGTATTACCAACGCCACGGCGGCCATTCCTCCGAGGAAGAGAAGGAGGGTTAAACCACGAGGCTCCGGGTTAAGAGAATCTTCTTTTTGCCAAAACCAAAGCCAAAATACAGCCGGCACAAATCCCATTAAAACGGCAGTAATCAATGTTTGAAGGTCCGGGAATATCATTCAGGCCATTTTGCTATCATTAATAATTTTTCTTTTTCGTTGTGCGGGATAAGCGACCAAAGTTCTTCCGTGACAAATGGCATAAACGGATGAAGAAGTTTTACCTGTTCCACGAGCAGGGTATAGAGGAGTTTTTGAGCAGAGACCCTGGTGTCGGATTTATCTCCGTATAAAATATCTTTGTGTCCCTCTATTATTCTATCAGCAAAAGAATACCAGAAGTAATGATAGAGTTCGTCACCGGCCAGATAAAATTTATAATTTTCCAAATATTCGGTAATTCTTTTTTTGAACACATTAAAATTAGCCAGTTCGTCAGCGTCCACCTCGGTTAGTTCAGATTCCGCTTTTACGTCAAAGTCTTCCAGATTAGACACCACGAACCGCGCCGCATTCCAAATTTTGTTGGCGAAGTGCTTGTATCCGCGAATCTTATCTTCTGAAAGTTTGGAATCATTGCCCGGGGCGGTGCCGATGATAAGCGACAGGCGCACGGCGTCGGCGCCGTATTTGTCTATCATATCAACCGGGTCTATGATATTGCCGAGCGACTTGGACATTTTCTGGCCCTTCCCATCACGGACCAAACCGTGCAAGTACACTTTTTTGAACGGGACCTGTCCGGTCAAATAGGTGCTCATTAAGACCATTCGCGCTACCCAGAAGAAGAGTATGTCGTAGCCGGTTTCCAAGATATTGGTCGGGTGATAGGTTTCAAAATCTTTCGTTTTTTCAGGCCAGCCGAGCGTGGAGAATGTCCAGAGGCCCGATGAAAACCAAGTGTCTAATGTGTCCGGATCCTGCCCCCATCCGTTGCCATCCGGCGCTTTTGTCCCAATATGTGTTTCCTCACCCCTATACCACACTGGAATTCTGTGCCCGTACCAGATTTGGCGGGAAATGCACCAGTCGTGCAAATCGTTTATCCAGTTGAAATAAATTTTTTCAAAATTGTCCGGAATAATCCCAATTTGACCGCTTTTGACCACATGGAGCATTAGTTTTTTGAGCGTGGTTGTTTCACCCGCTTTAATCCCGTCCAGCTCGGAACGGGT
>JBAZYZ010000025.1:0-9116 GCA_041659085.1 Minisyncoccota bacterium
AGATACAAGATGTTGGCGCCCGCAACATGGATGAGGAGAAAACCCCGTCGGGAAAGCTTCTCTTAGACAAGAGCGTTCCACTACTGAAGAATGACGACCTTGTGGAGGGACCGGTTATTCTTCTTGACCGATCGGCAGTTTATATAGATTTGAAACCGTTCGGCACCGGTATTATCTTCGGGCGCGAATACATAAACGCCCGCGAGACAATAAAAAAGATAAACGTCGGCGATGTCATCAAAGCAAAGGTTGTGGAAACCGAAGGAGAAGATGGCTATATTGAGCTCTCGCTAAAGGAAGCCCGACAAGCGCTTATATGGAGCGAAGCGGATGATGCCATACGCCAGAAAACCGTGCTTGAACTCCCGGTAAAAGAAGCAAACAAAGGCGGACTTATTATAGAGTGGCAGGGCATCTCCGGATTTCTCCCCGCCTCCCAGCTTAAGCCGGAACACTACCCGCGCATAGAAGACGGCGATAAGGAAAAAATCCTCCGCGAACTTCGCAAGCTGGTCGGCACAAAACTCCCCGTCTCCATAATTTCGGCCATACCGAAGGAAGGAAAGCTTATTTTCTCGGAAAAGGGCTTCGATCAGAAGGAGCGACAGGAGATTGTTTCAAAATATGTTGTCGGCGATGAGGTGGAAGGTGAAGTAACCGGCATTGTTGATTTCGGCATCTTCATAAAAGTAGAAGAGGGTCTGGAAGGACTTATACATATTTCCGAAATTGACTGGGGTCTCGTGGAAGACCCGAAGACCATGTTTAAGGTTGGACAAAGAGTAAGGGCTAAAATAATTGAAATAAAAGAAGGAAAAATCTCTCTCTCCATCAAGGCGCTCAAGGAAAATCCGTGGAAGGGCGTCCTCGGCAGATACAACAAGGGAGATATCGTAAAGGGTGTGGTTATTAAGTTCAATAAGCACGGCGCGCTTGTCTCCATAGAAGAGGGCGTGGCGGGCTTGGCGCACATCTCCGAGTTTGGCTCGGAAGAGAAGCTCAAGGAAAAACTTGAACTGGGGAAAACTTATAACTTCCAGATAACTTTCCTTGAACCTAAAGACCAAAGAATGACGCTGACCTACTTAGACGAAGGCAAAAAGAAATAATTAAAAAAGCCCCGTGAATGCGGGGCTTTTTTAATTAAATGCGCCCATTGCTTTCTCTCTACCTTCGGCGACAATCATTGCAAGCGCTTCACTCGCTCGCTTCCCGGTCTTTTTCAGTATCTCCATTTCTTTGGGCTTGAACTTTCCGAGTATAAAATCCTGCACAGCCTTGTCCCCTTTCGGTTTCTTTATCTTGCCGGACGGAGTGCTGGATGATATTCCTATGCGCAAGCGGATAAACGCTTCCGTTTTCACGGCTTTTTTTATTGACTCAACTCCGTTATGTCCTCCGCTCCCGCGGTTAAAAGAAATTTTTATGGACCCAAGCGGTATATCCAGGTCGTCATGCACAACAACCAGATGCTCCGCCGATTTTTTCGTTTTAACAACAGACCCAGCGGACTTGCCGGAATTATTCATAAAAGTTTCTGGTTCCATGAGTATTACTTTCTCTTTGCCAATTTTGTCTTCCGAAATAAGAGCTTTCGATTTTTTATCCGCTACCCAGTCCGAAAAATCATTCTTCCTGCGAAAAATTTCCAGAATAATCCGCCCTGTGTTGTGCCGAGTATTTTCGTATTCTTCACCGGGATTCCCCAGTCCGACAATTATGTATGGCATATAGGTTGCATCTTACCAAAATTGAAATAAAAAATCCCGCATAATGCGGGATTTTTTATTTCTTAATGCAATGTTTCGTCTTTTTTCTCCTCTTTTCGGCGTTCGGCTTCCTCCTTAGTCTGAACCTCCCCCGTTTCTTTGTCCACCTCCCGGCTCATTAAACTCCCGGTATACTCCGGCTTGCGACCCGGGAACGCCCTGCCTTCTTCTCCCGCTGGAAAATTTTCTTGATAGCCCATAGATAGTTAAGTTTCTATTTCTGATAAAACTAAAATAAGCGTATCAAGAAAATAAAAAATGTCAAAGCACGCATTACTCTATTGCGTCAAGCAGACACTACATAGTATTATTTGCCCACCTATGGATGAACAACCAAACGAGAAGAAAAATCCGACTGAACAAGTCCGTCGGGCAGGCAATTCCCATCTCGTAACTTCCGGCGAATCAAATTGGAAAGATTTTTTCCGCTTCACGCTCATTGCCCTTGCTATCGTGATACCGTTCCGGATTTTTATTGCTCAGCCGTTTATGGTCTCCGGCGCATCCATGTCACCGACATTCGAGAGCGGCCAATATTTGATAGTGGATGAAATTAGCTACCGCCTGGAATCTCCCGCCCGCGGCGATGTGATAATTCTGAAAAAACCGCGGCAGGAAAGCGAGTATCTGATAAAACGCATTGTCGGACTCCCCGGAGAAACAGTTATTATTAATGATGGCGCCGTAAGCGTAAAAGAATCCGGGAACGGCAAGGAAACCGCAATAAACGAGCCGTATGTAAAAAACAAGAGCGCGGAAAATTCGGAATACGATTTGGGAGAAGACGAATACTTCGTAATGGGTGACAATCGTCCCGTATCGCTCGACTCCCGCTTCATCGGACCAGTGCCAAAAGACCATATTGTAGGTCGGGCATTTATCCGCCTGTTCCCCGTAAATAAACTTTCAGTATTGCCTGGGCATTATTAAAATATAACCGCAAAAATATGCCAACATCAAAAAAAGACAAGAAGGAATCCTTCTCCTCGCCTAAGGGAATGCGGGACATTATGGACAAAGAGTATTACGATTTTCAGGGTCTTTTTGAAAAGGCCCAGGAAATCGCCATTTATTACGGATTTAAACCGATTGAAATACCCATACTGGAAAAAACTGACGTATTTACCGCTAGCGTCGGTATCGGCACGGATATCATAGACAAAGAGATGTATACGCTAAAAACGAAAGGCGGAGACCATCTGGCTATGCGTCCGGAAGGAACAGCCGGCGCAATGCGCGCCTACATTGAGCATGGTATGCAATCATGGCCTCAGCCGGTAATGCTTTATTACTACGGTCCGTTTTTCCGCCATGAAAATCCGCAACGCGGCCGCTTCCGTCAATTTTATCAATTCGGATTGGAAGTTTTGGGATCGGATAAAAGCATAGCTGACGCCATTGTAATTCGCACCGCCGCGACCATCCTAAACGAAGCGGGGTTTGATAATTTAACCGTGGAAGTCAATTCCATCGGTGACAACGCCTGCCGTCCGGCTTACATACGCGAACTTACCGGCTACTACAAAAAACACATTGACCACATTTGCGCGAATTGCAAGGACCGCCTGAAAGAAAATCCTCTCCGCCTGCTTGATTGCAAGAGCCCAAAATGCTTGGAGTTGAAGGAAAACGCGCCGGACTCCATTTCTTATCTCTGTAACGAATGCAAAACCCACTTCAAAGAGGTGCTGGAACACCTGGAAGAAATGGGGCTCCCCTACCGCATAAACAAAAATCTTGTGAGAGGTCTGAGCTATTACACTAAAACCGTTTTTGAGATTATGGAGGTGGTAAGCGAAGGCTCAGAAAACAACGCGCCGAAAGATGCGGCTGAGGGAGAAGTAGTCCCGATCCCGGAAGAACCTCTCCCTCTAACCATCGCCGCAGGCGGCAGATACGATTACTTGGCCAAGTCTCTCGGCAGTAAAAAAGACGTGCCTTCAGTCGGAGTTTCCATAGGCATTGACCGAATCGTCATGTCGCCGCACCACAAGAAACTCTCTCCGAGGATTCTCAAGAAACCGAAAGTTTACTTCATCCAACTCGGCATAGAAGCGAAGCTTAAGAGCCTGGCAATAATAGAAGTACTGCGCAAAGCAAGAGTGCCTATTATGCAATCCCTATCCAAAGACAGTATTACCGTACAACTCGGGACAGCAGAGAGGCTTTCTATCCCCTATGTCATAATTTTCGGACAGAAAGAAGCCCTTGAGGGAACGGTTCTGGTCCGCGAGATGGAGAACCGCTCGCAAGAAAGCGTAAAGATTGAGGATTTGGCGGAGTACCTGAAGAAAATGAAGTAAGGTTCATTAGTTAACAACCGACAATCATCAGCTTACGAAACATGCCGCAAAAGAAAACTGTTTTCATAGCCCACCCCATAGCCGGAGACGTTACCGGAAATACGCGCGAGATTCTCCAAATCTGCGAACAAGTGCACAAGGACGGATATATCCCGGTAGCCCCGTATCTTGTATCTCTTCAGTATTTGGATGATACGGTGGAGGAAGACCGCCAGCTTGGCATAGACGCGAATCTGGAATGTTTCAGGCGGCGATTCATTGATGAATTATGGCTGTTTGGCAAACACATATCAAAAGGTATGCGGGAAGAAATAATGCTTGCCCGTGAGTTAAACATACCGGTTATCGCAAAAAATGCGGAGATTGAAGACGAGCTTGGTAAACTACCAACGGTTAAAAGCAATTGGTGAGATTTACGAACACTTGCTATTACAAGCATAAATGTGCTAAATTGCTATCGTTATGAGTAAAACCACCGTAGAAGTAGACAAGAATGCCAATGAATCGGGGGTCAATTTGATCCGCCGTTTTCAAAAGCGCGTCCAGGAATCGGGCGTCTTAAACAAGGCTCGTTCGGTCCGCTATAATGAACGCCCCAAATCAAAACTCTCGCGAAAAACTTCCGCATTGATGAGAATAACCAAAAGGACAGAAATTGAACGCCTCAAAAAACTCGGAAAAATCCCGGATAAACCGGTCAGAAAAGGCGGGCGAAAATAGATGCAAACCATCGCCTCAAATGGAACGTCAGTAATCCGGAGAACAAAAGGCAAGCTTCCACGCTTGCCTTTTGTCAATTTAAAGAACGCCGTTCTGGGAAAAGATTATAAGCTCTCTGTGGCTTTTGTCGGAAACAAAGAATCGCAAAACCTGAATAAGGAATACCGAGGTAAAAATAAGCCGACCAACATATTAAGCTTCCGGCTTTCAAAGACAGACGGGGAAATAATCATCTGTCTCGGACAGACAAGGAAAGACGCGCGAAATTTTGACAGGACATACAAAGAGTTTATTCCGTTTTTGTTTGTACATGGACTGTTTCATTTGAAAGGATTGTCACATGGTAGTACAATGGAAAAAAGAGAAGCTCTGGTAAGGAAAAAATTCGGGCTTAAGTAAAGATAAGGATTTTTGGTTAAATCATCGTTGCGGTTTTTACGCGTTTTTAGTTCCCCTTTTTTAATTTTCCACTTTCTATTTTATCAATCCATGACCCGCAAAATAACAGTCGGAATAGACATCGGAACATTCTCCACGAAGGTCGTTGTAAGCGAACATTTTAAAGACCAGGCGATGCCATCCGTCATTGGCACCGGGTTCGCCGAATCAGACGGGCTCCGCCGCGGCTATATCGTGAATTTCGATGAGGCGGTCAAAAGCATAAAAAAAGCCGTAGCCGAAGCGGAAAAATCTTCAAGAGTGAAGATCAAACGGGCCTACGTCTCCATAGGCGGCATCAGTCTGGAGTCTGTCATATCTCACGGACAAGCTATTGTTTCGAGGGCTGACGGCGAAGTCTCAGACCTCGATGTGAAGAAAGCGATGGAAGAAAGCGAGAAGGGATTGGGGGAACTGAAGAACAAAAAAATTATTCACTCTATTCCGGTTCGGTTCAAGCTGGAAGGAAAAGAGGTAATGGGGCGCCCGGTCGGACTCCGCGGGCTTAAGCTTGAAGTAAAAACGCTTTTTATAACGTCCCTTTCCCAACACTTTGACGATCTACTCGAGGCGGTGGAAAATGCCGGGGTTGAGGTAACCGACGTTGTGGCGTCCCCGATTGCGGCAAGTCTGGTAAGCCTCTCCAAAAGACAGCGCAATGTCGGCTGTATTCTGGTAAACATAGGCGCTGAAACGGTTTCAATCGTCGTTTACGAAAATGATACGCCAATCTCGCTTGATGTTTTCCCTATCGGTTCAACCGACATCACCAATGATATGGCTTTGGGACTAAAGATTGCCCCGGAAGAAGCCGAACGGGTAAAGATAGGTGGTAATGCCGATGCTTATTCACGCAAAAAACTGGATGAAATTATAGAAGCAAGGTTGACGGACATATTCGAACTAATTGAATCGCATTTGAAAAAAATCGGACGTAACGGACTCTTGCCTGCGGGAATTATTTTAACCGGAGGCGGTTCCGGAATCTCCACCATAGAAGACCTGGCCAAAGCGTCTCTCAAACTTCCGGTGAAAGTATTCGGGCGTGAAGTGTCAGACCAGACAAAAGGAAAGATACGCGATTCGTCATGGTTTGTGGCATACGGTCTTTCGATACTCTCCGGCACGGGCACGGCAATAGAAGAAAACGGTTTTCTGCGCGACCTGAAAAGACTGCTTGGAAAAACGCGCGACGTTATTACTTCGTCAACCAAACAGCTGCTGCCGTAAAATACGCGGAATATTAAGACAAAAAGCTTACTGTCGTAGCGGCGAAACTCCCGAATTTTAGGGGTTTTTACGCTAAATTTCGGATGTTGCGCGCCATGTGCTATCTGCTATTATAGAGGGCACATTACACATAATATTCTTTTTAGAAAAGCGACAACAATATGCCAAAAGTAAATCCGGAAATTGAAGCATTTGCCAGAATCAAAGTTATTGGGGTCGGGGGCTCCGGCAATAATGCCCTGAACCACATGATTTCTTCCAAGGTTACGGGGGTTGAATTCATAGCGGTAAACACAGACACACAAGACCTACACCACTCTCTGGCTAAAAAGAAAATTCATGTTGGGAAAAATTTGACCAAAGGCTTGGGTGCCGGAATGAATCCGGAAATCGGCAAAAAAGCCGCGGAAGAAACTAAGGAAGAAATACAGGATGTATTGAAGGGCGCCGATATGGTTTTCATCGCGTGCGGAATGGGCGGAGGTACCGGCACGGGCGCCGCGCCGATAGTCGCGCGAATTGCCCGCGAGCAGGGTGTGCTCACAGTTGGAGTCGTCACCAAGCCATTTTTCTTTGAAGGAAGCCAGAGGATGAAAATCGCCGAAAAGGGACTGGAGGAACTTGAGAAGGAAGTGGACGCCCTTATTGTAATTCCAAATGACCGTCTATTGTCCATTGTTTCCAAGGACACGAGTGTAAAATCCGCCTTCGCCATGTGCGACGAAATACTGCGTCAGGCGGTAGAGGGCATTTCCGACCTCATAACGACACCCGGTATCGTAAACGTGGACTTCGCCGACATAAGGGCGGTTATGTCAGATGCCGGTTCGGCTTTGATGGGCATAGGACAGGCTTCCGGAGATAAGCGCGCCGAGAACGCCGCTCACGGAGCCATCAATTCCCCCCTTCTTGATATTGCCATAGACGGGGCCAAGGGTGTGCTGTTTGCCATCGCGGGAGGAGACGATCTTTCAATGAGCGAGGTCCAGGAAGCCGCAAAAATAATTACCGAGTCAATAGATAAGGACGCCAAAGTCATATTCGGCGCGATTAAAGACGACAGGCTGAAGAAGGGAGAGATTAAAATTACAGTTATCGCCACCGGTTTCCCGACCAACAGTCCCAGAAAAACATCTTTATTCCAAATGAGCGGCAAAGAGGAAAAAAAGGACGACAAAAAAGAAGTACCTTCCCCTTCCCTGCAAGATATTACAAAAAAACCCGAAGGCCGCGTTGACGTCACAATGAAAGACATGAAAGACGATGATGAGGACTGGACGGCAGTCCCGGCGTTTCTAAGGAGGGGCAAGAAATAGAAATGGAATATGAACTTATTATTATCGGCGGCGGACCTGCTGGAGCCGCCGCGGGAGTATACGCGTCGCGTAAGCGCTTGAAGACGCTTCTCGCAACTTATGATTTCGGCGGGCAATCCGTAGTATCCGAAAAAATAGAGAACTGGATAGGCACTCCGGCCATCTCCGGAGCAGACTTGGCATCGTCGCTTAGAAAACATGTGGAGGTGTACGCAGGAGACATACTCACGGTAAAAGAAGGGGAGAAAATAACTTCCGTCCAAAAAAACGGAGGCGTATTTGAGGTAAAAACCGAAAGCGGAAATTCATGGAGCGGAAAAACCGTCCTTATTGCCGCCGGCAGCGGAAGACGCAAACTTCAGGCCAAAAATGCCGACTTGCTTGAACACAAGGGTCTTACTTACTGCGCTTCATGCGACGGTCCGCTTTTTTCTGACATGGACGTAGTCGTTGTGGGTGGTGGCAACGCCGCATTTGAGACGGCTTCCCAACTCCTCGCCTACTGCAGAAGCGTAACCCTCCTAAACCACAGTGAAGGGTTCGCCAAGGCTGATCCAGGCACAGTTGAGAAAGTCCTCTCCAATCCTAAGATGAAGGCTATTGATAACGCGGAGGTAGTCGAGGTCAAAGGAGAAAAATTTGTCAGCGGGTTGGTTTATAAAAATAAAAAAACGGAAGAAACATTGGAGCTTGCGGTTTCAGGGATATTCGTCGAAATCGGACAGACTCCAAATACAGGCTTCGTAAAAGATTTGGTGGAGCTTGACCAGTACGGACGGGTCAAAATTGATGCCAGGACGCAAAAATCATCCACACCTGGCATCTGGGCCGCCGGCGATTGCTCCGACATCTTATATCACCAAAACAATATCGCCGCAGGCGATGCCGTAAAAGCCGTTGAAGATATATATCTCCATCTCCACGCGAAATAACAAAAATAAAAAGGCCGCATAAATGCGGCTTTTTGTTTGCCTTCTATCCAAAAAAGAGGCTGTGAAAAAAAGTACCAGACCTTTCCTTCATGCCTGCTCTTTGAAGACATGGGAGACACTGTCCGCATCGGCATATATATTCAGGACGCTGAACATTTACCGTGGAAGGAATGGGGTTGGAACCCACTGGCAATGAAACGCCGCGGGGATTCTTAACCTTGAATTTCTTCCCAGCTTCGGCGGCGTACCTGTCCTTCCGCTTCTGCTTTTCACTCCGGCCGGCGGATTTTTCTTTCTCCCTGCCTCCATTGTTGCCCGATTCCTTTTTGCTCAAGGCCTTGCTGCCCTTTTGATGCTGTTGCCCTTTAACATGTGGCATAACCCCCCCCTGTTGAACAACGAAAATGT
>JBAZYZ010000026.1:0-7237 GCA_041659085.1 Minisyncoccota bacterium
CACCAACATTTTCACGTAAGCGTTCCTGTTCTCCAGATTAATGATGTCGTGCGCCACAAAAACAGGTTCAAATTGCCTTGACAGCACCTCCGCGTCCTCGCTCCCAACCCGGAACACAACCATTGAACCAACATTGCCGAAAACCGCGTTTTTAATATCCTCTTCAAGTTGTTTTACATACTGGTGCGCGATATTCAAACTCAGGCGGTACTTCCTCGCCTCCGACAATATAGTGGCGATCGAATCAGTAGTCACGTTTTGGAATTCATCAATATACAGGAAGAAATCAGCAACGTCGCGCGTCCCTATTGAATCCACCCGCGACAACGCCGCCATTAAAATTTTACCAACCAGTATAAGACCAAGCAAACTTGAGTTTATGTCGCCAAGACGGCCTTTGGACAGATTAACCAGGAAAATCTTTCTGTTGTCCATAATATCCCGGAAATTAAAGACTGAGTGCTCCTGGGACACTATCGGTCTCATAATGTCGTTTGAGAGAAACACGTCAAATTTGTTGGTTATATAAGGCACATAATTGGCAAGGGATTGGTCACCGGTAGTCTTAACAGCATTTTCCCAAAATTGAACGATAAGCGGATTCTTGCAGTTCCTGATTTTCATAGCCCGGAATTCCTTGTCGGCAAGAACACGACCTATGTCAAGCAAAGTGTTGCCGGATTCCGGGTGGTCCATGACAAGGAGCGCCGAATTTCTGAAGTATTGTTCAAAAGCCGGACCGCCGGCAACCTTCATGTCAAAAAGCTTGTTGAATATCGCCAAAAGCTCGTTTACCACAAACGTCTTCTGTTCCGGAAACCTTGGGTCATATTCCAGCATATTGAGACCCATCGGTCTTTCTATGTCGGAAGGGTCAAAATAAATCACATCATTCATTCTTTCTTTCGGGATATTGGCCAGAATGTCAACGATGTCCGTTCCGTGCGGGTCTATCATGCAAACACCCCTGCCGGCTTCAATATCCTGAACTATCATATTTTTAAGGAGGGTGGTCTTGCCGGTACCCGTCTGTCCCACGACGTATAAGTGACGCAGGCGGTCGTCGGGTGTCAGGTAAATCGGAGTATCCAGATTACGGTATTTATTGATACCCAAAAGAATCCCTTCTTTAGGCATATCAAGCGGCGCGGCAGCGGATGCTGTTTTGCCCTGTTTCAATTGCGACTGACCAACTGTCTCCTCGTTCCCGGGGAAATGGAATACCGTGGAGAACTCGCGCAAATTGAGCGGCATCGGATGGTCGTAAGAAAATGTTCTATAGGAAAATTCATGGAACAACTTCCGGAGCCCGCTCCGCCTCTTCTCCGTTGTAAAGGTGATGGCGTTTGATTGCGGCAGGGCAAACTGGTTAAAAGCCGATTCCAGGTCAGAAATTATTTTCTCGGCTCTTTCGGTGGACTCCGCCGAAGCGATGACCCTGATGTTGGCATTCATGATAGTATTGCCTATCTTGTCGCTTAAATGCTTAATGACATTTTCATCTATTTTCTTTTCGTCATTTTCTCCCTCTTTTTTCTTTTTAATCCCGCTTCCAAAAAACAACCCGCTTACCTCCTTCATGAGCGCGCCGCCAAAACCCCATGATATATTGGTCGCTTCTTTGACCGGCACCCCGCGTTTTATCTGATCCAAAACAGCGCCGTACTTTTTAAGGAAATAATCGCCGACAGGAGTGATGACAAACTGTATCGCGGCGCCCTCTCCTTCTTTCTTAAGCTTGGAAAAAACGTTCAGTATGACGGGCAGAGGGTCGTTATCAAAAGCGTCATAAGTCTTTATAGGGTACACCTGGGACTCCGTAAATTCGCCGTAGGCGCCGGTTGAGGCGCCAGCGTCATTGAATATGTTGTAATCGTCTTTTATTTCCCTGATGCGCGCCTTGGGATAAAGAGCCAATAACTGTTTTTCCAGAAGGTCGCCCTTGTCCGCGGGCACTGCTGAATAAAAAACTATCTCATCGCTGTTGTTGGCTATGGAAATTTCAAGCGTGAAATAATTTTTGCCCGGCAGATTGTCGCGACCGTCGGAAATAGACAGCATGCCGGCGTAAAACTGTTCCATAACGGCGATTATTTTCTTAAAATCTTTATCCTCTGCTTCTTTCTCTCCCTCCGGAAAAATTATTTCAAAAAGCTTCATGTGAAGGGCCTTTTGCAAACCCGTGTCCTTCTCCAGCCCCGGCATAACCCCGCCGGATTGCAGATACTGCACCAAAAGTCTGTGGAAATCGTCATCAATATGCGGACTGCCAAGTTTTTCCACAATAGAGAGCGCGTTCTTAACGCCGTGCTCAAGCAGGATACCAAGCAATTCTTCCATTTTTTTGTCGTGCGCCTCGGGTTTTAACGCGAGAACAATCTGCTCTGCCTTTGATTCCGACATGGCGTAACCCGGGGATAGAACGTCGGCCGGCTTCTGTGAAGCGTAGTCACGCACAACTTCTCGCGTCGGCTCGGCTTCGCCAGCACGCGCGCCGGAATCCGCCATTTCTTTTTCCTTAGACTGCAGTTTCTCGCGCAAAAAATCTATTTCTTCCTTAGGGGAAGAAAATTTTTCTTGTTCTTTATAGAAAGGGTTCTCCATCCTGTAGTGAAATTTCGGTTTGTTAAATCTTTCGACCTTGTTTATATAAAAAATCTTTTAACCTCCTTTTTAACAACCTGCCACCCTGGGTTGTTTTCAGATAACCTTCTCTACGCCTAGCGTCACCTTCATCCAAACAGGCCTCGTAGTAAATTATCCTCCATGGTTTATATCGCTTAGTCGAAAGATTTAACCCTTGATTATGTTCTCCTAGTCTCTTCTTTAGGTCAGAAGTATAACCTATATACAACTCTTTTTCTTTATAACTACTTTGCAGAACGTAAATATAGAACATAATCGAACCGAAATTCTACTACGGGATCCATTCATTATATTGTAGGCGAGAAAAGACGAAAAGGAAAGTTCCATGACCCCATGTTACTCTAGCAACAAGCCCTTGATACCCTTCAATTCATCCTTCCTCTCTCTTATTGTCCTAAGCGAGGCCATGGCGAATTCTTTGTATTCTTTTCTACCCTTAAACTGTTCAAGAATGATATCTTTCGTACAAATACCTGCTCCATTTTTACCTTCTCCGATATACTCTTCCCAACTTGAAACACTTCCCACAAACTTGGCGAACTCGGCGGTTTCACCGCCAAGTTTGTGCACGCGATTGTTTAAATTTACATAAGCACTTACATGCAGCAAGTATTCATTGGAATCAATATGTATTGACTTAAAAACACCCTGGAAAAGAGAGCCGCTCCTTTTATATTTGTTATTGAAATACCAAGTATAACCGCCCATCCTTTTCATGAATTCGCTAATACCGCCATCTCTTACTTGTTCCAAAATAAAATGAAAGTGGTTCGGATTTAGGCAATACGCAACAATATTAACCAACTTGGCGGTTTCACCGCCAAGTTGATATTTATGCCTGTTAGATTTTAGTTTGTCTTTACCGCCCAAAGACAGCTCGTATAAACTCCCGACCGGATCAATTGAATTAAACGAAACCATACATTGAAAAAACCTGTCCACGTCAGACTTATCAGAAAAAATAATTCTCTTATCAACACCTCTATTGTAAACATGATAAAATTCTCCATTTGCAAAAACAGTTTTCCTTGTAGGCATGTTGAAATTGTATCACTTGGCGGTGAAACCGCCAAGTAGCCTGAAAGTTCGACTTCCAAGTGGATATGCCTACAACAAAAACCCGCCGCGCGGATTGCGGCAGGGCGGGTTTTTGTGTTTGATTAAACTTCAGGCTCCGGATTATTTAGGAATTGGCGATTGGGACTGCGCTGCTCCATTGGTTTGAGGGTTCTGAGCCTGCTCCAGAGACTTGGGGTCAGCCAGAGCCTTCGCCATGTCTCCATCGGCGCGGAGTGCGCTCCATGCCACGA
The DNA here is from genome assembly GCA_041659085.1 of Minisyncoccota bacterium. Lineage (GTDB taxonomy): Bacteria > Patescibacteriota > Minisyncoccia > Phycocordibacterales > VMEP01 > JBAZYZ01. The sequence continues at coordinate 3,957 of JBAZYZ010000026.1, forward strand.
TTTGTTTTTCATTCAGGTAAATTCCGTCAACGGGAGACCAGATAGCCTTGTTCACGGGCACAATGCCGGCCTGCACCTGACCATCTTTGTCGGTTTGTCTTTGGATAGTCCACGGGCTTGAAATATACGGTTTCGGGAACCAGGAAAGTTTACCGAAATATATTTCACCGCTAGACATATAAACGACTGAGTACGGAGAAGCGGTGTTTGCGCTGTCTTTCTTACCCAAAAGAGCCGAGCCCAACCAAATGCCGAGAGCGACCAGGACCAAGACGGCGACAACAACTAAGACAATGCTTGTGATTGAAAATTTCTTGAAAAACATATTATTTTTTTAATTTATTTCTTCTATTAATAAAAAGCATTTTAACATACGGGGACTCAAACTCAAAACAACTTTTTCCCCACTACCACGCCACAACCCAGACAACGACTTCATCACTCGGCGGTTTTTACTTGGCGGTTTCACCGCCAAGTGAGTTGAGTTGTTAGTTCGGCTTCTAAGTAGCAAAGCCTCTGTTATTTATGCTATTTGGGGACAGTGGCTGTCGGCGGGACTCCTCCGTCGGTGCGGACCGGAGGGGTGTTCACAATGGGAGCGGTTCCCGGGTTGGAAGGCGCAATGTCCGCCACTCCCGGAACTTTGGTGTCTCCGCCGGCTGCGGTCCCTCCAAGCGTGATTTTGACAGCTTCAAAATCGGGAGCGGTTTTGATGTCTTTGCCGGATTCAACCGTAATCATGTCACCTGCTTTAAGGTCGGAGATTTGAATGGCTATTTCATTAAACGGCATCGGGGAGGTTGGCATCTTTGCCGCAGTGGTGGTTGTGGCGCCAGGAGCCGGGAATGTTTTCTTTAGAGCTTTCTGGTAGGCGCTCATTTCCTCCCGGAAAGCTTCCGGGGTTTTCGGTTCGCTCCTTATTATCTTGGTCCCGTTTGTGACCGTAACCTCGCGCGTGTCGGGTGAATTTTCAAACGGATTAATGGAGGCTACGGTTTTGAGCGTTATGGTATTGCCCGATATGCCGGCTATTGTGCCGGAAACCGACCGTATGTCAGGCTGCGCCGGGAACATTTTCTTAACCTTATCAAGCTGGGCGGAGTACTGCAGACCCGCGCCGGCGTAGCCTATGATTCCGCCGACTACGAGAGCTGCTATTACCAAAGCGAGATTGTTTTTTTGCATATGGGTTTATTTATTTTTTTAATTTTGGGTTTTTGACTTTTCAAACATGCTTCCCTGTATTTTTAATAGGAAAAATCTTTCATAGAAGTCACATTGGTGGGGGTAACCCAAGTGCCCGCAGTCGTGTAACAAGCAAAATTCCAATTATTCTGGACGACTCCACCAGTTGAAGTATAGAACGAAATGTATTGAGTTCCATCATCAATGTAATAATAAGCGGCACCACCGCCAACATGAGAAAGGGGCATAACATGTGCTTCCGTGCCCAAACTAAATCTGGAGCAAATAATCGTCGAGGGTATTGATGTACTAATTCCTGCGCCAACATAATTCAACTTGGTGACATTCCCTACTGAAACTGCTGGATTGGATGCAGAGTAGACACGGTTGCCTGCGTCATAGAGTCCGCCAGCGGCCATAAACGATGTGTTGGTATAGAGCCCCCAACTCGGGCTTGATGCTAGGTACCAACTTTTCTGGAAGCTGTACCCGGCAGTGATTGAGCCAGGATAAATATATCGGTTGTCCTGCATTGTGAAGTCTCCATTGTACATGCGCATATCACCGGCATTGTAGTAGTTTATTTCCAGTGGGTCTCCGGCGGAGCCGGTACCAACCGTATCAAAACTGCCGCTGTTGTAGTAGAGACCGTAGGTTGTGCCGCCATTTGAGAAGACGTGGCGGGAGAAACGAGTGTCACCGGTAGTTCCTCCGGTAATATCCAGGTAAGGGGCGTTGTCATTGTGAACCCCCCCTCGCGCCTGCAGCGCGGATGCAAAGTACACCGTACCGCTGTTGAAATACGCTCCACCAGGGGCGACGAAGTACGAGCTTGCGGTTATATACGGGTTGGCGGTGTTGAAAGTCAGACCTGCTCCTAGTGATAGGGTGCCGGGAATATATACTCCGCCGGTAGAGTTACCTACGTTTGTTACGCCGGTGGTACTCCAGTTGAAGTAACAGGGCGAAGCGTTGTTACAATAGAATTGGTTGGAGTCCTGGATGGTGTATCCGGAACCGTTAACTCTGAAAGAATTGACAGCGTACGCGATTGAACCAGCTGAAATATCTCCGCCAGCAGTTATGGAACCATTTGTCCAGATGCCCGTGCCAATTGCAGTCTGGGTTACGCCGTTTGTCATAAATAACGCCTGGTGGGCAAGTCCCGCCTTTGTCTCGCCTCCAAGATTTGTATGCGCCCAAGCAATTCCGTATAGATTGCCCGGTGTCGTGCCGTCTACTGAAAGCCTGTAAGCATTATCCATGGCAAATACGCCTTGGTACCTGTAGGACGAGTATAGTCCAACTAATCCATATCCATAGTTGCTGTTTGTGTATATATCCCCTTGGGTCCTTATGCCACCGGCAACATCAAGCTTGTACGCCGGACTTGCCGTCCCGATGCCGACGAGACCGGTATTTAATATTTTAATACCCAGTGTCCCTACCCCTTCATTATATCCGGCACCCCCGGGAGCAGCGTTGGTCATAAGGCTTAATCCGTTGGTTGCCGTGTCGCTTGACCTAATTACGGCATCACCGTCTCCAACCGCCAAAGATAATTCTTGCTGTGTCCCTAATACTCCGGTATTCGTCTCAATCAATCTCAGGGCGGGAACATCCGGCTGAACGACAAGCGCGGTGTCGTAACTGCTTTGAACAGCTGTCTGAGTTCCGTTATCAAACCTAACTACGGGGACAGTATTTGAATACGTTGGCTTAACTACATGAAGGTTAACAGCGGGTGCCGCCGTCCCGATGCCGACAAGACCACCGGTTGTGATTCTCATATATTCTGTGCCGTTTGCGTAAAGCGCCATTGCCCCACCGGCGCCGGCATAAACATTGAGTGAGTTCGGTCCACCCCATGCTGTTGAAACATTGTTTGCTGTCCATAAATAACTATTGGCTGTGCCTGCCCTTAGATTAATCTGGGCGTAAGAATTGACTGTTGTTGAATCCGGATTTTCAAAACGAGCAAACTCGTTACTGCCTGATACATGAAACTTTAATCCGGGCGCTGTTGTCCCAATGCCGACATTACCGCTGAGAAGTATGACCATCCCAGAACCGGCATATGCATCTCCTGTGCCGTT
>JBAZYZ010000027.1:0-6523 GCA_041659085.1 Minisyncoccota bacterium
ACCATTTGCAACACTCGACGGAATTTTACCCTTCAAAGTATACGTACCCTTTCCAATTGGGAAGGTTACAGTATCTGTGAAAGTAACAGTACAACCGTTTGTACAAGTCACAGCTTCGTCAGCCGGTCCGGCAACAATGTTGCCGTTCGGGCCGTAAAGCGAGATGTTTGTAATGACGCCTGATGCCCCGGTAAATCCGGTTGAGGTCGCGAAGGTGAACGGAATAGACTGAACCGAAATCGGCTCACCCTTTATGTCCACATCAAACCCTCCCAAAACCTGATTCGGAACGTTCACGGCAATGTTCTGAGCCGGAACTGAAACTGATTTCTGGATTGAAGTTGCAGAACCTGCGGAAATGTTTATAACAGAACCGCTAAAGAATGGGGTACCTGCGGTGAACTGAGAACCAGCACCAGCTGTACCATTCTGTGACTGTGTTGCTGTGATGCCATATCCGTAAGTCTCACCGCTTACAGCAACGTCAGTAGCTTTGTAGATGTCAAACTGGACAGTTCTACCAGCTGAGCTCGCGCCGACAACGTCAGCCTGAACGTAGAAATCCTTGGAAAGACCCTTGTCAATGACAAGACCTGATCCGAAGACTGCTGTGTAGTACTTGCCGTCTGACGAAACTGTCGTCGGATAAGCTGTGCCGTCAACGTAGGTCATAACGTTCGCCAAGTCATTTGAACCGGCGGAACCTGTCTGATTCCAGCGAAGTGTCCTGACGCGAACCTGCTCTGCCGAGCCTGCGGTGATGCGGACACCAGCCATGCGGTAATTTGTCGTACCGATGTTCTGTGTCTGGTTACCATTCGGGTCATACGATGATACCGCCATCTGGGCCGTACCAATCGTAAGTGTTGAGTTGATGGTATTCATCGCGCCAACAATCGGGAGAGAACCTGAAACTGTGCCGTTCGTGTTGACCGCGTCAACCTGCAACGCTACAACCTGACCAGCGTAGCTAAGCAAAGTTGCGGCTGTTGCCATGTTGCCCGCGATTGTCATCGTGCGGGAAGTTCCCGCTCTCACTGTGAACGGATCACCGACTGTAACCTGATGCTTCGAATTCAAAGTCTTTGCAATACCGAGCTGCACGCCGTTCTCATCCAAGAGAACAACGCCAGCGAATACGGCGTCAACTGCAGGACCGACTCTTTCAACCGTGACACCACTGACAGTAACATCAGAGGAACCTGCGGTGAAAGTCACTCTCGTGAAAGGAACGCGAGCTGAACCTCCGACTGCCAAGCCGTTTGAAGGCTGCGTGGCTGCCGCGACTGAGAGAGCTCCACTTGTCGTAGGAACTGTCGTGGTCGTAGTAGTACACGGCTGTCCAGTTGTTGCACTGAACGCGGCGCCGGGAGCACAACCTGCTCCTCCTGTCGTAGTCGTGGTAACGACTACTCCATTCGCGAATGCGCGAGACGATGAACCAAAGAATCCTGTACCGTAGGTAAGTCCTACCGGAGTCAAGATAGCAGAAGCATTTTTATTCTGCCACTTAATAACAGATGCTTTGGTTTTTGCGCCAAAGTAACTTGTTTCGTTACCAGGTGAACCTGCTCCTGTTGAGGATACCTGAGTGTCAGAACTTGAGTTCAACAGCTTCTGAAGCTGCATAACATCAGCGCCTGACATTCCCAACTTCAACGTTCTCGTGAAGTTGTAGGTGTCTGCATTTGCGATGGAAACAGTCGTAACGCCGACAAGCACCGCCACAAGAGCGATACCAACGACGCCTAAGACTGCAATCGCCAATTTATTTCTTAAAATATTACTCATAAATATATTCTTCTAAACTAATAATCCCAACCTACGGTAAACCCATAGTATCGGAACCATGTCGCGCGAATTAATTAGGTTCGACATTTATCTAATGTGTTTCGCGCTTTATAACCTTCATCCCGCCTGTCCTGCTTGCGCAGGACAGGCGGGTTCGTTAACAATTTTAATGCGCCTTAATCTTCCGTTGGCCGCGCGTTTTCATCCACCACTGAATTTGTCGTCTATTCAATTGTCAGAGAGCTTCATCCGTTCCAACCGTAATCGCAAGCCATAACAAACCAAATCCAATAAATGCTAAAACACATTTATTGAAAGCTATTGGCTATTATAGTACATTTGCGAGTAAGTAACCCAATACTGTATGTGGATAACTTAAAAGTCTATGGTTTAAGCCATCTTTCCTTCAAAGTTATCGCACATACATGATATCCAAAAATGAGGGTAAAGTCAATTCCGGTAGTGGTTTTGGCAAGATAAGCCACGGCTCCGGCTTACAAGCTCCGTATTGGCAAAATCACTACCGGACTCTACCCCGTAGTAAGCCCCGGTTTTACAAGGCTCCACTACCTAGGTCAATCAGACAGACTAGTTCAGCGAGTACCTGCTCCACCTTTTTTCCCCTTCTTTCTTAAGGACACCGCTTGCCACCATAGACAGGAGTTCACGCTGTATCGTTTTTTCACTACAGCCCGGAACAGTCTCCGAAATGTCCTTTATAGTCACGTCTTTTTTCTTTTTTAAAATTTTGAGTATACCTTCACGGCGTTTATTCTTAGTCTGTATTGATTGGATATTTCTTTGGACCATCTGGATTTCCGTGGATGATCCAATCTTAAGTTTAGGCATAAAAGACAGACGAGTATCAATATTGTCCTTTATAGTATTCTGTCCTTTATGTTCTTCAGCCCGGGGAATCATCGCATCACTCTGCCCGGGGGGAGCGGGAATCATTTTGTCTCCGGCAAAAAATTCTTCTCTAAGGGTGAATGCGCTTCCAACCGAACCTCTGACTTCGTCCACAGAGCTTATAAGCCACTTTAAATTTGAGTATTCGGAACGCAAAATAGCGTAATTCATACCCGAAACAAAGCCCACAGAAGACGCCACACCAAGCAACCCGCACAGCTCATCAGTGACAGAAATAACCTGTCTGTAAAGGAAGGCCCTTTCACTCCATAAGGCGTTGTTCGCAACGTGTATGTCCGATAAAAAATCCAAGACACATTCCTTAATTTTTGTCCTTATCGGGTCCGTCAAAGGGATGAGGTCGGTAACCATATAGGTCGCCGTGGCAAGTTTCTCTGCCTTAGACAAGATAGGACCCGTTTTATCTTCCGCGTTGTTTCCGTCTTTATCTTCAGTCATATTTCGGGGAAATCCGGGATCATTATTTACACCACCATATATGTCATGTCCTTTTGTTTCAACGTCTTTTTGAGTTATGTCCTTTTGCTGTTCCATAATGTCTTTTTCTAAATTAAGAGACGTCTTTTAACCAATAGTGTCCATTATATAGAGGACAAATAATAAGTCAAAGGCATAAAACATTAAAAACAGGGACTACTTTCCAAGCTTAATTTTTTATGTTTTACGTTTCAAGTTATAAACCGTAGGGCAAGCCCAGCATCCGTTTTTGAACTCACTTCGTTCGTCCAGTTTCGCAGCAGAACCGCGAGATATTTATCTTTTGTTTCCGTCGTCAGTCGGACGTTGTGTGAACGAGTACGTTCACACACACTCCTCGCTAGCCGAAATAAATTTTATGGTTCAATTATGCTATAATTTCCAAAACGTCATGGCAAAAAAAGGAAAAAGGGGTAATCACAATATCTCTTCAAAAGAAAACTCAATAAAGAAGATATCAATCAATACCGGATTCTCAGAACTAAAGGAAGAAACCAGGCACGGGGTTTTCTCGATTATCTTTTTTGTCATCGCTTTATTCTTTATTCTCGCTTCCCTGGACAAAGCCGGGCCAGTCGGCAATACCTTGTATGAAATACTGACGCGCATGTTTGGTGTCGGATATTTCCTCGCCCCCACTCTTTTCATCCTTCTTGCTGTTTCATTTCTGCGCGGAGGGAGGCCGCATTTTGTCGCTTCAAACTTTTTCGGCTCAGTGGTTTTTCTGTTATCCGGGCTGGGGCTGATTCACCTCTCTTTCTCAAACGGCGCAAATGACGCGGGAGGGATTGTAGGGAAGGCTGTTGTCTATCCTTTCTTATCTTTCTTTGGCGAAGTGTACTCCTTTATATTTCTTTCAGCCCTTTTTATTATCTCAATAATAGTGATGTTTGACGCGAGACCAAAGCTTGAACACTTCGCTTTCTGGAGATGGTTAGGGAAAGAGAGTGACGAGGAGGAACCGGAGGAAGAAGATGAGACATCAGACGGGCCGTATGACGAGATCGAAGAGGAGGAAGCCCCCGCAACAAAAGAGCCGGTACTGGCAAAAATGCTGGGTGGAGACAGAAAGAAAAAAGAAATCCTGCCGGCGGCTGAAGAAATATTCATTAAACCAAGCGGACTCCGCATGCTTGCCGAAGAATTCTCCCCTCCCCCTCTTTCACTCCTTGAGAAAGATAAGGGGAAACCCGGTGTCGGCGACATAAAAGCAAACGCCAATATTATAAAAAGGACTCTTCAGAATTTCGGCATTGATGTGGAGATGGACGAGATATCCATCGGGCCTACCGTTACCCGCTACGCTCTCAAGCCAGCCGAAGGAGTAAAACTTTCACGCATCGTCGGACTGCAAAATGATCTGGCGCTTGCCCTGGCCGCGCATCCCATCCGCATAGAGGCCCCCATACCGGGAAAATCTTTGGTTGGCATAGAAATACCTAACACCACAAAAGCGACCGTCGGGTTGGCCAGCCTGTTTGGAGATGACAAGTTTTCGCAGAGCGGAAAACCGCTCTTGGTGGCTCTCGGCAGGGGGGTGTCGGGCAAAGCCAATTTCGGCAATGTCGCCAAGATGCCTCACCTTCTCATAGCCGGAACCACGGGCTCAGGAAAATCAGTTACCATACATACCCTTATCACTTCCCTCCTCTACAGAAGTTCACCGGAAGACCTAAAGATGATATTGGTAGACCCGAAACGCGTAGAACTCACCCTCTACAACAAAATCCCGCACCTACTGACACCGGTAATCACCGACGCCAAGAAAGCCATACTGGCGCTTAAATGGGCCGCCAAAGAAATGGACCGGCGATACGATATTTTGGAAGCCGAGACCGTGAGAGACATAGGGTCTTATCATGAAAACGTGGTGGTGCCGGCTTACCAAGCCGCCATATCCAAAAAAGGTAAGGGCGAGGAGTTTACCGAACTGCCGGAGAAGATGCCTTATATAGTAATAGTAATTGACGAGCTAGCCGACATTATGGCGACATACCCCAGAGAATTGGAGTCGGCCATCGTTCGCCTCGCCCAAATGAGCCGGGCCGTCGGAATCCATCTAATCGTCTCCACTCAAAGACCGAGCGTTAACGTCATTACCGGGCTCATAAAGGCCAATATCCCCTCCCGCCTGGCTCTTCAGGTGTCTTCCCAGATAGATTCCCGCACCATTTTGGACACAGGCGGAGCGGAAAAACTCCTGGGCGCCGGAGACATGCTGTATTTGTCGGGCGACATGTCCAAACCGGAACGCATGCAATCGGCTTACATTACCGAGGACGAGGTCAAGAGGGTGGTTAAATTCCTGGCTGACCGCTACCGAGATATGCTGCCTGACGAAATAGACATCTCAAACGGAACCGTCTCGGTCAACAAATCAATCTTTGAATCTTCAGTTGACGACGAGGAGCTTCCAGATGACGATGACCTCTACGAGGACGCAAGAGAGGCGGTCGTAAAAGCAGGCAAAGCGTCGTCATCGTATCTCCAGCGCAAACTGAAAGTCGGCTATGCCAGAGCGGCGCGCCTTATCGATATGCTTGAAGAAAGGGGGGTTATCGGTCCGGGCGACGGAGCCAAGCCAAGAGAAGTCATGATTAAAGACGAAATCGGAGCGACTGACGAGACAGAAGAAGACGCAGTATGACGCTCATAGACCAAAAAAAGTTATTCCTGAAAATCGGTTTTATAGCAATTATTCTTGTTGTCGTTTTCGGTTATGGATACTTCAAGATAAGGAATCTCCTGCTCGGCCCGACAATATCGGTTTCAGAACCCATAAACGGCCAGATATTCGCATCAAGCACCATATCAATCAGAGGCCTGGCCAAGAACGTGTCTTCACTGTCTTTGAACGACCGACCCATATTCGTAAACGAAAAAGGGGATTTCTCCGAAATAATGGCGCTTTCACCAGGATATAATATAATTTCCCTGAAGGGGGCGGACAAGTTCGGCAAGAAAACCGAAAAAACGCTTGAATTGGTGCTGAGGCAATAAACAACAACCAATGTTCGATTTACAATAAATTATCAAGCACTAATGGGAAAACCAACCAGCCTGAAAAGCAAGCGCTTGGGATTGAGAGTTGAGGGTTAAGATTATTATTTTAAAATAAATTATATGGCATACGGCAAAAAGGAGAAGAAAGAACCAAGGGCAATCGGCGCGTCAATTGATGACACCATAAAAGAAATACAGACCAAGTTCGGCGAAGGGGCGATTATGAAACTGGGCGACAAACCGAGAGTGGGTGTTGACTCCGTGCCCACCGGCTCAATAGGACTTGATTACGCACTCGGCGTAGGAGGACTCCCCCGCGGAC
>JBAZYZ010000028.1:0-6279 GCA_041659085.1 Minisyncoccota bacterium
CCCAGGCGGACGATAGCGCTTTGGCGAAGTTTATGCCGACCCAGAGGGTTGGTTCAAGTCCCGGTCCGTAGGTGACGGCAATAGCGTCTATTTTTGGTTTCTTTATTTTTTGCAGCAGTGGAATAATCGCTTCCGCCAGTCCCGGCTCTCTTTCAAGAATTCTGTTTATTTTTTTTACGTCTATTTTTCCGTTTTTATTGTTCACCCCAATTCGCATATTGGTTTCATGTAAAATTTGTTCCAAAATAGGAGTCAAGTTTTTTGCATGCTCTCTCTTGGCCATCATGGGAAAAACCCCGCCGTACTTGGCGTGTAGGGCGATCTGAGAAGAGGTGATATTTGTGAGCACCTTAAATAGGGGTTTTTTAAGTCCACCCCGCGCTTCAATTATCGCGACCCCGGTGTCATCACAACTTGTTTCAATGGCTAGGATTTTCATAAGGCGATACTAGCAGTTTGCCGTGTTTGAGGCAAAAAAATGCCCGGGAGGCAAAGTGTGCGTCCCGGGACTTGGTTTGGATTGTTCAGCAGACGAATGGCCTGCCGAATTCTTCGATAGTTAGCTCAGCGCTTACGCCATAGGTGCAGCGGTCGCTGTTTTTGGTTTGCGAAATTTCGCCTATTGCGTCATTTGCGGGGGTGGCGGCGGGAACTTTTTGGCTGTTGTTCCCTTCCTCCATACCCGACTTGAATTCGGCACGCGATGTTTCCAATATGCCTAATGCGTGTCGTTTCATTTTTTCCTCCTGTTTACGAACAATGAACAAATTGGGAAATAGAGGTCTCTGTGGTTTGAGCCGCAGTTTAGTAGACCTATATTGGCTCCTCGGCTCGCGGTGCAGAAAATTACTTTTGCGCCCCTCTCGCTCTACGTCGCCAATAAAAAAGGGGCCATCTCTGGTCTCTTAAATTTCCACTTGAGTAGTATAGCAGATGGAGGGGTGGGTGTCAAATACGCGCCTTAAGACCTCTTATTGGTTAGGGGCCGTATGCGTAATATAAAAGATAGCCGCAGGAGAGAAGCGGCAGCTGCCTCAATTATCCTTGGTTCTATTGTCATCAACGAACATCTTGAATCCTTTTACTATAAGAATAAAACCAAGCAGGATGATCAGGCGATGAGTGAACTCCACTAAAGGGTTGCTAATGTTCATCCATTTTGACATCAGCGTTTCAATCAAGTGCGCGGCGCCCATAACAACAGCTCCCCAGCCTATGGTGTTTAGGGCTTTACCTATAAGTCCGCCATACCCCGTGGCGATTCTTACCAGCCATACCGATATTAAGATAAGTAAAACGTCTAGAATTAAGTTTATTGGCTCCATACGATAGAAATTATACTTAATCTCGGTGGACGATACAAGATTCGAACTTGTGGCCTTTCGCGTGTGAAGCGAACGCTCTAACCAGCTGAGCTAATCGTCCGAAAAATTTGCCAATTTTTAGCTAGCCTTGGTTTTTTTGTCGCCGATTAACTGCTTAAAGCCGCTTAAAAGGAGAATAAAACCAAATAAAACAACCAGACGGTAAGCCAACAGCACAGAAGGGGTGTTTATTCCTAAGCGGTATATTGCGAGGGTATAAACAAAATAAGACACTCCCAAAACTACGGTTCCCCAGCCTATTGTATCCAAGGCTTTTCCTATAAAACCGCCAAATCCTGCCACGATTTTAACTGTCCATGCCGTTACTACAATAAGGGCCAAGTCCAGAATCAAATTGATATACTCCATATGTGCAAATTATAGCATAATTAATATTTTGTGGTCACGAGTCATTCGCCTAACAAAGCCAAAAACGTGCTATTTCCGGCATCTTTTTTAACGCTTTGTGCGCGATAGAGGAGTCGAACCTCTGACCTACCCCACGTCAAGGGGTCGCTCTACCAACTGAGCTAACCGCGCGTATACTTCAATCGTTACCTACCAACCTGCCTGCCGGCAGGCAGGAACAGCTAACTGTTCATATTCACAGTCGCCATAATAACAGAAAAACAGAGGCGGTGTCTACTTGATACGCTTTTATCCTAATCCTTTTTGGACGCGGTAAATCTTTTTAATATATCCCCTTTGGGGTCAAGCTCCGCGGCCATCTCTCGGCTCACAACGGCGTTTTTTCCTGCAGCTTTCGCGACATAAGAATAATAGTCCGCATGCTCAAGAAATTCGTTTGACGTTTCGTGGCCGTCAAAAAGTTCAAAGCCCATGCTTGCCGAAATGTTGCCGTCACCATCTTGAACGGCAAGGCCGGGACGCTGGCTCATTAGTTCCGCTTTGGCTTCGGCTGAGCCTTTCAGCACCGCCCCGAGCAACCTCTCTTTGACTTGCTCTACGTTGCCAGAATCAAGTTCCGGCATTAGTATCACGAATTCGTCTCCGCCAACGCGCGCGAGCGTATCTGTGTCGCGAACCGCGGCGCGCATATGCTTGGACACAAATTGCAGGTACAAATTCCCGGCTTCATGCCCAAAGTTGTCGTTTATATTTTTGAAATGATCCAGATCAATCTTTACAGCGTATAAAGGGTAGTTATACCCTTCCCGCCGCTGTCTTTCCAGCCTGGACATTTCTATCAGCATTATCTCATTGAACATCCGCAGATTGGGCAATCCGGTAAGAGCGTCAAAGCGCGCGTTTCTTTCCTCCTCTATGACCAGTTTCAATGTTTCTTCAACACCGACTTCAAGCGTGCTTAACTCTTCGGTGGTCGGAGAAACGCCTTTTTCCACTTCATCTTTTATTCTTTTCACTTCAAGCAGAATGGATTCCAGGTTGGCGCTTGCGCCGCCCAGGGTTTTTTCTTGCGGAGCGCCTTCCGGAACCACCGGCATTATGGGTTCGTTTGATTCTCTCGGATTCATGATTATAAAAATAATTTTATGCCACTCGGCTAAGCTTTTTTCTTATCAACTTTATCCAAGCCCAACATCTTAAATCCGTAGTAAACCACAAGGGCTATTATGAGGAAGTCTATGGTGGCGCTTACGAAATCGCCCCACATGATTTTTACCGGACCCGCGGCGAAGGCCATCTCCTTTAGACCGCCCGCCGAGCCCAGTATAAGTCCGACAATCGGATTGATTATGTCCGTGACCAAAGACGAAACGACTTTGGAAACAGCCCCGCCCAAGACAAACCCGATAGCAAGACCTACGACTCCTTGTTCGCGAACGAAATCCAAGAACCCCTGAAATTGTGTTTTGTAGTCCATAATTTTATTTAATTATTAATTTGTGACCCTACCGGGAATCGAACCCGGATTTAAAGCTTGAAAAGCTTCTGTCCTAACCATTAGACGATAGGGCCAAGTAGCAAAAATATAGCATTTTTTACATAAAATGCTAGTATTTTAATGCTTTGGAGACGTGGCTGAGCGGCTGAAGGCACCTGACTCGAAATCAGGCATGGGGGCAACCTCATCGGAGGTTCAAATCCTCCCGTCTCCGCAGTAAATATAAACACCAATGAAACCCGTTCCATTCGTTAACATAACCGTATTCATAATATTTTTCGGCATAGCCCTGATTGAGGCGCTAGAGAAAGGGGATTGGCTTCTCTCGGCGCTCTTTCTTGCCCTGGGCGTGATGTCCCTCTGGGCGGATTTTAAGAAGAAATAATAATCTATGAACGATAATCAGGAAATGTTGGAAGTGGTTGACGAGAATGATAATGTTATAGGTCTTGAAAGCCGCGAGAAAATACACAAAAAGGGATTGCTTCATCGAGAGATACACGTGTTGTTTATAACTCCCAGGGCTGAGATTATTTTTCAACACAGGGCGAAAGATAAAGACACTTATCCTGACAAATTGGATGCTACTGTTGGAGGACATGTGGAACCTGGGATGTCGTATGGGGAGACGGCAGTAAAAGAGTGCAAGGAAGAGACCGGTATTGATATAGACCCGCAAAAACTTGTTTTGCTCTCAAAAATGAGAAAAAGAACTATTGATGAAGCTACCGGTCTTATAAATAATGCTGTCCGCACAGAATATGCATATTTATATGAAGGCCGCATGGATGACCTGGTGTTAGAAGTGGGCAAGGCGATAGGTTTTGAGGCTTGGAAGATTGACGGGCTTCCTAAGTTATCAAATAGCGATAAAGATCGGTTTGTCCCTCTTATTTTTTCCGACGAACACATCTTTCTTTTCAATAAAGCAAAAAAGTTATTATTGGGGTAGTATTTTATAATATGAAAATCACACTTTGCGGAAGTATCGCTTTTTACGATGGAATGAAAGATATCAAGGATAAGCTTGAGGCTATCGGGCACGAGGTAAAATTGCCCCCGCACGAGATCAAGGATGAAAGCGGTTCAATGATGCCGGTCAAAGAGTATTACGCGAGGAGAAAGGCGGCAAGCGATGATGACGCCTGGATTTGGGACAGGAAGGCGGAAGCGATTACGGATCATTTTGACAAGGTCGTATGGGCTGACGCAATACTCGTGACGAATTACGACAAGAACGGTATAGACGGATACATAGGCGGGAATACACTGATGGAAATGGGGATAGCGTTCCACCTAAAAAAGCCTATTTACCTTCTCAAAAAAATCCCCGAGATATCATACAAGGAAGAAGTTCTTGGGATGAAAACGATTGTGTTGAATGATGACATTTCTCTAATAAAATGAGGTTCAAAGAAAAAGTTTATTCAATTGTGGCAAAGATTCCCCGCGGAGAGACTTTGACCTACAAAGAGGTGGCACAAAAAGCGGGAAAACCAGGTGCTTACCGCGCGGTGGGGAACATATTGAATAAAAATTACGACCCGAAAATACCGTGTCATCGGGTAGTTAGAAGCGATGGCAAAATCGGCGATTACAACCGCGGGATGAAGCTGAAATTGGAATTGTTGAAAAAGGAAGGAGCCAGATTTACGTAATCGTAAAAACAGGTTAAACTAGCGGCAGAAGTTTTCGTTTTCGGTCTTGTTACTAAATTGGGGGATTCTTTTTATGCAAAGGATAAAAAAGTTTTTTAGCTGGCTCGACGACTGGGCATGGTCCATTATTGAGCCAATTATGGCGGGCGAAAGCAAAGCCCCCGCTTCGGTTAGCGACGACGCAAAGAAACATAAGCCGAAGTAAGGAAAAGTGCCGCAACGGCAAAAAAGCCGCCTTGAAAGGCGGCTTTTGTAATGAGACGGTACCCGAACCGTCTTAGTAGTACATAGATATCGCGTTTGTAAATGCTATTTTAAAATAACCACCATGTCCGATCTATCTAAAAAAACAGTACCGGCAGCTATAGGTATTATGGCTATCATCTTGGTTGCCGGAACCATTCTTTATTGGGGAACAGCATTGCCTTCTTTTGATTTAAAAAATCAGACCGCAAGCGTAATAAACTCCCAATTATCCCAACCATCCGCGCAAACACAATCTCCCCACGAGACAATAACAGCCAAGCATCAATACAAGAACGGCAATCATATAGTGGCAGGCGAAGCGAACCTGCCGACCCCCTGTCATACTTTAGTGACTAATCCAGAGGTAGTAGGGTCATCCCCGGAACAAGTGACCATAAACTTTATTTCAACAACGAATTCTGACGTATGCGCGCAAACCGTGACCACGGCGCGGTTCAAGGTTAATTTCAAAGCGTCGGAGCAGGCGGTAATCAAAGCTACCTGGAACGGACAGCCGGTTGCGCTGAATCTTATTCCGGTTTCGGCGGACGAAGATCTGAACGACTTTCAAATTTACATGAAGGGCTGATTGGGGAAATTTTAAACAAAACACAAGTGCGCTCTGACGGTTAATGAAGTCGGTAGGCATGGTTTGACTCAAGGCTTTGTTTATAGTAAGAATCATAATAGTAAGGCTCGTTTCGGATGTATAACTCTTGGTATCTATGAGGGGGTGAAATGACCGTAGACGCAAGTGGTTTTAGCGCTCCGCAATTTGGTTTACCTGCGGGTATCAACCGTCATGAGAGGTTTGCTCTCGCGAAAGAGGTTGCTTTGGTTAAGGCTTTTGCCCTGGCAGTCCAACCGCCGAAGCTGGAAGCCCGGCTAGTCGCGGAATCGCCCAAAAAAACCGAGTGTTGGTGCGGGCGGTGCGCCGTTTGCGTCGCGGATGCCAAACGGTACCGCGAGAAATTGCTTCGCAAGAGTTAGAACTCATCACATTTTCGTTGTTCAACAGGGGGGGGGTTATGCCACATGTTAAAGGGCAACAGCATCAAAAGGGCAGCAAGGCCTTGAGCAAAAAGGAATCGGGCAACAATGGAGGCAGGGAGAAAGAAAAATCCGCCGGCCGGAGTGAAAAGCA
>JBAZYZ010000029.1:0-5124 GCA_041659085.1 Minisyncoccota bacterium
TTTGAGTACGCGGCGATTGCGGCCGTATTTATGGTCCTAATCTTCGCAAGCGGATACCGCGACGTCTTCGCGTTAATTTCCAACCTAAAGGGAGGCTGAAATGCAAATAGAAGATTTCCCGGCAAACAACCTGAAAACAACAATCCAGCCAGGTTTCCTTCTTCTCGAGAAAGAAATGGTGGGCAGGATAGGCGCAGACATAATCTGGGTGAAAGCCCTGATTGTCAGCACCAGACAAGTGCTCGCCGGGCGCATCTGCCGCGAAGAGGAAAACCTCCTGGTCGCGAAAAAAGGGGCAAACTGCCTGGAGCATGAAGTAGTGGGCATAGGAATCATAGATGCCATTATGCTGCCGTGATTACGCCCAAAACCCGTTCGGAATCTGTAGCGCGGCTGCTTTGTTAAGCAGCCGTTTTTTATTCCGGCTAGCGAGGAGCGAAATGGAAAAGTACTCTTTTCCATTTCGTCCGAACGACGACGGAAACAAAAGGTAAATACCTCGCGGCTCTGCCGCGAGATTGGACGAACGAAGTGAGTTTAAAAATGGGCGCAGGGCTTGCCCTGCGGTCCAATACCTTTTATTTGCCATTACCCTGTTTCTATAGTAGCTTTTTATACGGAACACCCGCTCAAACCGAAAAGGATAATCTGATGAACCTTGAAGAACTAAAGAATCTGAAAAAACGCCGGTTTTTTCGGGAAAGCCCTCTGCACGTACAGGGGTACCAGGAGAAGGTTCCCGGCAAAAGTGTCATAGCGCAGAAAAAAGACGGCAAACAGGTTATCATTACCGGTTTTTTTGCCGAAGAAGCCGTCGTCTACAGCGGGAAAGTGCAGTATCATGACGGCAGGCAATTTCGCTACCTGCCGGCTGACAGCCTTTCGGTTGTGGAAACCGTCCCTCCATTCAGGAGAAAAGCCGCGTAAAAAGCCCGCTCATTGAGCAGGCTTTTTTATTATTTATTTATTTTTTCGCGTCCGTGAGAACTTCGCCTGCGTGCAGGGCAGGTTTGACCGCTTCATACACTTTCAGAATATTTCCATCTTCCCCTATCAGAAATGATATGCGATTGGCGATTTCATTTACCTCGTTTAGAACTTCATATTCCTTAACTACCTCTTTTTTCTCGTCGGACAGAAGCGTGAAAGGCAATTTGTATTTCTCTTCAAATTTCTTGTGGCTCTCCACGCTATCCACCGACACGCCCAATACCACCAGTCCCATTTTCTGGAAATCTTCATAGCTGTCGCGGATTGTGCAGGCTTCGGTCACGCATCCCGGCGTATCATCTTTCGGGTAAAAATAAAGAAGCACTCTTTTGCCTTTGTAATCCGACAAATTGTGAACCTTTCCCTCCTGGTCCGGAAGACTAAACTCCGGCGCTTTTTGTCCAATTTTTAACATATGTTTTTAGATTATTTTTTAATGTTTTATTTTTTAGTTTTGAATAGTAATTATAATCCATATTTCAATCAAAGTTCAATTTGACATCTAAACTATGACGTGATAAAAGTTTATGCAGTACACGGCTGTTCCACAAAAACTACGTTCAAGGAGAAGCAGATGAATCAGCGTAAAATGGTTATTGCCTTTATCAACGCCTCTGGGCTCATACTTGGTGTTCCGTTTATCATCGCCGGAATCTTCAGCCGGGGCGGCGCGGCGTCAAGCATTATCTACGGCGGGTTCGTTCTGGCCTTGCTTTTCATCGTCAACACTTACTTCTACCACACAAGCGGAAGCCGGGTCGTCGGTAAACATTTCGCCAGATACTGGCTTCTCTACGGCTTCTTTTTGGGAATGGCTACCACGGGCATAGTGTTGGGATTCGCCACAATCGATGGTCGCTCACCGCACGTAGTCTCCGATAAGCTCCTCTTTCCCCTAAAGGTATGGGAATTCAACGCAATGTGGCTTTCATCGGTACTAGGTTCATACTGCCTCGGCGTTTACCACACAATGGGGACTGCTGACGAAAAAATAGCGCGGCTGCTGAAAAACGCCGGGTCAGCTGAGGAGATAGTAAGGGGGTTAAAGTACGGCAAACTCGATAGGCCGCCCTCCCCCCACGGAACGGCACAGCCAGTAACCCGTGTCAGGTATTAGCAAAAAGGGCGAGCGCTTACGCTCGCCCTTTTTATATCATACGTTATTTATTGTCTGTTAATAGTTTCGCAATCGCTCAACTTTCTCATGCCCGCGGATTTTCTCGTGCACCTTGGCTTCAATCTGACGGATGCGTTCGCGGGTTACACCAAATTCCTGTCCCACTTCTTCAAGCGTGTGCATCACGCCGTCAATAAGGCCGTGCCGCATTTCCAAAATTTTTCTTTCCTTGGGCGACAGGTCGTCCAAAATTTCATTTATCTGGTCGCGCAGGATGCGGTGCGATGATTCCTGAGACGGGGACAGGATTGTTTCATCAGCAATGAATTCACCGAGTGTTGATTTGCCGTCATCACTGTCCTCGCCTATCGGCTTCTCAAGCGACACTGTGTCCTGATTGATATTGTTTATGTTGTGAATCTTTTCCACGTCCACGCCCATTTCGGTGGCGATTTCCTCGGGCAGCGGGTCGCGGCCCAAATCCTGCGACAAACGGCGGACAACCTGCTTATACTTGGCTATTGTTTCAACCATATGCACCGGAATGCGAATAGTGCGGGACTGGTCCGCCAAAGCGCGCGTGATAGCCTGGCGAATCCACCATGTGGCATAAGTTGAAAATTTATAACCCTTGGTCCAGTCAAATTTCTCAACAGCCTTGAACAAACCCAGATTACCCTCCTGAATGAGGTCCAGGAGAGTGAGGTCGGATGACCGTCCGACGAACTTCTTGGCGATGGAAACAACCAGGCGGAGATTGGCGCGGGCGAGCAAGTTTTTGGCTTCCAAATCCCCTTTCTCAATACGTTTGGCGAACTCCTTTTCTTCGTTGCCGGAGAGAAGCGGATACTGACCGATTTCCTTAAGATACATTTGTATGGAGTCATAAGTGGAACCCTCGCGCCCTCCCTTCGCGGTGACTTCCGCGGCGTCCAAATCAAGCAAGTTTCCGCCCTCAAGCACGTCGATGCCGGCGACATTCATCCGCTCGTAAAGCTCCTCCAAAAAAGCGACGTCGTCCTCGATGTTCGGAAACGCTTTCAGTATTTCATCATAGGTGATGAAACCGCGGCTTCTGCCTTTCAAAACAAGCTCATCCGCGCGTTCCAAAAGAGTGGTCTTTTTGGCCTTTTTCCACTTTGGGAAAGCGGCGGTCTTAAAGGTCGGCTTGCGGGGTTTCGGGGCTTTTACTTTCTTCGCCTTTTTCGCCTTCTTTGCCTTAACTTTTTTGACTGCCGGTTTTTTGACTTTTTTAGCCTTGGCAACTTTTGCCTTCACCGGTCCGCCCGCGCGCAACGTTCGGGCAGGCTTTTTTGCCGCCTTTTTCGGACTCTTTTTTACTTTCGCTTGTTTCTTTTTTGCCATATGATTCTTAATTATCTGCCGTCTTATCGTATAAAATATTACGTTATCCTGTTTTTAATCTCGTTTATCTTTCTTGAAATATCCTGGCATTTTTTTAAAAGCTCTTCCGCCCGGGGAATCTCGTTCCTTTTTTCCGATTCGGCAAGTTCTCTCATTGCTTCCGTAAACAATTCCTCCAATATCTCCCTCTCCAGATTTCTTTCAAGTTCGGCGAGTTCGCGATTCAGATGTTCATGTCCCGTGTAATAGAGCTCAGATTCAAAAATCAAATCCTTAGTATCCTTCATATCTTCAAACCTGGCGAGTCCGTATTCTTCCGCGAGAAGCGTATACTTCGCCCTCGCCAGTGAAATATCTACTTTTGCTTCCTTTTTCGCAGCTACCTCCCCCTCCTGCCAAAGAATAATGCCTAAAATTTTGCGCGCGATAACATCTTTACGGAAGAAACTTGGTTGCTTTTCGACAACTGCGGCCGGAGTAACAGAAACTATTTTTCTTTTCAACTTGTCTATTTCTTCCCAGAGATGCTTTTCTTCCACCCCAATCTCTCCCGCAATTTTGCCGACGAAATGCGCCTGATCTATCTTGTTGCCGACCTCCGCCACATATGGCAAGACTCTCTTACCCACCTCAAGAAGAAAAGCGCGCTTGTCCAAATCTTTCTCTTTGATTCCCTCCAAAAGGTATTCAATGATATGCTTGGCTTCTTTGATAG
Organism: Minisyncoccota bacterium; assembly: GCA_041659085.1. Classification (GTDB taxonomy): domain Bacteria; phylum Patescibacteriota; class Minisyncoccia; order Phycocordibacterales; family VMEP01; genus JBAZYZ01. Next base: position 4,188 of record JBAZYZ010000029.1, read on the forward strand.
ACGTTTTGAAGCCCTCTGGGTCTTTAAGCGCGGCGAGAGCAGGGTCTGAGCCTTTTGGAAGTTTGGCCGCTTTCACATCAAGACCGAGAGAAATCGCAAGCCGCCAAGCGCGTTCTGAAGCGGCAAAACCGGCAGCGTCGGAGTCCAACGCCAAAACCAGATTGTCGGAGAATCTTTTTATCATCCGCAAATGGTCTTCGGTCAAGGCGGTGCCCGAGAGAGCCACTGTGTTTGTGACTCCCGCCTGATGCGACATAAGCAAGTCCATCTGTCCTTCCACAAGCACGGTTGTATTCTCGCGCATCATGGAAGTTTTGGCTTTGTCGTACCCGTAAAGAATCCTTGATTTATTGTAAAGAACCGTGTCGGGGCTATTGACATATTTTGCCAGCTCCTTTTCTTTCTCCTTGTCGTAAGGCAGGAAAATTCTTCCGGAAAAACCCACAATCTTGCCGTTCGCGCCCGAAAGCGGAAACATAATTCGGCTGCGGAAGCGGTCATAGTAGCCTCGGTTGCCGGAAATAATGAATCCGGCCTTGTCTATATCCGCGTCGCCATAACCTTTTTTCTTGAGCGTGTCGTAAAGCCCGCTCCAGGAATCTTTCGCGAAACCTATTCTCCAGCTTTTAATTGTCGCGTCCGTAAGCCCGCGGTTCTTGAGATACAAAAGCGCTTCGTTATTTTCCCGCAGACACTCTTCGTAGTAAGCGACGGCCGATTCTATAAGACCGTAGAGCTTGTCATATTCACTTTTCGCTTTCGGGTCAACATTCCTTAGCTCCACTCCGGCTTTGTCGGCCAAAAGTTTTAGCGCGTCCTGAAATTGCACCCCCTCTATCTCTTCAACGAACGTGAAGATATCTCCCCCGCGGCTGCAGCCGAAGCAGTGATATGTCCCGCGTGACGGAGAAACGAAAAACGATGGCGTCTTCTCCCC
>JBAZYZ010000030.1:0-4234 GCA_041659085.1 Minisyncoccota bacterium
AACCGGTTTTAAGACGGCGCTTACCCGTATTTTAAATACCTACGGGCGCAAAAATAATATAATCAAGGAAAAGGAAGAGAATCTGACGGGTGAAGATGTGCTTGAGGGAATTACCGCGGTTATCTCCATAAAAATGGGTCCGGATATTCAGTTTGAGGGACAGACCAAAGAGAAGCTTGGCAGCGTGGAGGCGCAAAGCGCGGTTGCGACCGTCTTCGGAGAGGCCTTTAGCGCGTTTCTGGAAGAACATCCGGACGATGCCAAGGATATAATAGGCAAGGTTTTGCTCGCTCTCGCCGCGAGAAAGGCGGCCAAGGCGGCAAAAGACAGTGTGCTTCGAAAGGGTGCGCTTGAAGGTCTTACCTTGCCGGGCAAACTCGCCGACTGTCAGACTAGAGACGCCTCGGAATCCGAGCTTTTTATAGTGGAAGGAGACTCAGCCGGCGGTTCATCCAAGCAGGGCCGCGACCGCCGAACACAGGCAATTTTGCCGCTTAAAGGAAAAATCTTAAACGTGGAGCGTTCACGCATAGACAAGATGCTTGCTTCTGTTGAAATCAAGGCGCTTGTGGTGGCGCTTGGCACAGCCATAGGGGATACCTTTGATTTGTCTAAACTTAGATATCATAAAATAATTATCGCGACAGATGCCGACGTGGATGGCGCGCACATTCGCACACTTTTACTTACGCTTTTCTATCGTTATTTCCGCCCGGTGATTGACGGCGGTTTCATATATATCGCCCAGCCTCCTCTTTTTAAGATAAAGAAGGGCAAGGAAATCTTCTATGCTTATGATGACAAGGAGAAAGAAAAAATCGTAGGTAAGGATGTAGCGACTATTGAAGAAATAGAAGAAATTGCCGACGAGGAAGAAGGTGAGGCTGAGGAGGTTACAAAAAAGCGCGAGGCGAAAGTTTCTATTCAGCGATATAAAGGTTTGGGAGAAATGAACCCGGAAGAATTGTGGGAAACAACAATGGACCCGGAGAAGCGCGTCTTGAAACAGGTCAAGATTGAAGATGCCGAAGAGGCAGAGAAGGTGTTTGAAACTCTGATGGGGTCGGACGTTCCGGCAAGAAAATCGTTTATCCAGAGTAACGCAAGACTTGCAAATCTAGATGTTTAGAAAATCTACAGCTCACAACATTAAAACCGCTCGGATATGTATATGGTTATAAGGAACCTTTAATAATTTTTGAAATCCTTTTTCTAAGTAGGTGTTTTAGTCTAATATCGTCTTTAAAATAAATATCACGTACGTGTAGATCGTGTATTTTTTTGTTTCTGATATTGAAGTTGTTTTTTAGGTAAGTTAAATGATGATTTGTTCCCTCTGACATAACAAAAATAATATCTGCTTCGTTAATCATTATTTGGTTCACATGTTTGATAGAATCGTCATGCGTCCCGGCAGATTCTGCATTAAACATTTTAGATTTTTTAAACAATTCTTCTGCTGCTTTGCTTCTATCAATATTGCTACTGCAGATAAAAAGTAAACTTTTTTTCATAAGAATTACTTCTTGTCCCTAATTTCGGTTTGGATTGAGGATAGGAACTCCTCAATCTTTTGCGCCCCGAGCTGGCCTTTGTCACGGCTTTCTACAGTGACGGTATTTGATTCAACTTCCTTATCTCCGATGACCAGGGAATACGGTGTTTTGCTTGTCTTGGCGTTTCTGATTTTTTTGCCCAAGGATTCATTGGTAGAATCCAGTTCGGCGCGGATATTTGATTTTTTGAGCGTCTCAAATACCATGTCTGCGTAATCTATATGTTTGTCGCTGATCGGGATGACGATAACCTGGGTAGGCGAGAGCCATGTCGGGAAAGCTCCGGCATAGTGTTCTATAAGGAAGGCCATGATTCTTTCTATAGCGCCGATTGATGAGCGGTGTACAACGAAAGCCAGGTGTTCTTTGCCGTCTTCTCCTATGTAAGTCAGATTGAACTGTACGGGGAAATGGAAATCGTACTGTACAGTGAAAGCGGTGTCTTCCTTGCCGTTTACATTTTTCATCTGAATATCAATTTTCGGGCCGTAGAAAGCCGCTTCATTTTTTGCCTCCACGAATTCCGCCCCGCGTTTTTTTAGAAGGTTCCTCAAAAGGTCCTCGCCCTTTTCCCAGGCGGCATCATTTTTGACGTATTTTTCCGTATTATCGCGATCTCCCATAGACAGGCGATAATGGTATTCTTTTCCGTACTCAAAACCGAATATGCCGGAAACATATTCTATAAGGTCCAGGGCTTTGCCGATTTCATCCATCGCTTCCTCTTCGGATTTGCAGATAATATGTGCATCGGCCAGAGAGAAAGTTCTGGCCCGCTGAAGCCCCATAAGCTCACCGGATTGTTCATAGCGGTATAGTTGGGCTACTTCCGCGAAACGGATTGGCAGGTCGCGGTATGAGTGAGGCTTGGAGAGATAGAGCTGAAAGTGATGAGGGCAAGTCATCGGGCGGAGCATGAACTTCTCATCGTCGATTTCAATTGGCGCGTACATCGAGTCTTTGTAGTGAGGATAGTGTCCTGATTTTATGTAGAGTTCAAGTTTGGCTATGTCGGGCGTATATACATGTGAATAACCTCGGCGGATTTCCTCGTCAACGATAAAACGTTCAAGCTCCCGCCGTATGGTGGCGCCTTTGGGTGTAAGCATAGGAAGCCCTTTGCCGACGGTTTCGTCTATGTAAAACAGGTCAAGTTCTCGGCCAAGTTTCTTATGGTCATTATCGGACGGTTCATTGTGCTTTTCGCTCATATGGTGGATATAATAGCAATTTTAGCGATATTTTACAAAAATTAAAAAAGCCCGCGGGTGCGGGCTTGGGGCGGCAAGTCTTGTCTTAGTCCGGCGGCAGGCTGTAGAATGCCCGGTACTTCTCCAAGAACGAGATAGGCAATACTTTCTTGCCGACTTTTACGGAATAGCTTTTTCCACCCGACGTGACCTTGACCTCGTGCACGGTTATCCCGAGCACGCCCCAATTTGCGCCGTTTAGGATTTCACGCGCGTCAGCTGTCGGCAGGATTTGTTCGCCTGGCTGGAGGTTCCGGTACCGATAGTCCGCTATTGCTGGCGTACTCATTTTCTCTCCCTTCTTTAAAGTTGGAAAATTTTACTTAGTACATAATACGGCGTTTTAAAAGTGCGTGCAACTATTTGTTACTTATTGTTAGTCGCAGGTTGTTAGTTGTGGATTACTTTAGTTCCTTTACTTCCTCAACGATGATACTGGTCTGGCCGTTCCTAAGGGAGATGCGGCCCCGAACAACGATGCATTTGTCCGGTTGCAATAACGCTAGCGTGTCCTTGTAGAGTTTGGGAAAAACAACGGCTTCTATTTCATCCGTGAAGTCGGCAATCTTCAAGAATGCCATTTTGTCATTTGATTTAGTGATGATCTCCTTGCATTCATGGACGATGCCCGCTACCACCACAAGCATCCCTTCTTTGAGCGTTTCCTTTATTTTCTTGACATTCATCTCACGCTTCTCCAGTTTATCGCGCCAGGCGTCAAGCGGATGTCCGGAAACATACAATCCAAGCAGCTCTTTCTCCCAGGCAAGTTTCTCGTCTTTGGTGGCGGGCGGGAATTCTTTAAGGCGCAACGTGGGCAGCGCTTCTTCTATCCCGCCGAACAGAGAGTCTTGATTTGCGTTTAGGTTGGATACCCCACGGTTGAATGCAAGGGCTTCTTCGGTGTTGCCAAGCAGCTGCCCCCGCTCTCCGAATTCATCCATTGCCCCGCAATGAACGAGCGCTTCAAGGGATTTTTTAGTCAGATTTTTGTGCCGTACGCGCAGCAGAAAATCGCTGAAAGTTTTGTACTTGCCGTTTCGCTTCCGCTCTTCTATTATCGCGTCACCGATATCTGTGCCGAGGTTTTTTATACTGTATAGGCCGAAGCGGATTTGCTCCACCCCCTTTTCGTCTTTCACTATCGTGAAATCCCCGAAACTTTCATTAACGTTTGGCGGCAGAACTTTAAGCCCCATTCGCTCACACTCTTGTATTGTTTCGGCGACCTTTTCAACGTCTCCCGATTCCGCCGTCATAATGGCCGTCATGTACGGGACAGGATAATTCGCTTTCATAAAGGCGGTCTGATACGCAACACGCCCGTAACTTGCGGCGTGAGCTTTGTTGAAGCCGTAAGCGGCAAAAGGCTCAATAAGTTTCCAGAGTTCCAGCGCCCGCTCCGCTTTCATACCGCCGTCTATGCAA
>JBAZYZ010000031.1:0-4027 GCA_041659085.1 Minisyncoccota bacterium
ACTCTCTCATCTCCGGCGCAATAACTTCCGCTTTCCACAAACGCTTGTTAAGGGCGCTTCCGATATCATCAAGCTCTTTGCTCTTCAGCATCCTAAGGATCACTATACCAAAAACAATTCCCAGAACTCCAGCGGAAAACCCCTGAAGAAAAATACCCCAAAAAGTATCCATGCTGAAAAATCGGCCGAAGATGTTCAAAAGATAATAAGTGGCGAATCCTATGCCAACCGCTGAAACAAAACCCTCAAACGATGTGCGACTAAGCGAACGCGGTATCGATGAAACATGCCTTCTCTCAAAAAAGACCCATAGAGAAAGCGCATTCCCTATCATGCCAAGCGAATACGCGAGCGGAAGCATAAGTATGCCCGTCCCAGGCATGTCACGCACGCGAAGCAATGATTCTATCGTATTTCGGAAAACAGACGAGTGCTCAAAAACATAACCAAGACCAAAGGCCAGCATTATCGTCACAACCGACGCTCCTATGTTTACAAAAAGAGGGATTCTCGTTTCCCCGGCGGCATAAAAACCGCGAACCAAAAGAAGCGCGACGGCCTGCGCCAGTATTGAAAGAGAGAAGACGGCAAGCGCCGCCGCAGTCAGGCGGGTATCACTCCACGAAAATGAACCCGAGCCCAAAATCACACGAACAACTTGAGCGCGCAAAACTATAAACAAAGCCATAACCGGCAAAGACCAAAAAATTATATGCCGCAATGCTTCAACTATGTGGTCCGCAAACCGGTCACGCTCCCCGCGGGAGAATAGCCCGGCCAAAGTCGGAAAAGCGGCCAGGGAATACGAAACGCCGATAATGGACAAGGGCACCGACTGCAGGTTAAACGAAAAATTGAATATAGAAACAGCCCCTTGGTAAATGGTGGACGATAAGGCGACCAGAACAATTATGGAAAGGTTTGATGAGGAAAGAGCGATTGTGCGCGGCAAAGAAGTGGTTATCACCTCGCGAACGGCTTTCATATTAATTTTAAGGGAAAATCGCGGAAATAATCCGGTCTTCATAACCACCGGTATCTGAATGAGCATATGCATGAGAGCCCCCAAGATTACTCCAACGGCAAGTCCCGGCAGACCAAAAAGCGGGTAGAAAAAAATTATGCCGGAGATAATGCCAATATTATAAAATAAAGGCGAAAGCGCATACACAAAAAAGCGCTTAAAAAGCTGTGTCACACTTCCCAAGAGGTTGGATATGCCGAGAAGTATCGGGGAAAGAAGCATAATTCTGGAAAGAAGCGTTAGTTCCGCCAGCTGTGAAGCATTGAATCCTGGGGCAACAACAGGAGACAGAATCGGCATAAGGAAAAAAATAACGATACTAACTCCAACCATGACAAACATAAACATGCTGAAAACGCTGGATAGGAAAACCTGAGCCTCTTTGCGTGAGGCCTCTCCGTCTTTTGACAAACGTTGTGATAAAAACGGAATGAGCACGGTAAGAGAAACTAGCGACGCGATGCTCAGATACAGAAAATCGGGAACGCGAAACGACGCGTAATAAACGTCCAATGCGGATGAAGCGCCGAATGTGTGCGCCAAAATCCGGTCACGGAACAACGCAAGAACCTGCGAAGCCAAGGCGAAAAATCCAAGAAGAAAAGCGGCCTCATGCAGACCGCTTGATTCCCTATTGAAAATGGAGATTATTTTGTTAAACATTCTTTATCGTTGATTTGTATTATATTGAATTTAGACCGAAATATCAATCAAAATAAAAGAAAAAACGCCGCGTGAAGCGGCGTTTTTCCATGTTTTATTGTTGAGTCTATAAGCCGAATTCTGTATCCCGGCAAAAGCCGGAACGATAGTCATCTGTCTGGGCCATGCATTGCTGCGTGGCTCAAGCGGCACTCTCCGCCAAAGGCAGAGCGCGGCCTTGCACACAAGTAAGGATTTTGCCGTTTCACTTCCGCGTTACCGCGGAACTCGCCAGTACCTTGCGGTACGGGCGCCCTAGGCTTTCGCTTCGGGCGTCTCTGCTCGCACCTCTAGGATTGCTCCCGGCGGGTGTTACCCGCTACCCTGCTGCTTCGTCGCCATAAGGTTAGACAAAGCGTGTGTTCGGACTTTCCTCCCCCTGATAAATCAAGGAGTAACTATCCGACCCAACACAACAAATATACCACAACTTAACTAAAAAATCAATCACCAAAAATACGGCTCAATGTAGCCGTATTTTTGGTGATTGATTTCTGCAAACCGTTTCTAAACTTCACATACTCCCGACACGCATGCGAGTTCCGCTTTATTTTCCGTCTCGTCCGTTTTTTCGTAAGTTACTATTTTGGAAAAATCAATGTGCTCCCACTTTTTGGCAAGCTCTGTATAAGCCTTCTCATTTATTTCTTCATAGGGGGCCAGTTGATACACATGACTATCGCGCGGAAGAAACGAAAGTCCGCCGACAATATCCCAATTCTTATAAACCCAATGCCCGACATCAATCCATTCGTCATCACTTACCGATATTGTTGTTGAGGGATTGTGCTCCGTATAATGCTCCTTGAACATCTTCCAGTACTCAAGCTGTTCCATGGATGAAAGAGTATTTTTGTAGACTGAAGATTTCGGCGCGCGAACGGGAAAATCAATGACGTAAGTAGTGGCGCTGTCTGCGGTCTGTCCGACTTCCGGATGATACGCTATCCCCTGGTCTTTCAGCATCTTAAACAGCGCGTCGGTTGAAGCGATACGGACTCGGCGGATGTAAAATGGCGCGTGGCGCGGGTGCATGCCGGATGAAGAATCAACTGTCTGCGACAGATTTCCGGACGGCTTCACGCAAGTTATAGCGGTTGAAGCGTTAACTCCAAAACGTTTTGCGTACTGCTGATTTATTTTAATGGTTTCTTTTCGAAGTTTATCCAAGACATCCGCCTTGCGCACGGCCGGAGAGTCCCACTGTCCGGTAATGGAAACACCGAGCAAGCGTTCCTCGTCGCAATTTTCTTTCCATTCCTTGGAGAGATACGGGAAATTTGTCAGCGTTGACTGGTAGGTTCCTATTATTGTCGCGATGCGAACTTTCTTTAGAAGAGACTCTATTGTGTCCCCCGGGCGGGCGATAATCTCCGAAAGATTGCAAAACTGTTTTGACTGGAGAATTATTTCACCACATGGGTTGGTCCCGACAAGACCCGTCATGCGACCGTTGGTTATGAATTTATCCAAATGAGAAAGACGCCTTTCCGGGAGAGTCTTTACCAGGGAGCCTCGGTTAAAAATGCCGCGTTCGCCCGATTTAGATTTTACCAAAGCCACCCATTCATCCAAAAATTCCTCGGCGGACGGTTTTTCAACATAAACAGCCGAGTTATTGGCCAATGACCTCTGCGGATCCGTGAAGTAAAATGGGCCTTTTTTGGCATCGCGCATATCGGTATCCCCCAAATCAGAAAGAGAGATAAGCGCGCTTCTTCTTACCCCGCCAGCCACGACACACTCCCCGATCTTGCAAACAAGATCATGCACATCGATTGTAGAGAGTCTCCGCCCCTGCTTCTTCAATATTTTCTCGCGGGCAAAGTATATGACAGAGCGTATAGGATCAGGCCCGGAAGATTTTCCACCCATAGTCTTCAAACGCGCGCCAGCCGGACGAAGTTTGGAAAAATCAAAATCAATATCTTTTCCGTCGGACCATGTTTTGAGTCCGAGTACCAAAGCGTCAGACCACCCTTCTTTGCTGTCATGCACAACATGAGTCGGAAGTTTCTTGCCGGTCTGATATTTAATATTCGGCAGCTGGTCCACATTCTGACTCTCGGCTGTAAATCCCACTCCGGTGCCGCACATTGATATGTACATTATTTCTCCAAAATCCTGCCACTTGGATGGAGCGATGAAAGAACAATTATACGCGCAAACATTTGTCGCTCGCGCAGCATCTCCCGCGAACTGGAACAATCTCATTGATGGCATCGCTTCCTGTTTCAAAATTGCCTGACGGACTTCCTCGTACTCCGACTCCCTCAGCTTCTTGCCTAAATTCTCGCGCAT
>JBAZYZ010000032.1:0-3466 GCA_041659085.1 Minisyncoccota bacterium
GTTCTTTCCGCGTCATAGTTTTGAATATTTTGCTCATTGATTCATTATATTGTTTTCAAAACCCAATGTCCCGCGCAAAACAAAAGCCCCGCTAAAGCGGGGCTTTTGTTTCAAACGCGATTAGTAATCGCGGCGAGGACGTTCCTCCATCGGGCGGGCTTCATTGACCGTCAAATTGCGGCCACCGAAATCCTTTCCATGGAACATTTCGATCGCCTTCTGCGCTTCCTCAGGGGAAGACATTTCGACGAAACCGAAACCTTTCGAGCGACCGGTCATCTTATCGTTGATGATGGTTGCCGAAACAACGTTTCCAGCCTGGGCAAAATGAGACTTGAGCTCATCTGCGGTGCTGGAGTAAGGGAGACCCCCTACGTAAAGCTTTGTTGCCATACTATCAGTTCGCGTTAGTCTTTATATTTAAACGGTAAGCGACTAACTTATCTCACTGGTCACCGTTTCAGACTAACGCCTTACGCGAGAAAACCCAAGAGAAACTTACACAAGGGGAAGTATACACCCAATTGGACCAAAAGTCAAGTTACTTGAACGGCTCAAGGCCCATAGTATTTTCCGGAAACGATAAATTTTATAAAAAATAGCCGGCCCCGGGCGGGAGACGGCTATGGTCAAATCTTGAGCTTGTCCGGGTCAAACCTGGAGCCCTTGAAGTACTGATCCGCCGATTTCCCGTAGAGGAGTCGGTTGAGTTCATTCATGGCTCTTTTAAAATCGGTTAAGTTTTTACAGTCATTAATGACTCCGACGACTGCGTTTATCCGGGACACCTTAAGGGGGTAGTTGGCGATTTCGGCTTTCCATTTTCTAAACTCCGCGCTGTCCCCGGGATAGTAGTAGCTTCCGCCGGGCAGCAGATATCTTTGCTCAACGGTTTGCATTTTCCTGATGGAGATAGCATGCCGGGCTTCTTTCAGTGTGAAGGCGGCGGTAAAGGGCTTGTTGGGCCGGTCTGAACAGATTGACATAATCAATCCGACCATTTCGTTGAAGAAGTCGTGCAGCCTGAACGACGGAGCGTACACATCCTCTGCTTCTTTTTTCATGCGAACCCCACTATTTGTAAACGGTAAATAAATAAAGGACTGTCGCGTTTCACAATATCATAAAAATCGCAAATGTCAACGGTAATACCCGTGTAACTTTTACCATTCTCTTTGGGTTGTAAAAATGAACAGGTCGAAATAATTATCAAAAAATAATCAATAGACGTGACGTAAATCAAAGAACGCGTAACAACTAAATATGGAAAGGGCCCGCCAAAGCGGGACCTTTCTTGTTTAAAAGATAATCGGGGGTATATAGTATATAAATGTTCAGCCCAAGACTAACAGACAGCCAAAAAGAATCTCTCGCAGACGAGGAACTCTTCACTCGTTCACTTCTGGAACCGCATCTCTTTGAAGAAATTCTTGAGCGGTATCAGGGAGCGTTTTTGCGCAAGGCGGAAGGCATAACGAGGGACAGGGACAGGGCTGAAGATATAGCTCAGGACGCGTTTGTTAAGATTTACCGCCGTGGTGAGACTTTTGTTTCGCGGGGAGAGGGTTCCTTCAGATCGTGGGCGTACAGGGTGCTTACGAATACCGCTTTTACCGAATATCAAAAAACAAACGGCCGGGGCGCGATAGAGCTGACACCGGAGCTTATGGAAATTATTTCCGATAAGGACGAAGAGGGTAGAACGGCTAATAAGGAAATGAGAGACTACATCTCCTCCGTTCTTTCAAGGATGCCATCGCAATTTTCCGAAGTGCTTTGCAAGTTTTTCCTGCAGGGCAAAAGCCAGGAAGAGATTGCGTCGGAGAACGGATTATCCGCCGGCGCGGTTAAGGTGCGTATACACCGGGCCAAAGAATCATTCAGGCAAATAGCGGGAGGTGTTCCATGGTAAAAATTTTATACTTTATGATATTCATGATTATGGAAAGAGAATTAAAATTAAACAGAAAGATAATGCGCCGCGTTTACCTTATTTACGCGGCCAGAACAGCGCTTTCGCCGAAAGGGCTTAAAATACTTATCCTTGCTTTATTTGCGGCGGAATTGTCGCCATTTTCACCGTATCTTTCATTGGGGCATATCGTTGCCAACATGCCCCCGTTTTATAATTGGAAAGAAATGTTTTCTTTCCATGTGTCGGCGTTTATGCAGACACAATTTGTCGTTCAGATTTCACTTGTGGCCGTGGCATTGGTTCTTTCAACTTACGTATATCGTTTTATACAGCATTTGGTTTGGCGTTTGGCGCGTTCGGGACTGGCCAGCCAGTCAGTTGCCCGTTAACTTAGAGAAAAAATCAAAAAACTCCCCTCATATGCGGGGAGTTTTTTGATTTTTGGCAGTCTCGTGTTAATATGGCTCCTTGTATGCTTAAAAAACCCGCGGTAAAAAATAAAAAAGAAGCAAAAGTGGTGGCAAAGAGGTCGCGTGCCGGACTAGGGCTTTTTGCTGTCGCGCCGTTTAAGCGCGGGCAAAAAATTATTGAATATGTCGGTCCGCTTATCCCAAATAAAATTGCCGTAGACATAACCAATAATCGCTACCTTTTTGACGTGAACAAAAATTGGACAATAGACGGACGCGGACGCGACAATATCGCCCGTTATGCCAATCATTCATGCAAACCTAATGCCGAGTCGGATATCCGCGGCAAACGGGTGTTTATCCTGGCGAAAAAGAAAATTATGCCGGGGGAGGAAATTACTTATGATTACGGCAAGGAGTATTTTGACGAATACATTAAAATTCAAAACTGCAGGTGCGACGCGCCAAAACACGGTGTTACAGACTAGCGTCTTGGGTTATTTGCCGTTCTCCGAGTTTGGCAGACCTGCATTGAAAATTTCCCGATCTTTCCCGAACATCTTTTTAGCGATGTGGAAAATGGAATAGGTTATAAAGAAAGCGGAGAGCACATCGATGGAATAGTGCAGATGGGCCATAAGGACTATTGCTCCAAAGGTAACGGCGGACAGGAAAAATAAAATACGCAGGGGTTTGTTTTCCCAAAAAATCAGCGACATGAGATACGGCAGGCCGGTATGTCCTGAGAAAAATAAATCTCCGCCGAAACTGAATTTGCTGATTATGTCCGATTCCAGCGGAAGTTGCGTGGGGAACGGCCCCAGATGGGTCAAGCTGACAAAAATTGCCCGTATAACGACAAAGAGGGCTATTGATTTCAGGATGAATGGTATTCTCCTTGGTTCTTTCAGAAATAAGAATATTATGAACAGCCAGAAAAGTACCGCGCCGTATGTGAAGACATGACCCACGTCATATACGCGGATATTGCTTAGAATAATGTCGGTAACATGATTGCTTTGGTTAATGGTTGCGTATATTCCCGCGTAAAAATTTATCACCAGGCTTATGGCCAGAAAAAAGACGGCAATGGCGGTGCTGATGATGAATTCCCTGTTGCTGAAGTAATCTTTGTATTTCT
>JBAZYZ010000033.1:0-3174 GCA_041659085.1 Minisyncoccota bacterium
TTAAATTGAAAATTTCCGGAATGGCTACAATAATTAAAACAAAAGAAGAAGAGGAAATTGTTCGTGGGGGGGGTCGCCGCCTCGCTTTTGTTTTGGGCGAGCTTGGAAAGGCTGCGGTGCCCGGTGTCACAACCAAAGAGCTTGATATTTTGGCGGAACGTCTTATAAGGGAGAAAGGGGACACTCCGGCTTTTTTAAACTATAAACCAGACGGGGCGAGCAGGCCGTTTCCGGCGGCTCTTTGCGCTTCGGTCAATAATGAAGTGGTGCACGGAATACCTTCCGGGAAGGAACTAAAGGAAGGCGATATTATAGGACTTGATTTGGGTCTCAAACACAAAGGGTTTTTTGTGGACGCCGCTATCAGCGTTCCGATAGGGAAAGTGGAGTCCAAGTATATAAAACTTATAGACACGACTAGGGAGGCATTATCCGCCGGAATTTCCGCTGTAAAAATAGGCGGACGGATAGGCGACATAAGTTCAGCCATAGAAAAAGTGGCAGCCCGCGGAAGATTCGGAGTAGTTCTTGTTCTTGGAGGGCATGCCATAGGCAAACACGTTCACGAAACTCCTTTCATCCCAAATTACGGGCGAGCCGGAACAGGTCCCGTTATCCAGAAGGGAATGCTTCTGGCTCTTGAGCCCATATTCAATGAAAGTGGAGCTGAGGTTTATATGGACAGGAAAGACGGTTATACTTTCCGCACCGCGGACGGTTTAAGGAGCGCCCATTTTGAACACACTGTTTTAGTTACTGAAAAAGGCGGAGAAATTCTCACCACTCTTTAATCACTTGGCGGTTGAACCGCCAAGTGATAATATTATAAACTATGGCTACAAGAAAAACAGCTTTTGCTAATGGAGAATTTTATCATATTTACAATAGGGGAGTTGACAAGAGAATCATTTTTTCAAACAAAACCGATGTAGAGAGATTTTTACAGAGTATGATTTTGTTTAATTCAATTGAACCAGTCGGGAGCTTATACGAGCTATCTTTTAAGAAACCTCCACTTGGCGGTTCAACCGCCAAGTCAAAAAGATTAGTAAATATAATTGCCTATTGTTTAAATCCGAATCACTTTCATTTTGTTTTGGAGCAGGTAAGTAACGGTGGAATTAGTGAGTTTATGAAGAGGCTGAGCGGTGGCTATACTTGGTATTTCAATAATAAGAATAAAAGATCAGGAGCACTTTTCCAGGGAAGATTTAAGTCAATACACATAGATTCGAATGAATATTTGCTACACGTAAGTGCTTATGTGAATTTAAACGATCAAGTACACCAACTTGGAGGCTCAGCCTCCAAGTTGGTGCGGAGCCAGTCAAGTTGGGGAGAATATATTGATAAGGCTGGCAAAAATACTGCTGGTATTTGCGTGAAAGATATTATTTTTGAGCAATTCCGAAATAGAACGGAATATAAAGATTTTGCTATCTCGTCCCTTAGGGATATTGTTGAACGTAGGACAGGCCTTAAGGATATTGAAAATATATTGTTGGAGTAGGCACTTATCCATGTTGGGAGCCACTTGGAGGTTTAGCCTCCAAGTGGACAACAGGTGGGGCAACTGACGCGGTTTTTATAAAATCAGGTTGGATTATCCACAGCGCGCAACCAATACGCGCACCTTGCTTATTTTTTAATGCTATAATTGTAATTGACTATGGATGGACATTCTCTTCTTACTAAAAGGATTTTGCTCGGGATTGTAATCCTTGCCGCCATCGCCTTGGCCGGTTATGCGGTTTATGTTTTTTATTTTTCTCCGACAGCAAAAGATTACACGCAAATGCCCACGACCCCGGAGCAAAAGCTCAGAGTTCTTGACAATTTATCGCAGGATGTCCAGGCGGTTTCTACGACCACGGCAAGCGAGAAAGAGGCAATTCTAAACAGCTTAACATCCGAGGGCGCCCAGGGCGCCGCGTCATCGAGCAGTGTTCAATCGTCCATTAACACGGATGAGAAACTTAAGCTTCTTGAATCGCTGCTAAAGAAAACGCAATAATATAAATTTTATGAAAAAATCCCCTGTTTTGCATGTTTTACATAGAGGAAAAACAAAACAATATTTGTTCTTGTTGGCATCGGTTGCAGTATTACTGCTCGTTCTAAACGCTGTCATCAGGATTGATAAAAAAAATATCGCAAACGCCGGCGCGTCGCACAATCTCTCCGGCTACGCCTGGAGCGACAACATTGGTTGGCTATCATTCAACTGCACCGACGCCGGCACCTGCGCTTCCGGTGATTATGGCGTAAACGTGGCCCCCTCCGGCGCTTTCTCCGGTTATGCCTGGAGCGACAACATCGGTTGGGTCTCGTTCAATTCTTCCGATACAACAGGATGTCCCACAGCGCCTTCTTGCGCTGCGACACTGAATGGCGCAAACGGTAATGTGTCCGGCTGGGCCAAGGCTCTTTCGGCAAGCGGAGGATGGGACGGATGGATTAGCCTCTCCGGTACGGCGGCGGATACTAGTCCCTATGGTGTTAGTTTTACAGGGTCAACCGGTTCCGGTTATGCCTGGGGCTCCGACGTCGTGGGATGGCTGTCGTTCAACGGCACCAATTACGGCATACAATCAAGCACCCCTCTTTTCAATGTCGGCCCTACTGTTACTATCACGAGTCCGGCTATTAGTCCTATTAATACCGACACGGTTACCCCGGTCGGTTTCTCCGCTACCTCCACGGTACAAAGCGGTTCCGTCATTGCCTATGAATGGCGGAGCGGCAATTGCCAAACAGGCACGCTCCTAAGCACCTCTTTGTCATTCCAGCAGTTAATGCCGCTTGGCACGACAGTCGTGTACTTCCGCGCTCAGGATAACCAGGGTGTGTGGTCCATATCCTGCCCGTCAGTTACCATTAATACCACTGCGCCGAGCCCCATAAACGCCACTTGCGGTGCGACCAGCGGCGGTTCAAGCGGCATTGCCCCCGCGACCGGACTTTGCGCCACCGGCTCCGCAACTACCACGCCGGTTCTAAGCGGCGGCAACTGGGTCTGGGGATGCCAGGGTCTATATGGCGGGACCGACATCAACTCCTGTTACGCCACCAACACTTGCGGCAATGTCACTTGCCAGCGTGACAAAGGCGAGAGCCCTTCCACTTGCCGTACCGACTGTCCAATCGACTTCAGGGAGATATAGGGCAATTTTC
>JBAZYZ010000034.1:0-2729 GCA_041659085.1 Minisyncoccota bacterium
ACATAAATCCTGAAGATATTCCGTTTTAACAATTATTGTGATAGAGTGAAAACTTATGAAAAAACAGTGCTACTTCAATTCAAATAATATAAAACACATAGACTACAAGGACGTTGAAACCTTGAAGAAGTTTATTACCCCGCACGCGAGAATGACATCCAAACGTCGTTCCGGCGTTGCGTCCAAGAATCAGCGCAAGCTTGCCGTGGCCATTAAGCGCGCCCGTTTTATGGGTCTTCTGCCGTTTATGACGAGGTAAGAATTAAACAAATAATAAATAAGGATAAACAAAAAACCGCCGTACGGCGGTTTTTTTTGTTTATTTTATGTGATATGTTGCGTTCAGCGTTCTTCTAATTTAGGGGGGGGATATTATGCCGAAAACACAACCTAGCATTGAAACTGTTTTTATTAGCGGTAAACCCGTGCTCCACGGCATAAATGGTGGAGGCAGTCTCATGTACCCCGCCAGATTCTTTGAACAGAATGAGGAAGACAGGGAGGCCTTTGGACACTTAGTGCCAAACTGGATAGACGGAATGAGTGTCGTGGTCAGGGGCCAACTCTTTCGGCAAAAAGTCTATCTGCAGTTTTTTAAGATGGATGGAGGAGCCAAAATTTTGAGCCAATTGGTGCTTCGTCGAGATAAGCCAATAAAAATAAAAGGCAAGACCTATCTTCCAGCCGGAGACATTTGGCACGAGGTATTCGACGCAGAAGCAAGTGTTGATGTTAAAGGAATCTTTACGGCTGATCATATTTGGAGAGGGGCGCATAATGTTTTACTGACCTTTATCAGTCCAGACAGAGCTTCTTACTCAGCCATGTATCCGTTCAATAAGTTACGGCCTATCTTCGATAGGGACATGACTGATATAGCCAGAGAAAGGTTGGTTATTGTTTCCGCTAAGTATTTGCGGACCCTACCAAGATAGTTTGGCTACAAACCAAAAAGCGGGATTATCCCGCTTTTTTACTGGTTTTTATTCGTTGCTTATTTGCTGACTCTTTCCGTGTACTCTCCCGTCTCGGTATTCACACGCACAGTTTCGCCGGCTTCAATAAACAACGGAACGGAGATAATAGCTCCGGTTTCAAGAGTGACTTGCTTGCCTCCGCCTGAAGCGGTGTTGCCTTTGATGGCGGGAGGGGCGTCTTTTACCAGGAGTTCCATTTTGATCGGAAGTTTTACGCCGATTATTTTTTCCTCGTCATCATCGTCGGTGAATACAAGCGCGTCAACCGGAGTGTTTCCTTTCAGGAATTTGGCTTGAGGTCCGATGATTGATTCGTCAATCGTGAAGCGCTTACTCTGGTCCTTGACCTCGGAGAAAATATATTCGCCGCGGTTAGCATAGACAAAATTTATGGGCCGCTTGGAAATATCCGCTTCGCTCACTTTGTCCGAAGCATGGAAGGAGATTGAGATAACCCTTCCGGAGAGGAGGCTTTTTAATTTTGTTTGATTCTGGGGCTTTCTCTGTTGGGTGCGTGCCACATGGTACTCAATGACTTCATACGGTTCGCCGTTATAAATAATGAATTTCCCAGGTTTTATTTCGTTGTATTCAAGCATTTGTTTAGAAATTAAGGTTCATAAAGCTATCCCCTGACACATAATAGGGCTCATTGTAACGATTTTTTGAGAAAATGCAAATTAACCGGCACACGGGAGATGCCCGGATTTTTGTGTTGTATTTAACGTCGGAGCGAGGCTGAATTTTTTGAAAACATTGCGGAACGCGGCGGCTCAATTGCCTATTGCAATTGAGAGACGGAGCCTGACGAGGCGAGTCGGGGTAGCGCAAATTTCTAGCAAGAAATTATGTGTGACTGAGCATAACAAAAATTCAGCGACCTAAATTTTGCGAGTAAAGCGAGCTAAAAATTGGAAGTACTCGTGTGGTGTAGAATTTTATGCGCGTTTTAAAAAAATATTGCCGAGCGATTTCTATGCTTCTGAAAACTTTTTGCGTATTTCTTTCAGTATTTGTTCGGTCACTTTTGGGCTCTCTTTGAGGAAAGTGCGGGTAGCATCGTAGCCGCGCCCCAGCTTAACATCGCCATAAGCGTATGACATTCCGCTTTTTTGAACAATGCCGAATTTCTCGCCGAGCGCTATAACCTCGCCTTCTTTGGAGATACCTTCGCCGAACATAATATCAAATTCGGTTTCGCGGAAGGGGGAGGCGACCTTGTTTTTTACAACTTTGACACGCGTGCGGGCTCCGACTGCGTCTTCTCCTTTTTTGATTTGGGCTATGCGGCGTATATCAAGGCGGATCGAAGTGTAGAATTTTAGGGCTTTGCCGCCTGGAGTTGTTTCAGGATTGCCGAACATGATGCCGATTTGCATGCGTATTTGGTTTATGAAGATTACTACGGTTTTTGACTTGGCGGTGATGGCCGTAAGTTTTCGGAGGGCCTGTGACATAAGACGCGCTTGTTTCCCGACATGTTGCGCTCCCATATCTCCCTCAATCTCGTCTTTTGGCGTGAGCGCCGCCACGGAGTCTACGACAATGACGTCAATTTTCCCGGAACGCACCAGGCTCTCCACGATTTCAAGCGCTTGCTCTCCCGTGTCGGGCTGTGAAATGAGAAGTTCGTTTATTTTAACCCCGAGCTTTTTGGCATATTCAGGGTCCATGGCATGTTCGGCGTCCACGAATGCGCAGATACCTCCCTTCTTTTGGGCTTCTGCAATGACGTGTAGATCTCGGGTGGCG
>JBAZYZ010000035.1:0-2623 GCA_041659085.1 Minisyncoccota bacterium
GCCGGAAAGACGGACCCCGCGTTCACCCACCTGAGTTTTTAGCCCGTCCGGGAAACGCCCCGGACTCCCGACCACTTCGTCCAGACAGGCGGCCTTTACGGCTTTTTCTATCCACTCGTCGCTTGCTCCGGGACAGGCATAGGCGATATTTTGCCTTATGGTGCCATCAAAGACTTCCACATCCTGGGGCACGAAAGCAAATCTCTTCCTATACCAATCTCGGTCAAGCTTCCGGACATTCACACCGTTTACGGTTACCATTCCTCCCGTAGGGTCATACACGCGCGCGAGGATATTCACGAGTGTACTCTTCCCCGAACCGCTCCGTCCGACAAAAGCAAACATCTGCCCGGGCTTCATTTTTAGATTCACTCCATCGAGTGCCGGTTCTTTTTTGCCGGAATACGCGATGGAGGCGTCTATGAACGAAATGCCCACTATCGCTCCGGGCGGTATTACGCCCGGAGCCTCGTTTGCCACGTCCACGTCTTGGGTCAAGAGCGCTTGCATGCGTTCCGCCGACACGAGGTCGCGCAAAAGCCTGGTGTAAATCTGAATCATATTCCACAGACTCTGGAGCGTGGCGTTCCCCGTGATGAAAATATACGACACCGTGCCCACCGTCCCCCATCCGCGATATACGAAATAAAGCCCCGTAACTATCGTAGTGAGGAAAAACAGGCCGAGTATCATCTCCATTACGAAGTAGTACCGCTGAATCTTAAGGCAGATATCAAGGTCGAGAGCGCGCATTTCTTCACGCACCCCGCCATGCTCCGCTTCTTCGTTTTTTTCAGAAACGAAAGACTGCACGGTCCGGATGTTGATGATGGATTGGCAGAAAAGTCCGATTGATTTCTCCTTCTTCCTGTCCCAGTCAATCCAGCCCGGATAAAAAGCTTTGTAGCTTTTCAGATTTATCCAGACGGCCGGTATGAGCGGCAGAATGAAAAGGAGCCCGAGCTTCCAGTCCAGAACCAAAATAATGACAACGTTCATCAAAAGATAAACGAGCGCCGGGATAAGCCCCCAAAAGAGGTCGACCAGCATATTGACCAGCTTTTCAACCCCTTTGTTTACTTTGGCGATTTTCCGCCCGGTATTTTCTTTCTCATGGTACCCGATGGATAGCGCAAGCAGTTTTTCCTGCGCCATGCGGGGCCAAAAGTTCTCAAGCCTTATTATGGCCTTGAGGAACACCGGCTCCTGCACGAAACGCCTGATTACCAGCGTCACTATCCGCACCGCAAACATCGCGAACACCGACCACATCACGAAAGGCGTAATGCCTTCCTTAAGCACGATGGGGACTTGGTCCACAAGCTCCCTGAAAAGAAGCGGTATGGAGAGAGATATACCCTCCACAAAGACGAGTATCAGTATGGACCAGAGAACCCGCTTCCGCTCCACGGCAATCAAATCCCATAGGGTTTTCATGCCGTGTATGAAATACGAAGTGGTCTGCGCCGAAACTTCCGGGGAATCTCCCCAGTCAAGCTCTTTATCACTCATCACTTTTCTCCTTTTATTTACGACGTTGAAAGAACAGCCTAAAAAGAACAAACCCTGCTATGAGCAGGGTGGGTTAAGACACAACAAATTGGAGAAAGGTTATGTATTACTGCCACTCCGCCCATAAAGACGTGTGATTATATTGGTAGAAATCAAAGAAAAAGCCGAAGAAACAAAGGTAGAATCCGCCCCGAAAGACGCAGGGGTAGGCGCGAAGCGGGCAACGACAAAAGACGCCCAGTTATGGCGCGGCGATTTCATTTGATTTTTATAATTTATTAACATAATTATTCTTATACAGGATTTTAGGGTATGTGTCAAGGGGGGTTAAGCATATTTAATTTCGTCAATAAAACAAGGAGTTGGGTCTATATAACCCATATAACCATTACTCTTGTCATATTTTTGTGGTCTATAACCAAAATGTAGATGTGGTGCTTCACTCGCTGACCCCGAATTACCGGACACCCCAATTTTTGAACGAGCCAGGACTCTCTGGCCCTTACTGACAAGCATTAAAGAAAGATGTAGATAGACACTTTCGTACCCATTATCATGCGCAATTCTTACATACTTACCATTTGTTGGAGTTTCTGTTGCTTCTGAAATTGTCCCGTCTAAAACAGCAAACACATCTCTTTTCCAGTCGTTGGGGTTATTACCGAGTTTTGTTCTGAAGTCCAATCCGTTATGTCCTTTGGGGCTTCCCAGTGGGGCATAAAATTCTGGTCTCTTACCAAACGATTGTGTGCAAATAAGTTTCTCTAATGGCTTGCAAATAATTTTCTGGCCTGATGGTACTGCTAAAATGTCTTTTACTCCACCGGACCAAAAGAAATCTCCCCCTGGGGTTAAATACCATTTTGAATTTTGTTCAACTGTTTCCCCGTCAAGAACATAGCCAACATACGAAAGTTGGGTGTCCTCAATAAGCTTTTTTACCAAGTCGGCGCTTTTTCTAGGAAACCCCTTGCGAACATTCGAACCATTACTAACTAGTACGGTGCCCTTTTCTGGTATAAATAAAAATTTGTCTGCCATACCTTTATTTCTTAGTGTTTATAATTTTTTGGGCGGGGTTAGGGGGTCGGGGGGCATGGGGGATTTTGGT